>CAZYYS010000049.1:0-15740 GCA_964651015.1 uncultured Verrucomicrobiota bacterium
TTCGCCCACAATGCCTGGTCGCCGGTTTGAATCGTCAGTGCATGATCGGACGATTCGACCGCGGCGTAAAAATCCCATTTCAGAATTGGCTCCAGCTTGAGTTTCAGTCGCGCCTCTTTAAGCACCTCGCGAAACTCGTTCCACACCGGCGGTTCCCCTTTCTTTGCGTAAGGATCATCGGGCGGGATACCCATCGTGTTGACATGGTCAACGGGCACGGCGCTCAACACCGCGCGCAGCACCTGCGTTACCGTTACAAGGCCAGGCGACAGATTTAAGCAAACCAACTCAGCTCTTGGGCCGCGCTTGGTGGAAGCGGGATAGTTGCCGTCGGCGATGAGGATCTTCGAGTGATGACCGGCGCGCCCGAGCACTTCGTTAATTCTGGAATGAATGAGTTGATGTTTCAACATACGGAAGCTTGATGGTTGGATACTAGAGGCCGGTTGTCAGATGATGCAATCAGGATTTGGGAAACCACTTTCGGAAACTGGCCATCGTCTGCCTCGCCGCCGCGTCGCTATCCGGTAACGGCAGAATTTCTGCCGATACGTAGCCCGTGTAGTTGATTTCCCGCAACGCCCGCACCAACGGCGCGATGTCGGTGTGGCCGAAGCCAACCGCCCGGCGGTTACTGTCGGCAAAGTGAACGTGGCCAAGTTGGGAACCCGCGCAACGCAACGCATCCGCAATGCTGGCTTCCTCGATATTCATATGAAACAGGTCGCCGAGCAGTTTGATGTTTGGCGCGCGGAGGGTTTTCAGAAACGCCAGCGAATCTTCGACTGCGTTAAGCACATTCGTTTCATAGCGGTTAAGCGGTTCAACCAACAATGGAACGCCGTGAGTCTGGGCGCGCGGCGCGAGTTCCTCGAATGCTTCGGCCAACCAACCTAGAGCTTGGTCGCGCGAAACGCTCCCTTCCCAGCGGCCTTGCATTGACCCGATGATGGCGGGCGCGCCGAAGCTGCTGGCCAGATCAATAATTGCCGCGACGAATTCCCGGGCGCGGCGTCGCGTGGCTTCGCTCGGATCGGTCAGGCGTAACTTGTGAACCACCCAACCGGCACCCGTTCCGACTGCCGCGAGTTTGAGACGATGCTGGGTGAGGAGCGATTGAAGCAACCGCACGTCGAGTTCCTTAGAAGAGCGTGGGAAAACTTCCACCGCGTCAAACCCTAGGGACGCAGCCCTCTCGCAACCGACCGCAAGGTCATCCCAAAAAACAAACGGTCCGCCGCGACCTTCCGGAACGAGTGAGATGGTGACGGCTGAAAGCATTCTTGAGACATGCTTAACAGTCCGCCCGGGTCTAGGTCAAACGAAGACCATGTGCCGTGTGTCCTGATTTGATGGCCGGATCCCAAGCGTCAACGGCTTGCTCATCTCACTAACTTGTCGCTTCTCATCTCGTTTGTGGCGGTCACGACTCCGTTGGTAATTCGGAGAGCCGTGACTCGCTCATAAGTCGTATAGCCTTTCGCAAGCGTCGCTCTACCACCGACAATATGAACCGTGCCCGAATACCAGTCGGCAAAAACCGGCAGCTTGCGATCTGGGAAAAGCAACGAGATAGAATATGGTTGCCGGTTTGTGGTGGCATTGAATGAAGTAAGGTAGAGCCGCGACTCTCTGACCGCCCAGCTTGCGTTGTAGCCCTTATAGTTGGCAGTGCTTGGAATGTCAAAGCGTGGAATCTTGGGCAAGCGACGCAAATAGTCGTTGAGTGGATATTCGAGCATCGAAAGTTCCTTGCCTGCGAGCGTAATGGCGTCGTTCAACTGCTCGGTGGCCAACATGGGAGTTGCTACGACGAAAGCAACCAGAGCCGTCAGAATCCTATTTTTTGTTCGTGTGAGCATAGCGTTGAGCGATCAAACTCAAATTCTATTCACAGTTTGCATCCTGTTTCTTGCGCGCAATTTTGTCGAGTGATGTTTCTGGCACACCGCCACTAATTTCGTCATATCTCAATTCCGAAACCGGACAGTCTGCTAAATCAAATCATCGATTGACGACGGGTAAACAGCGCGTAGCTTCCAATCATGTACTGGTTGCGGCTATGAACGAGTGGCGCTTCAAACTGTTGCATGACGGGGAGTGTCCGTTCTGCTTGCGCGAGGTGCAATGGTTGCAGCGTAGGAATCGACACGGTTATCTCGCCTTTGAGGATGTTTCTTCGCCCGGCTTTGACCCGGTAAAATACCGCACGACACGCGAGGAGCTTTTGGGTGTCATTCACGGTGTCTTTCCCGATGGGCGCATGGTGCGCAAGGTCGAAGTGTTCCGGCAGGCATACCGAGCCATCGGCTTGGGATGGCTACTTGCGCCAACCGGCTGGCCGGTGTTGCGCTGGGTGTTCGACGGTTTCTACGCGGTGTTTGCGCGATACCGGGTGCGGATAGGGAAAGTGTTTGGGCGGACCTGCGCTTCGGGATCATGCGATGTTTCACCCAGCCGATACCCTCGGACATGAACATTCTTCTGCTCTACGCAGCCGGCGCATTTGCGATTGTGCTCGGGTTGCTGCACTTCACATTTCCAAAACGGTTCGGCCTGCTGGCGGCTCTGCCCAAGGATGGTGCGCCGCTGCCACCATTCCGCCTCTTATTTTACCGCTATGACATGAAGCGTTCGGATTTGCGCGGGATCGTGTATGTGATGAATCACTGTGTCAGTTACGCGATTCTTGTGTCGGGTGTGTGCGACCTGTTCGCTTCCCGGTGGCTGGGCACTTTTCCCGGTGCGATGGCGGCAGCCGCGATTGCGGGCTTATGGTTTGTTCGGGCGGGGACACAGTTCTACCTTGGACATCGCAAGGGAGATTGGTTCGTGGTCATCTGGTTCGGCCTCTTGGGCGTGTTGCACGTAGTCGCCGCAGTTCACTGAGAGAATTCGCCGAAAAGATTCGCGCTTTGAACCCTTGAACAGTAGCAGCCGACGTAAGAAGGCTCTGACTTTCTTCTGCCGAAACAGAATGAGCCTCCTCAGGTCGGCTGCTACACGATTCATGGGGAGCTTCGACCTTCCATTGTGGACGCGCATCGGGGCCATGAGCCGGCTTTGCCCTGTAACGCCGGTTTTCCAACCGGCAAGACGCGCCGACAGGAAAGTCGGCGTTACGTTGCGACGGTTCTTGGAAAGAGCATGCGCAGAATGGGGCCGCGTGCTGATCACAATTTCAGATCGGACTTGCATCGCACCGTGACTGGCGAACCATCGGCGATGAAAGCCGAAGTCGGCGGCACACTGAGACTCTCAACAAACTGCTGACCGTAAAGTCCGCAGACGTCCGCTTCGAGGCCGGCGGTGTTCGAGCGCCAGACACGCCAGCGAGGATGCTCGACTTGGTACTCGCTAAGATGACTGCCAGCCGTATATCCCCAATAGTGCTCTGTGATAAACTCCTCCTCAGAACCTGCCTCAATATTCTGCGGCTGCCCTTCAGCAGGAATGTAAAGTCGCTCCCATTGTTGGTTCCGTCGCCAACCGTACTCAACGCGGATTTTAGACTGAGTGAGTTCAATCTTATGACGCATGGGCAGAGCGGAGTACGGCTCGCCATAAATCGTTCGCGCAATGAACGCAATGGCATGGCGCGGGACCAATTCACGGATGAACATGACACCGCGCCTCCAGCCCTCATCTGTTTTGCGCCGAACATAAACGCGCAGGTTGACCTCTTCAAAATCGCGGTGAAATGGAAACCCGATGCCCCAAACCCGAGTGCCAACAAATCGAAATCCAACAATGCTGACGTAAGTCCGGTCGTTGTAAAAATCCAATTCTGTGCCGCGCGGCACCAGCGGTCGAAGAATCACCGGATCAACCACAAAGTTGAGCATCGCCAGATAGCGCCACTCGGCGGTAAGAAAAACCCGGTTCATGGCCGGGAGTTTAGGCCGGTCGATTTGGAACAGATACTGGAAGGCAGGCCGCACGCCCGGGAAACTCGGAAACGGTTTATCGCGAATTTGCGGTAGCACCAATCGAAAATAAGCCGAAGGCCAGGTGCCGATGAGAGCAGAAAGAGCGGATAAGCCAAGCCAATTCGCCGCATGAGATGTCGATAAACGTCTGCCCCTTGGATTTGACGCCCGTCTCTGAGCAGCAGACGAAGATCCTCCACCAGTTCGGATTCGGAAAGTTGGAAGTGCTCCCGCACCCAATCATCCTGTAGCGTGGCAATTTCAAAGCCTCGCTTGCGTAGTGTTGCTGCCCAGAACGGCACCCACCGACGGCAAAAACCGCAGGAATCGTCATACAGGACCCAGCCTAGAGTTTTGCTCCTCGGTTCCGTTTCGTCTTCAATAGGCGTGCGTAACATGCGACTCATTGCCGTCTAAGATTGGGCTAATACACAGTCGAGTACATATCCAAAAACCACCGACCAAATTATCAGTAAGCCAAGTGTTGCCGCAGCGCAGTTCGAAAGTGTGCCTGTCATCTCCCCAATAGCCGGGTCTTCTGCTCTGAGGTCAGTTGATCTGTTTCACGATGATTCTCTTTGAACGTGTACCACACCCATTTGGGAAATTGCGGATGGTCAATGTTGGCTTTGATAAAGTTCGCCCGGTCTATCCGATATAGTTGATAGACCCAAAAATTGTGGGAACGACCGTCTTTAGTTTTCTCGTTCCCATTTCCAATCAGTTCATTGTGGATAAAGTAACATGGACCATTGGATTTTAGCGTGACTATGTCTTCCGGCCCAAACTCGAAGCTGTAAAAGCTCTCAGCCTTGTACTTGTCTCCATCTGACAGCAGGAATGTTGTCGTCGATCCTGCTGCGGCCAATCCGCAGCCATCAGACCAGATGTTTACAATGAAATCTTGTATCCCATCCCGATTCAAATCCGCCGTGTAAACACGATGGTTAAAGCTGGGCATGTCGTTCGTCTCGGGGGTGGCCAACAGTGGCAATCCCCGCTTGCCCAGGACTGTGATTTCCCATCCCTGTTCCAAACGCAGCAACTTGAGGAGAGGTGGCTTCTTGACTCCAGTCGGCTTGAAGAACCTGACGCTTGGATACGTATTTTTGATTGGTGTCTCCTGCTGAATCAACGCACACTCATGAAGAGTCACCTTTCGGGGCTGTGTGCCCGGCACAAATGGGCCATACAATTTAGGATATGCCACGGAAGGAGAATCATGGAACAGCCAGATAACAAGCGTTGCCGCAAATAGCGCACTCGTTTTCATTTTAGAGCCGTCATTCGACACTGGAACAGTCCGTGCATGACGACGCTGCTCAACGCCAAAACTAACCCGAAGGCAATCGAGGCGACAGCCACAAGTCGGATTCCCACAGTGGCAATGTCATTTGGTTTCATGTTGTCGAGATTCGTAGTGCCGGTTAGTGCTGCAGCGCATGGTTAGCCCTTGCGTCTTTTGTATTCATCAATCCGAGTGTAAAAATGGTGCGAACCGAAGAAATCTCCTAACAGCATCCCAAAGGCATCGTCGTTCAATTCGATCTTATCGTTCGTGAGGTGCTCGCGGAGAAAGCGCCGCATCAACTCGCTTCCTCGCTGACACGCCTCAGTGGTGCTGTTGTCGAACGCCTCTGGATGCGCGGTCTCCAGCAAATCGTAGAGTTTGGTGCGATACGAGTCCGACAGGCAAATCAGATGGCGCATCGAGTTCATTTCGGGTGTGCAGGCGAAATAAGCGTCGGCGCACTCCTGACAAAAATGCTGCTCTCTCTCCGTGCCCGGCCCTTGGTCAAGCCCCTCGACATGAACTGTCGGCGTCAGGTGAACCATCGCCTCGCGTTGATGACACGATTCGCACAGCATAGGGCTAACATTGTTTTTCGACCGCACGGTGCGGTCTAACTCTTTTCACAGCTTCAATCTTGTTTCCTCCGCCCGGATTTGTCGAGTGGTGTTTCGGCTTTCAGCCGCGCACTTCTCCGTTGGGCCACGGAGCAATCTTGGATTGATAACTTGACGATGACTTGGCCCAGTGGGACGGTTCGACTACTCACAAACAGGACGACAAACATCCGAATTCACCGACTCTCAAATGTTTGCTTTCAGGCGTTTGAGAACGGAATGCCAAATCAGCCGCCACAATCGGCGCCAGCCGTAAAACCGCACGGGCTTCGTAGCACGACCTGTCCTTTCCTCATTGTCAAGGACGGCGGGATCGTAGAGTTCGGCAGTTTGGTTGTCCGGGGTCAATGCTTGGGCGGCGGGCTTTCCATAAATCCCGCCCAGCGCTTCCCCGGCTTCGTGCGCCGCTTGGTCAAACGCTTCTCCAGTGTCGTGCGCCGCTTGGTCAAACTCCTTTCGGAACCGGGAAAATCCTTGGCCCAACCCGCGCGCGAGCTCGGGAAGGCGCTTCGCACCGAAGATGACCAGTACCAGAGCAAGAATCAAGACGACTTCCCATCCTCCGAAGATGTCGGCGAAGATCGAAGAATTTGCCATCAGCGCCAGCATAGTCATCATTCAGTCTAGCGTCGCCCGATTGCTTTGGA
The DNA here is from genome assembly GCA_964651015.1 of uncultured Verrucomicrobiota bacterium. Taxonomy (GTDB): domain Bacteria; phylum Verrucomicrobiota; class Verrucomicrobiia; order Limisphaerales; family PALSA-1396; genus CAZYYS01. The sequence goes on from CAZYYS010000049.1 coordinate 6,485, forward strand.
AGCCGGAAGCGGATTGCGGTTAATCGTGGTTGGCATAGTTGGATTTTATTTCAGCCTTTCGTGACAGTCAACATGGCTTGAATGGGTCACATGAAAAGCTGCCTTCCGCGGTTGTGGGTAGGGCGCGCCACTCCGTGCGCGCCGAACCTCCTGATCGTTTCCGAACGGCGCGCACGGGAGTGACGCGCCCTACATGCCGCAAAAGTACTGGCCTCACGTTGTCGCCGTTCTTATTGTCAATGGCGGCTCGTAATGAATTGAAACAGCAACATGCTTACCCTTGGAAAATACTCTGTCGGAGTCGGAGACCGGTTTGCGCATCAGGCCAAAGCGCAATTGCGCGCGTGCCTCAAAGCGGCACAACAGGGTGTCGAAGTCATCCCGGTTTGGAACAAGTCCAACCGCGAACACACCACCATTGGCTCTGAACCTTTGAGCGTACGCGCGGCTGCCGATGCCGCCGTGCGGGAACTGAAGTGGAACAAGTCTTATCACGTGGACGCCGACCACATTCGGCTCGAAACGGTGGATCGGTTCATTCCACATTCCGATTTCTTTACAATCGATGTGGCTGACTTTATTGGGCGGCCCGCCGAAGCGTCCGCCGTTAAAGCGTTTGTCAATGGTCACGCCAATTTGGTCGGGCGAATTTCAATTCCGAACATCGACCAACCAGTTGAGATTTCCCGAGCTGACATCGAACGCATCGCTGGCAAATATCTCTTCGCGGTTCAGGAGGCGGGTCGCATCTACCGCCACACCGAGAAAGTCAAGGGGCCGAATTTCATCGCCGAAGTCTCCATGGACGAGACCGACAGTCCGCAGACTCCGACGGAATTGCTGGTAATCCTGGCTGCCATCGCGGACGAACGCATCCCGATTCAAACCATCGCGCCGAAGTTCACCGGGCGATTCAACAAGGGCGTGGATTACGTTGGTGATCTGACGCAGTTCGAAAAGGAGTTCAATGCAGACCTTGCGGTTATTGCTTTTGCAATCAACAAGTACGCTTTACCCGCCAACTTGAAACTGAGCGTTCACTCCGGCAGCGACAAGTTCTCAATCTACGCGCCGATGCGGAAAGCGTTGGCTCGGTTCAACGCGGGTTTGCACATCAAGACCGCCGGCACGACGTGGCTGGAGGAAGTGATCGGTCTGGCGGAGGCCGGCGGTGATGGTCTGGCGCTGGCGAAGGAGATTTACGCCGAAGCCCTGGCGCACCTCGACGAACTCTGCGCCCCATACGCCACGGTGATCGACATCGATGCCAGAAAACTACCGGCCAAAGAAACGGTACAAACCTGGAGTTCCAAACAATTTGTCAACGCTTTGCGCCACGATCAGACGTGTCCCGAGTTCAATCCGCATCTTCGTCAGTTGCTGCACGTCGGTTACAAGATCGCGGCGAAAATAGGCGACCGTTATTTGAAGCTGCTGGAGGAATGCGAACCGACGATTGCAAAAAACGTAACCGGGAATCTCTACAACCGCCATCTGAAGCCGCTGTTCGTTGGCATCAATCAATGAGTGGCGGCCCTGGGTGCCGCGCAACAACCGCGACGCAAAGTTCTTTGGACTGGTGGTTAATCAAAATCGGAACAACTCATGAAGTATTGGCAGCGGGGGCAGCGGAGTTTGCATTTCTCAATGTGCAACTCAAGGCCACAACGCGGACACCAGCGCCAGTATTCGCCAACCGGTTCGCCCGGTTCGCCGCGCTCCGCTGAACATTCAATGAGTGTCGTTTTGTTGGTGGGACGGGGACTGGCTTCTGATTCAACCGGCACGGGGCAATTTTTAGAGCGCTGGTTACGCAACGCAAGCCCGCATTAGGCGATCAGTTGGCCGGAGGGCGGTGGCTTGATCTCCCGGAGTGAGGGAAAATCACGGTAGGATCAACCGATCTTTACTTCCTTGCCGGTGGCGGCCGATTCATAAATGGCGTCGAGAATCCCTTGCACTTTCAAAGATTCCTCGACTGGTACCAGTGGTTTCTTCCCGTCGAGCACGCAATTCACGAAATGTTGGATGCGGTCTTCGAAATGAATTAGTTTGGGTGCGGCAAGCTGAACGGTTTCATAGCCACTCGGCCCGCTCCGATAGAGACGCGCTGGGTAGAGGGAGAGTCCGGCATTCGTGCCAAGCAGGTCGATGCCGTATTCGCGCGCGTCACCTGGTTGATTGGCCGCCCAACTGGATTCGAGGGCCAGCGTTTTGCCGCTTTTGAATCGGATCAGAGCGACGCTGTAGTCTTCCACGTCGAATGGCTTCTTGGGGTCGATTTCGCTGCGCCCCCATTCAAATTCGCCCAACCCGCGCGGGCCGAACTTGGCGAACGTCTGCGCCGAAACGCGCGTCACCTCGAAATCGTCCAACAAGTGGAGGCACACATCGAGCATGTGCACGCCGAGATCAACCGTGCATCCGCCGCCGGCCAGTCCCTTTTGCGTGAACCACGACCCGGTGCGAGGAATGCCACTGCGCCGCAACCAAAAAGCACGGGCATGATAAATTTCTCCCAGATCGCCGCGCTGAATAAACTGCCGGGCGATCTGAGTTTGCCGATCAAAGCGGAAATTCATCCCGACCATGAGCGTGCGGCGTATCTTTTTCGCCGTTTCAATGATCCGAAAGGCTTCCGCGGCGTTCATTGCCATCGGCTTTTCCAGCAGCACGTGTTTGCGCGCCTTCAAAGCCTCGATGGCGACGGGAGCATGAAGGTGATTCGGAAGGGCAATGGTGACGGCGTCGAGATCGGGTTGCTCAAGCAACTCCTGATAGTCGGCGTAGCTGCGCGGAATTTTGAAGCGATCCGCCGCCTCCTTCGCGCGTGCCGGACTTTTTTCCGCAATGGCCACCACCGTGGCGCGACGGCAATGCAGAAAGCCATTCAAATGGTCAAAGCCAATGGCGCCCGTGCCGATGACTGCGCAGCGAAGTGTTGCCGACATAGTAACTCGCGTTTGTGGGGAGCAGGTCGCCAAGTTCGTATCCGACAATTTTCGTCAGGTCAATCGAGAAGTGACGGAGTGGCACTTTGTTTAACATTCACGACTTGCCCGGACACGCAGCATTTGCTCAGGTAAGCGTCAATGAGTAACCTCTCGTACGCCAAGTGCGCTTGTGAGAGTTGTGGCTTGCACATTGAATTCCCGCTGGACGCAGCTGGTCATCAGGTCGCCTGTCCAGGCTGCGGCAAGGAAACCAAACTTGGCGCGCTGGCCATCACATCGCAGGTTCCTCCAGCCGAGACGAACGCTCCTTCATTCACTTTCGGCGAGCTTATCGGTGCATTCACCGGGCCCATTCCGCGAACTTCACCGTCGTTCTTCTACCAGGTTGGGCTGTTGTTCGTCACTTTGATGACGCTGCTGTTACCGGTCCTTTACGTGGCGATGATCGGCGCGGTAGCATGGGCGGTCTATTGTTGGGCCACTGAGTTCACTTTCTTGTTGACCGCCACACCCGGTGGCGTGCGTTTTCTTTTGCTCAAAGTTGCCATCTATGGTGCGCCCTTGTTCGCCGGAGCAGTGTTGGTGCTATTCATGATCAAACCGCTCTTTGCGCGGCGCGCGCCCCGGTCACAACCGCTGGCGCTCAACCCCGGCGCAGAACCGTTGCTTTTCGCATTCATCGAAAAGGTCTGCGAAACGATCGGTGCGCCGTCTCCGAAACGCATCGATCTCGACTGCGAACTGAACGCCTCGGCCAGCTTTCGCCGCGGTGCCTGGAGTCTTTTGAGCAGCGATCTCGTGTTGACCATCGGACTGCCGCTCGTCGCAGCGCTGAATCTGCGCGAATTCGCCGGTATCCTGGCGCATGAGTTTGGTCATTTCACGCAAGGTTTCGGGATGCGGTTAAGCTATGTGATCCGGAACATAAACGCCTGGTTCGCCCGCGTCATCTACGAGCGCGACGCCCCGAACGCGTGGCTGGAGGAACTCAGCGAGGCAGAGGCATCCTCCATAACTATCATCGTCGCGTGCGCACAACTGGCGGTGTGGTTTTCGCGACAACTACTGGAGCTGTTGATGCTCCTCGGTCATGGTGTCGGCTGCTTTATGCGGCGACAGATGGAGTACGACGCGGACCGTTACGAAATCAAACTGGTGGGCAGTGCGGTGTTCGAAAACACAACCCGCCGGATGCACGTGCTCGCCCTCGTACTCCAATCGGCCTACAAAAACCTGCGGCCAGCGTTGAAAATAAACCGGACTCTGCCGGAAAATTTTCCAGCTTATTTGCTGCGAACCGAGTCCGCGTTGCGCCCGCGCGACGGCAGACGATGGAGGACACGATGGGACTGGCAGCCACCGGGCTTTTCGATACGCACCCTTTTCAAGGGGATCGCATCCGGCGCGCACGCCAGGCAGCCGAGCCGGGGTGTTTCACCTCGATGGACCAGCCGCAGGGCTGTTTACCAATTTTGAAATCCCGGCCCGACAAGTTACGCTCCTGCATTACGCCGACGACCTTGGCCTGCCTACGGCAAGTCTGAAGCTGGTCCCGGTGTCAAATCCGCCTGAACCTGTTACTGAAGCCACGCCAAGCGCCAAATTCGACGGGCCGCCGCAGGTCGAAAAGAAAAGAGTTCGCGTGGAGTTGAAGGCGCCGTTGTGATCGTGTTTCAGCCCGGTGCTCGGGACTCCGCTCGCAGCCAATCGCGGTCGCACGAATCTGGCCACGGTTGCCAGCCAATCGATTCGGTGCGAGCTGGCCGTCGTGGGGCGCGTTGCGATACGCAAGCAGCGACGTCGTGGGACATGGCTTCTATGATCGCGGCCAACGGCTTTGACGGTGACCAGCCAAAGAATATCGCGCGGTCGCGAACTTTGTCTTCAATCGTAAACTCAGACCGTCGGTCAACCCGAAATGGATGAAACTCGGCAGTGCTTGCGCGGACGCGGGCTTCGACCAGCTTCGAAATGTGAAATGCTTCGCCGGACTGGCAGTCTAAAACCGCGTTTCTGAAATAATGGCGCTAGTGGATGGGTTTTTTCCAAATTGGCACGACACGTTTCATTTCATCAATGAGCCACTGGCATGCCGCGAATGCCTCGCCCCGGTGCGGCGCGATCACTTCCACCCAAAGCGAAGGCTCGTTCACTTTCACCACGCCGACACGATGAACGAGCCGCACCGATTCAACCGGCCAACGCTTTTCGATCTGTTGGAAGATGAGTTCGAACTGGTGTTCCACCATCCTTTGAAAACATTCGTAATCGAGCGCAGCGATGGGTTTTCCCTCCTCGCCACTGCGCACCACGCCAAGGAAGTAAATCACCGCGCCCATGCCCGACGAGACGGTCCGCTGCGAGAGTAACTCGGTTTCGTTGATCGGTTCCGTAGTGATGGTCAACTGGCGATTCACTGTAACGTGATACGTGATACCGGAAGCGAGCAACGTGAAACGTGATTCTCACGGTGAAGACGTGCGTCAATTGTCAATCTTAGATAATAAGTCATAAATCCTTCATCCTCCTTGCACTGGCGGGAACAATGAAACCTCGTCCCCCTCTTTCAAAACGTAACTACGCTCCTGGTAATCGACGCCAACCGCCATTAGTGTTGATCGTTGCATGGCCGCCAGCTTCGGGAAACGGGCCGACAACTGTTTGAAAAGATCGTCGAGCGTGCTGGCGTCCGGCAACGCTTCCACTGTCTGCGCGCAACCGGTCAGCTCTTTGAAGTAAGAATAGAATGAGACGGAAATGCGCATGTAGGGCTTCCCTCTTATAATTCCGAAGTCATCACTTGCTCCGCGTCAGGGATCTGTTCGTACCGGGCGCGCCCGCACTCGAAGCAGGCATTTTGCAAACGTGCGGATGCAACACCCCAAGAAACGGCAAATTGCGATAGCGTTCAGCGAAGTCCAGTCCGTACCCCACCACGAACAAGTCAGGAATTTCAAACCCGACATAATCGGCCTCCACATTTTCAATCCGCCGCGCGGCCTTGTTGAGCAACACGCAGGTTTTGATACGGCGCGGTTTGAGCGCGCGTAGCCTCGCCAGCACCCGATGAAGCGTTTTGCCAGTGTCCAGAATATCATCCACAAGCAACACGTCGCGCCCCCGGACATCCAGCCGCAGTTCTTTGGTAAAAACCAAATCGCCCGATTCACTACCGAGGCCGTAACTCGAAACGCCAATGAAATCGAGCCGCATCGGCAGCGAGAGATTGCGGATGAGATCAGCCAGAAACATGACCGTTCCGTTGAGCAGTGAAACGACCACCATTTCACGGTTGGCGAAGTCACGCTCAATTTCACGGGCCAACTGGCGGATGCGCGTGGCGATCTTGAGGTCGGTGATGATGACGCGCTCCACCTCCTTGCGCCAGCGCGAGGGCACAGGTGTTGGCGATGGAGCAAGCCGGGCAGAAGCGTGCGCGTGCATCGACGGCATGGTAGCTTTTCGCCAGCGAATGCCGAGAAATTTTTCAACGCAGGGCGAGTTCCATAAACAATGCCCCACCCATTGGGTTATCGTAATAAGGCGCGATGCGCTGGAAACCGAGTGATTCGTAAAGCGCGATTGCTTCCTTCATCGAACCGAGTGTATCGAGCCGCATCCGTTCGTAGCCGATCTCGCGCGCCGCAGAAATGATTTTGACGGCCAGGCTTCGTCCAAGTCCCCGGCCACGAAATGCGGGCTGGACATAAAAGCGCTTCATTTCGCAAATGCCGGCTTCAATCTTCCGCAACGCCACGTAACCAGCAGACTTTGAGTTTTCCCACGCGAGCAGCAACCGGCCATCCGGTTGCGCATAATTTCCGGGTAACCCGGCCAGTTCGCGGTCAAAATCCTGCCTGGATCGAAGCCGCGTATTCGACCAACAGTTCGCGGGCGACGGCAGCCCACCATTTCCACGGCACACTATCTGTCAACTCCGCGATTTCCTGGGAATGGCGCGGCAATAGTTTAATACCCATTTGGTTTTGTCTGCTCGTCAAGCGATCAGCTTTTTACGCCGATGCGTTCGTTTCAGGGCTTTCTGCACGCGAAGCAATTCGCGACGTTGATCGGCCGTTGCCATGCGGCCAAGGAATAACAGTTCAAGATGGGAAGTTCAAAGTTGATTGTGACTCACCCGGTCCCGCTCATTTTCCACTTTGAACTTTGGATTTACCGCCGTATAAAAGCGTCATGTTGCCCAAGTTGCTGTCGAGCGGCGGGCCGGTGATATGGGTCATTCTGTTCACCAGCGCGGTGGCCGTCGCCGTGTTTGTGGAGCGGGTACTTCACTATCACCGTGCGCGGATCAATTCCACCGAATTTCTCAATGGCGTACGCAATGTTTTGAAGCGGGGCAATGTCGTGGAGGCGCTGTCAATCTGCGACGCCACACCCGGCCCGGTGGCACGGCTGGTGAAGACCGCGATTTTGAATCGTGATCACGGTCGGGAACGGGTTCGGGAATCCCTGGACGATGCCGGATTAGCCGAAGTCCCGCGGCTGGAGGAGAAACTAAATTTGCTGGCGACGATTGCCCAGATTGCTCCGTTGCTGGGCCTGTTGGGGACAGTGTTGGGTTTTATCAACATGTTTACTAAAATGACTGCCGCTGGCTTGCACGCGAACGTGGGAGAGCTTTCCGAAGGCATCTGGCAGGCGCTGATTTGCACAGCAGCGGGACTGGCCGTGGCGATTCCCAGTTACGCGGGCTACAATTACCTGGTCAGCCGCGTCAATGACATCGTGCTCGACATGGAGAAGGCGGCCACGGAAATCATCAACATCGTGGACGAATCGCCGGAGCATTAGCCGTCATGAGATTCGCCCGCAACGCCAAAGTGTTTCGTGGACAGCTGGACGCGGCGCCGTTCGCTGGAGTTTTTTTCTTGCTCGTGATTTTTCTGCTCCTCGCCTCGCTTGTTTACACACCGGGCCTGCGAGTGGGAATTCAACTGCCGGAATCAACTGATATGGCCGACGCCGAGCGCGCCACTATCGCTGTAGATGTAGATGCGAGCGGTCAACTTTATTTTGAAAATCAATTTGCTCAGGAGGCACAATTGAAATCTCGCCTGCGGGCGGCAGTCACAAATTCTGTTGAGCCCCTGACGCTTGTGGTGCGAGCCGATAAAGCCGTACAGTATTCGAGCCTCATCCGCTTGACGTTGCTGGCGCGGGAGGCGGGTATCAAGGAAGTGTTGCTAGCCACGCGACTGCGACCATTCGCACCTTCGCAGTCCGGCCCGAAACAACCATGACCCCGGCTTCCGTCGAAACGGAAATTTGGCCGCGCAGAAAATGGTGGGCAGCGATTATTTTGGCGTTCGGCCTTCAGGTCGGGCTCGTGCTTTGGCTCGGTGACCGTTCTCCGGTAATAACGCAGTCACTCGGAAGTGCGCCTTCGATCTTTTTGACCGAGAGCGCACCAACCCGGCTGCCGACGCTGACGGACCCCCTGCTTTTTTCTCCGGCCAATCCCCACGGCTTTTCAGGCCAGGTTTGGACGAGCAATCCAAAGCTCGAATACGAGGCATCCGAGTGGACATCGCCACCTGTTTTTTTAACGCTTCAAACTCACCGGCTGACAAATGAGTTCAGTAACTTCATCAAGACCAACTCCACGCCCGCTTTCGCCGTCGTTGATAGCCGCGAACCACAACTGGCGTCGCCCCGGCTTCTCCTCCCGGGACCGGTAGCAGCGCCGCCATCGAGATTGTTGATTGAGGGTGAGCTAGTTGGACGGGTAATTTCGGCGCCGCCGGCTTTGCCAAGTTGGCCACACACAGATTTGTTATCCAACAGTGTCGTACAGGTGGTGGTGGACCTTGATGGGAACACGGTGTCGGCGAATTTGCTGTCTAGCTGTGGCTTGAAAGTCCCGGACAAAGTCCCGGACAAAGACCCGGACAAGTATGCGTTGAACGTAGCCCGATCGTTTCGCTATCAATCGATTCGCAGTCCGGGGCCGGAGCCATCGCCGATTGGCGCACTCACCTGGGGGAAGTTGATCTTTGAGTGGCAAACGGTGGCACTGTCGGCAACCAATCTGCCGCCGCAAAAACCCTGAGCCTATTTGCTTATGCCCGTTTGACGAGGTAACAAATCACAGACATACGATTGCTTAATCTGCACATGTCCATCGAATCACTCATTTTAGGTTACGTGGTTTCTTTGCTTGCGGCGCTTTCCGGCCTCGCCCTATATTCCGAGCAGCGTCGCAAGCGATTTGAACCGACACCGAGCGCCGACCGCATTTTCCGTTGTGATAAATGCGGTTTTGTTTATACCGACGACGTGGA
>CAZYYS010000049.1:15840-22363 GCA_964651015.1 uncultured Verrucomicrobiota bacterium
ATCAATTATGGGAATGTGGATAGGCCGTAACCGGAAAGCCCGCGTATCGTACGGGTTTGACGAGATCGCCCTTGTGCCGGGTGAAGTGACCATCAATCCAAACGAGGTGGACACCAGTTTTCAAATCCCGCGCAAGGACGGAAGCATCATAACGCTCAAGATTCCCATTATCGCCAGCGCCATGGACGGCGTGACCGATGTGAAGTTCTGCGTGGAGATGGGTCAACTCGGCGGTCTGGGCGTCATCAACCTTGAAGGCGTGCAAACCCGTTACGAAAACCCGGCGGAAGTTCTGGCGAAGGTCGTCAAAGCAGACAAGGACGAAGTCACGACCCTCATTCAAAAACTTTACCTGGAGCCGATCAAAGAGAAACTCATCACCAAGCGCATCCGGGAATTGAAAAAAGCCGGGGTGCTCGCCGCAGTCAGTTCCATTCCTCAAAAAGCGGAGCGATTTGGCGCGATCGCCCAGGAAGCAGGCGCGGATATTTTTGTCGTGCAATCCACCGTCTCCACCGTGCGGCACGTCTCGTCGGAATACAAGTCACTCGAACTGGCGGCGTTCACCAAAAACATGAACATCCCCGTTCTGATCGGCAACGCCGTCACTTACAACGTGACTTTGGAATTGATGGGATGTGGTGTGGCCGGCGTGCTCATTGGCGTCGGTCCGGGTGCGGCTTGCACCAGTCGCGGCGTGCTGGGTCTGGGAGTGCCACAGGTAACAGCCACTGTGGATTGCGCCGCAGCGCGCGACATGTACCATAAGAAGACCGGGCGATATGTTCCCATCATTACCGATGGCGGCATGAGCAAGGGCGGCGACGTTTGCAAGGCCCTGGCTTGTGGTTCGGACGCCGTCATGGTTGGCAGCGCGTTTGCGCGCGCCAAGGAAGCGCCGGGCCAGGGGAATCACTGGGGCATGGCAACACCACACGCAAACCTGCCGCGCGGTACGCGTATCAAAGTTGGTGTGACCGGCTCGTTGAAACAAATTCTTTTCGGTCCGGCTACGGTTGATGATGGTTCACAGAATCTGGTTGGCGCCATCACCACCTGTATGGGCAACGTCGGCGCCGCGACCATCCGGCAATTTCAGGAAACCGAAATCATCATCGCCCCCAGTATCAAGACCGAAGGCAAGCTGTTCCAAACCGTGCAAAGCGTTGGCATGGGCACGCGATAAACTTCGACTTAATGATAAAATCATCCACATGAAAACGACGACCCATCATGCGATCTTGAACCGAACATTATTCCTCCTAGCCCTCTGTCTCATCACCCCTTCGCTGGCCCAAGCGCACGTTTCCACCGGCCACACCACCAGTGTGCTGAATGGCCTGGGTCACCCGCTCCTTGGCCTCGATCACATTTTGGCGATGCTGGCGGTCGGGTTGTGGGCGGCACAACTCGGTGGACGTGCAACCTGGCTGGTGCCCGCATCGTTTGTCAGTCTGATGACCGGCGGCGGCGTTTTGGGTATGACCGGATTCACCCTGCCATTTGTTGAGCAAGGCATACTGATTTCAGTGTTGATGCTTGGTGTCCTGATCGCGGCGGCGGTTAGGTTGCCGCTGGCGACAAGCATGGTGGTGGTTGGTTTGTTCGCCATTTTCCACGGGATCTCGCACGGGAGCGACGTGCAACCTGGAGTTTCGGGTTTCGGTTACGGTTTGGGCTTCGTGCTGGCGACCGGCGCTTTGCACGCGAGCGGGATCGGCTTGGGCCGGCAGGCGCAGTGTTCGTCAAAGCCTTTGGTGCTTCGTGTTGCCGGTGTCGCCATCGCACTCGCTGGGTTGTGCCTTTGCCTGGCGTAAGTTGAACCTAGCGCACGTCCACCCAGCCTCAGTCCACGTATCCCTGCGGATGAGTTTTGTGCCATCGCCAAGCAGTGGCAACAATGTCTTCGAGCTTCGGATGCCTTGGTTTCCAACCGAGTTCACGAATGGCTTTTTCCGCTGACGCAACGAGCTTGGGCACATCTCCCGGGCGACGCGGTTTCTCAATGGCTTTAATTTTCCGGCCGGCGATTTTTTCGCAGCATTCGATTACTTGCCTGACAGAATAGCCGTCGCCATTGCCCAGGTTGTAAAAGCCCTGTCTGCCCGGCTCAAGCGCCAGGAGGTGAGCCCGGGCAAGATCAAGGACGTGGATGTAATCGCGAATGCAGGTACCGTCTGGTGTTGGATAGTCGGTGCCGTAGATTTCGCAGTGAGCCGATTGACCGAGCGCGACCTTGAGCACGTTAGGGATCAGATGCGATTCTACACGATGATGCTCCCCAAAATGGCGGCTCGCGCCCGCGGCATTGAAGTACCGAAACGTCACGAATTCCAAGCCATGAAGCTGGTGATACCACTGGAGCACTCTTTCGAGCATCAATTTTGATTCGCCATACGGATTTGTCGGGCGCTGGGGCAAATCTTCCGTCATGGGTAATAGCTCTGGCGTGGCATAGGTGGCGCAAGTGGAACTGAAGACAATTTTTCGGACGCCCACGACAACCGCAGCTTCAAGGACCTTTAGACCGTTGGCGACGTTGTTCTGAAAATATTTGCCGGGATTTGCCATCGACTCGGCCACCAGCGTGCTTGCGGCCAGGTGAATGATGGCCCGCGGCACGGCCTGTTTGACGGCGGACAGGGTATCGTTTTCTCTTTCAGGGTCGGCGAGAATAAAGTCTGCGCGGGGATCAACAGCGGAACGATGTCCCTCACTGAGATTATCATAAACTGTCACTGCATGCCCGGTGTTGAGTAACTCCTCGACAATGATCGACCCGATGTAGCCCGCCCCACCGGTGACAAAAACTTTCATGGCCGTGAATATGAAGTTCGAGGTTCAAAGATCAAAGTTCAAAGTTACCACGGCAGACGGGAGTCCAAGGAGTCCGCGTTCAGCAAGCGAGCAATGGCCAAGAGAGACTGCTTGAAATCAAAGACTCTTACCGCGTCCATACTTCGGTGCGACCGATGAGTGAAAAGCCCACGAAACCACGCACCTCCAACCGATTGGTGGACGTCAACGTCATTTTGCATTTGTAAGTCTTGCCATTCTCCGGATCGTAAACCTTGCCATTCTCCCACCGCCCTTTGCCGGAATAGGTGAAACCGTTCAGGAATTCCAGACCGACAACTGGTCGATCACGCAACTTCGGATCGGGATTGTTGCGGTCACTTTTCGGTTTGTTGCCCATGCCTTTCTCGTCATCCGCCGGCCAGTTGGGCTCCTTCAAGCTGAGGATTTTTCCGCGCAGGGTTTCGCCTACCTTGTAAATTTCAACACGGCCCTTGTCGCACGCAGTAGTCCAAACGCCCAGGATTTCCCCACTGTCTTCGGCAGACGCCGTTATTGCAGTCAGCAGCCAAGTCCCCAACAAAAGTGAATTGAGCTTTGTCACGGCCAGAATGCTGAAGGTTTAGCGATGGCCTGCAAGGGTAATTTCAACACCGAAAATCGGACTCTCAACTGAAGCAATTTCGCGGAGAAATTTTCATCTCTTTGAATGACTGGCGGCGTTGCAAGCGCCCGTTACCAGAATCAGTGGAATGGCGGCAAAATGACGCTTGATTTCCTCAATTCCCAGTTTTCCGCCTTCGTCTTGGCTGTCTCGCCTGTTTTGAATAGCTCGGCCGCGGGCTTGAAGCCCGCACTACCAGGAAGTCTCTTCGTCGAATCAATGCCAATTTTGCCACAGTTGGCCGAACGCACAGCTCGAAAGCCGACGAGTTACACTGGGAGCAACCGGACCCGCTTGCGTCATTTGCGCAGACGATAGACCCGCTGGAATCCAGTGATTTCCATCTGCACCGTGAACAGGTCGCCATTGATGGTGATGCCGTTGGTTACCAGGCTCCACGCCTGCGCCGAAGGGCTTGTGGCAAATTCAAGTGCAAGCCAACTGCATTCGTTGTCCATGACATTTGGATGGAAGAGTCTCCCACTTGAGCAATATTGAGGGCGGGCGGCGGAAGACTGGCATCCACGACGGTAAGGCTCATCAATGCGAAGTCCACGTACAAAGTCATCTTATATGCATCGAATCCGGCCAACTCTGAGGTGTTATAGGTGAACCGGCTGCCGACGTATCCGGTGCGTCATACATGAAGGGGGATGGACAACCGTTCGCCATCGCGTCGTATCCGAAGTGGTCCCGGAAACCACCAGGTTGGTCGTCTGTGAACTGTCAAAGAAGACCGTGGTGACGGCTCGCGTCGCGACGGGATGGAGCACGCCAACCAATCCGATTGTGATGAACATCAACGAGAACCGGCCGTTATGGATCTTGTTTCCATGTTTCCACTGGCACCATCGACTCAGAACGGCGTTCCGTCACTGGTAAATACGTTGCATTATTTGGCAAGGATGAAACAAAATTGCCTTCGGACCCGGAGGGGAAGCGTGCGAGTCCAAGCCACTTTCCTGGTCACGCTGACATCATGGTTTCCGATTACTGCCTCAGCTTTCGCCGACCGCACAAAGGCTTGACCTTGGCGATTGTGGCAGCATCATCTGATTTAGCACTGCTGCGCGTTCCATCTCGAAGTCCGCACAGTTCTGTGGCGGTATCGCCTTGTGCAAGCGCCAAGAGCAGTCTCCATCGTTGGCCGTACCAGGTTTGAACATCGGTTGGGCTTGGAGTTCGCGGCCATACGTTGCGGCATCTGAGGCACGACTCAGCGGTGTTACGATGCTCTGCCATGATGTTGTGACAAACGTGCGACCGCGGTGCTACCCAAACTGAATAATTAAGCGCCATGAAACTATCTTTCGGAACACTTCTCAAAACTCTGGTGTTGCTACTGTTCGCCCTGCTTCTCTGGTCGCTCTGGGCGCAGGCACAGCCGACCACCAACGCGCCGGTGGCCGCGTCCACCACCCAAATCGAGCCGCTCAAAGTCGCCGAGACATCGATCTGGCTCACGTTCGGTTTGGATCACGTCCCGTTCCTGCAATCAAAGCCTTTTGCAGGCATACCATTGTGGCAATTCCTGGCCTCTCTCATTTATATCTTCCTCGCGTTCTACGTTTCCAAGTTTCTTGACTACTTCATCCGCGAGCGCGTCCGCAAATGGGCTGAGAAGACGTCCACCAAGTTTGACGACCTGCTCATTGAACTGGTGCGCGGACCGGTGAAGATCATTTCCTTCGTGATTCTGCTGCACATCGGAATGAAGATTTACGCCTGGCCCGACGTGTTGGCGTCCTTTTTCTCGCAGGCCCTGAAAATCATCGTCGCCTGTTCACTTACGTACGTTTTGTTGAAGGGAATCGACCTGTGGGTTGGCTTGTGGCAGCAACGGAGCACCACGCCAGAGGACGAGCAGTTCGCCCGGCAACTGCTGCCGCTGATTCGCAAGGCCATCAAAGTCTTTGTCGTCATCGTCGCTGTCCTGGTTACTTCGCAAAATCTCGGTCTGAACGTCACCGGCCTCATCGCCTCACTCTCCATCGGCGGATTGGCGGTTGGCCTCGCAGCGCAAGATACGCTGGCCAATCTTTTCGGTGCCGTTGCCGTGCTGGGGGACAAACCATTCCAAGTTGGCGACCGGATCCGGCTCGATAACATTGACGGCACGGTCGAAAGCATCGGTTTCCGGAGTACGCGAGTGCGCAACCTGGATGGCCACCTGGTCACCGTGCCCAACAAAACGATGGGGAACGCCACCATCACCAATGTCAGCAAACGCCCGAACATCAAGACCGAGATGAATATCGGGCTCACCTATGACACGCCGGCTGAAAAGGTCGAGCGGGCGATGAAGATTCTCGAAGAAATATTCAAGTCGCACCCCATGACGACCGACCTCATCATCAGCTTCAACAAGTTTGAAAGTTCCTCGCTCAACATCTTTGTGGCTCACTGGTCGAATTCGACGGACAACAAGAATTATTTCGCCGGCATTCAAAGACTGAACCTGGAAGTCAAACGCCGCTTCGACGCAGAGGGCATCAATTTTGCCTTTCCGACGCAGACGGTTTATCTCAAGCAAGATTCGGAGTGGCGGTTGAATGGCCCGCCTGAATCGAAGAAATCAGTCTGATCGCCGACGGATTCTCGACGGTCCGCAAATGCGTCAACGAACTATACGACGGTTAACGGTCCGTCGAAGATCGTAAGGCTGACCACTTCCGTTTTGGCAACGTGCGGCCCGTGTCGTTCACCTTTCGGGGCGAAGAATAAAGTGCCCGGCGCGTGCGTAACTCCTGATTCTTCCCACTCGCCCGACAGAATGTAAGCGGACTCGTTCGCCTGCGGATGGGTGTGGGCAGGCACCGTGGTTCCGGCTTTGAACTTGCGCAGAACCGTCACGCCGCCAGTCGCTTCATTCTTGTGCAGGACCAACAATTCGACGCCAGGATAAGGACCGGGTTGCCAGGTTTTATCTTTAGAAAAAGCAACATAGGGAAACATGACCTCATCCAACGCGGACGCCGGAAAAATGCAAGGCTGCAATCTTCCAGTCACTTTTGAGCGCGACTTCGCCATTCGTCCGCCGCCTAGCGGGTCCGAAAAACTTTC
>CAZYYS010000050.1:0-22324 GCA_964651015.1 uncultured Verrucomicrobiota bacterium
TTTGAGCGGTTCACGCTATCTCAAGCCTCCGGCTCTGCCGGAGGTCGCTGACTTACCCTCGTCGAAAGTGTGTGCGCTGGCGACTAACATGCAGAATGCCGATGTTGCTAACAGCGGTTCAACCACAGCACGTCGGGAAGCTGCATTACGTCTCAAACTTGGTCCTTTGTTCAAGATGACGTGTCCAAAGTGAGATCGGCAGTGTCAGCATCAGGTAGCCGACGGCCAACGGGATGTAACTCTCCAGTGCGCTGAAGGTGTAGGAGTTTACTTCACGCGCGTTCTGCGTGAATTCGTTGAGGCCGATGATGGAAAGCAGCGAAGAATCCTTGATGAGCGAAACAAACTGTCCGGCCAGAGGCGGAAGCGTTTGTCGTAATGCCTGAGGGAAGATGACGTATTGGTAGGTTTGGGCACGAGTCAGACCGATGGCCTTGGCGGATTCGATCTGCGATTTGCCGACGCTTTCGATCCCGGCACGGATGATTTCGGAAATGTATGCGCCACTGAAGAACGAAAGGATAATGACGCCGACTACGTAACGGTCGCTGACATGGAATGCGGGTGCAACGACGTAGAAAATGATCAAAATCTGGACCAGCAGCGGAGTTCCGCGCACGGACTCCACATAGACCATACTGAAGTAGCGGAGTGGGAGAAACCGCGTTCGCCTTGCCAAGGCAAAGAACAGTCCGATGAATGTGCTCAGGCCAAGCGCCACGATGGAGATCAGGACAGTCGTCAGCCAGCCATGCAGAAATTTCTGACGGTATTTGTAAATCGAATCCCAGTCCCAATGGTAATTCAGTTGATTGAGCGAGAAGTAAAAAACCAGCGTTAAGAAAAGGAAAACGATGGCAAAGTTGAAAGTTTGCACCGCCATTGAAACCGGCGGTTCCGCTGTGGAACTGCGGGCGAAGAAAAAATTCTTCACGCTCAAAAGTAGAAGGGATAACCCATTTCTCGGAAAGCCTCCTTTTGCTCCTTCAAGTAGCGGTCGGCTAGTTCATCAAAGCCACCTCGGGCTTTGAAGTCCCTCAAGAACGCGTTTACCGCTTGAGTCAGTTCCGCGTTGCCTTTACGGATGCCGATGGCCCAGGACTCCTCTTGAAACGGCTTGAGCAAAGGGCGGGTGGTTTCCGGATTGCGCTGCCAGTTCTTGAAAGTGGACATTTGATCATAGATGAAAGCGTCGGCCTTGCCTTGCGCCACTTCCAACACACAGGCGTCTTCCTTGTCCAAGACCAACACTTTGGCGCTCTTTACTTTCGTTGCCGCGTAAGTGTGGCCGGTGGTTCCCTGTTTGACTGCCAAAAGTTTTCCCGGCTGATCCACATCTGAAATAGACCCGATGTCGGAATTCTTCCCGACCAACAGACAGAGGCCCGTTTTCAAGTATGGTTCTGAGAATTCAATCGATTGTGCGCGTTCTGCGGTGGCGGTCATGGAAGAAATGATGAGGTCAATCTTGCCTGTCTTCAATGCAGGGATTAAACCATCGAACGGCAGATTTTGGATTTCAATTTCCTTGTTCAGATGTTTCCCAAGTGCCTTCGCTAATTCGACGCTCACACCGTTGGGCTTTCCCTGTTCATCCGTCATTTCAAATGGCGGATAGGACAATTCCATCCCGACGATCAGTTTGTTAGTAGCTTTAGACGAACATCCCGTCGCAAAGCCGAATACTGTAACGCAGAAAAGTGCCAATCCGTACACTACAACGCTCTGCCACGCCGGAGGACGGCTAAATGACGAAACAGCTTTCATGCTTTATTCATATCTGTTCGTTGTCGTGCGTGCGATAATATTCGGGTTGGATCATTTCCTAATCCAAACAGTTGCTTCGGCGACGCTCCATTGAAATTTGCGTGCATGTTCGCGAATCAAAAACGGGAGATCTTTGACAAACGAAAACTCGAACGCGGGGGTTAAAAGCAACTTCAAGGTTTCAAGCGTCCTGATCTGTCGCCCATCACGTTGCAAACCGCCGAGCCAGTTTTCCTTCGGGGTGTATTCATCCAGCCAGGTATAGGGCGATGTGATGACCAACTGTCCACCGGTCCTGACCAACGCCGGTATCTTAAAGAGACAACTCCGCGGATTGCTCAAGCGATCGATCAAATTTGCCATCAAAACGATATCGAACGTTCCGAGGTCCGCGCGCAGGTTCATGGCGTCGCCCACTTCGAAGCGGACTCGTTGGCGGTTGATGTCGTCAGGCACAACGGCGCGACTGTAGCGAGATAATTCACCTTCCTCGACGTACGCAAAGGCAATCGAACCGTTTTTCTGTAAATCGCTAGCCGTTTCTACGAACCGTTGAGAGTAATCTATCCCAATGACTTGTGAGCAGAAGCGCGCCAATTCAAACGTCGCTCGCCCGACGGCGCAGCCCAAGTCCAAAGCGCGTGCTGACGAAGACAACCGCGCTACGTCAATACATTCCATCACGCAACGCGCGGGAAAGCCGAGCGCGTTCCTTGGTCCGAACGCATACGACAGAAATTGTTCAGGCGTGCCGTAATGAAAGAGCAGGTATTCCGCGACTGCACGCTCGGTTTCGTAATAGCTCATCTCACTTCGTCAGCAAGCTGCACAAGTACGCCGAGGGATGATAATCTTCGATAATGACCTGCGCCTTTCCGTCGCGATACATCCGAACCTGCGGAACTTTGATTTCCGGAGTCTTGGTCGGGGAAAACAAGATATCGTCGTGGGTCGCATTCTTGGCACTGGCAAATTTGTCCGGCGTCAGGTGACCGCCCAGATGATCGCTGCGTCCGGTGGCCACATGCAAAGTGCCAAGAATTTTTTCATCCTGAATATCACGGCCGGCGGGTGGCAGCTCTTGAGTGCCGAAACCGAGTTCACCCAATTCACCTGTGACCGGATCGGTTTTCAATTTCTGGTTGTGAGCATTGACGATGGATTGATTGCCTGACAGCAGTGACGCCTTTTTGATTCGACCGCCGGCCACATCCATCAAGCCAATCGTGCCATCCTCATAACGCAGTGGGAAATGACCTTCTGCCCCCGCGGGAACAAAATAAACTTCGCCTGCGGGCAGATTGGCAACATCAGGTTTTTCGCCGCGACAAAGGCCGTGACTTTTTTGCGCTTCTTGGCGGTTGCAGAGAAGTTTGAGCGTTTCTTTCCGGCCATTGACTTCAAAATCGATTTCAAAACTGTCAGCGCGAGTCATTCCCAGGCGTAGTTTTTCCGCGTTGCGACTGACCTCGTTGTAATCGACGGCCAGGCCCGTGCGCAGGATGATGTCGTTCAAACCGTGCAGCGTTGCGCCGCGAAAACCAAACTGTTTGGCGAAAGCCGTCAACGGCGCAGTGGCGGAATACGTCGAGACGCAGAGAATAATGTCGTAGTTCGGATAAATGGCTTTTTCAAAACTCAGCTCGCGACCGGTCGGATCGACGGCACGATCCGGCAGATCAAGATTGCTGCCGCCGGTGATTTGATACGCAAACAGATCGCCGCCGCACAACTTCAACCCGGCCAGTCCACCACGCTTCAGACCCTCATAAAAAACGTTGTGAGCGTGGCGCTGAATTGTCAGCTTATCGTTCTTCAAGAAAGCAAAATCCTTGATCTCACGCGGATCGGTCAGGTCAATCAAGATGGCGACACGTTCTCCTCCTTTCGGAGCAAACACGGTCTTCAAGAGGCGGGTAAGGTCGAAGGGTGGAAATTTGTCAGGCGATCTTTCCATGCTGAATGTTGTTGGCAATTTCTCAGTTTCCCACCCATGTAACAGCAATCAGTCGGAAAGCAATGCTGTAAAATGTCTGGTGTGACAACACGAACGACCATTGCGAGTCGCCCTTGGCCGGCCAACGCAGTGTTACAGCAGTGGCGATGTGGATTATCAGCAGGTTCTCGGATAACGCGGCCAGTAGTCCTCAGAGAACCGTTACTGGCATGGATTCATGCCAGAAAATAAAAAAGGTGTGAAGCTCTTGCGAACCTCGCACCTTGAATCGGTTTTGGTCGGATTAGTAGCGGTCGCGACGTCCGCCGCGTCCACCACCGCCGCCACCGTAACCACCACCGCCGGAACGCGGTGGACGTTCCTCGCGAGGACGGGCTTCATTGACGGTCAGATCGCGTCCACCAATGTTTTTGCCGTGGAGGGCTTGAATCGCGGCATCCGCGCCTTCTTTGGTTTCCATGGTAACAAACGCGAAACCGCGCGGGCGGCCGCTGAATTTGTCCATGATCAGATCAACGGAGGTCACGGTGCCGTGGGCCGCAAAAAGATCCTGGAGATCGTTTTCGGTGGTGTTGAAGGAAAGGTTTCCTACAAACAATTTGGTGCTCATGATGATTTGCTCTGTAGACTTACTGTTTCTTTCCGGACTGTTCCCGACCATCGGGTTTCAAATCATCACTGAAAACACTTTCAACTGAAGATTTTCCAAGACCTTGAAATCACAATTTATCTAACTGGCGGCGAACATTGCTTGTTTTGACAAGGATTGCAAGCAATTTTATTGGGCAGCATCGGTTTCCACTTTGCGCCTCGCGACGTGAAATGGCTTTTCGCTTTTCAAAAAGTGAGCGACGAGGTTTCGCTCTCGTCATGAATCAATTCAGCGGACTTCAAAACTGCAGGTGGACTCGATGATCCCGTCGCAGTTCAACTCCGCAATGTAAAAGCCGGGAGCGAGATTTTCCTGCTTAAACGCATAGTCTCGACCTTCTCGCATGAATTGCTGTTTGGAGTTCACCGTAGCGCCGGTGGCTTTGCCGCGCACGATCAATGTGCCATCCTTTTCACCGTAACCACAGCCACGCGGGATCGCGATTACAACAGCTGGAGGTTCACCAGGTTTGAAACTTTGCACTCTGACGGGATTAATCCTGAATGCGTCGGCGTACTGCGTCGTGTACAGTTGTAATCTGGGGAGCACATAGGGCGTGGTTTCACAAGCCGTCAAACAAAACGCAGCGACTGCTGGAAGCACGAATCGAAAGAGTTTCTTGATCATGGTCCGGCCCAAATTACGTTACGGCCGACACTCTACCAACCGGCGGCGACAGGGCAACTGGAAACGCGCAACGAGATCAAGAGCCTGGACGCGTTGGGGCTTGAACTCCATAGGCTTTTCTCGGAAGAACCGGCCCTGTATCCTGGCGGGACTAATTGCCGCCCACGGACGGTTTGAGCCATGGGGTTCCGGCCCAATACCATTGTGAGGCCTTCATTCCTTGCACGTGGCCATCCACGAACGAGACGTTGCTTCGGCCATCGTGCCGAAGATGCGGGCCGCCCCAGTTGGGGTCGCCGGACGACGTCACACAGCCAGTGCACGGGGCGTCGTTGGCCGGATCATGCACGATCCAGCAGCCGGCCTTCTCCGGTGATTTGGTTGTGACGCACTTTAGCGGGTCGGTCGAGTTCAGCGGTTGACTCCCGCCATCAGTCATATAAACGACACTGGAGGGCTTCCGCACGGCAGTGTCCCTGAGTTGGAGCCAGGTTTCCGCAGGCCAGACCCCGGGCCAATCGCAGCCGCCGAGTGAAAAATTCGCTGCATAGTTGGACAGGGCTTTGTCTGCAACGGCAGAAGGATAATTTTGAACAAGCTCTCTGAACTTTACCGTCTTGGTGGGGCACAACAACAGGTTGGTCGTTTGGTAAGGTTGCAGAAAATTGAACCAGGCTTTCCGCTCGTCGTTGTTGCCGCGTACCCAAAAGGTAAAGCAAAACTTCCCGCTGTTGTCGGCAGAATAGAGTATCGCGGCGGTGCCCATTTGCTTCAACATGTTCACACAACTGATGGACTTGGACTTTTCCTTGGCCTTGGCCAACGCGGGCAACAGCAACCCGGCGAGGATCGCAATGATGGCAATGACAACCAACAATTCGATTAATGTGAACGCAGATCGAGGTTTCATGAGCTCTGCAACCGTAGTATCAGGTAGGGGGTGCCGTCAACTGCCCTTTTTCAGACGATGAACCTGTTTTGCCCGGCCCGCGTGCGAAGTAACGCTGGCAATCGACATGTCAACGCGAACGTTGGCCTTCGATTTCCTTGCACTGAAAGTCAATCAAACATCTTGCCGGGGTTCAAAATCTCGTTTGGATCCAAGATTCGTCGGAGCTTACGCATGACGCGCATTTGGGCTTCTCCGGCGAATTTGGGCAGAAAGTTTTTCTTCGCGAGGCCAATGCCGTGTTCGCCGGTGATCGTGCCGCCAAGACGGATCGCTTCGTCAAAGATCTCCTTGAACGCTTCCTCGACTCGGTGCATCTCGTCCTGGTTGCGCTCGTTGGTCAGGAAAGTCGGATGTAAGTTGCCGTCGCCCATGTGACCAAAGGTGCCGATTCGTAGTTGGTATTTCTTCGCTGTGGCTTCAACGAAACGAATCATCTTCGCAAGTTCGCTGCGCGGCACTGTGGCGTCTTCGAGAATCGTCGTGGGCGCCACTCGCGCGAGCGCAGAGAACGCCGACCGCCGGGCGCTCGCAAGTTTAATGCCTTCAGCTTCGTCTTTTGCGACGCGGACTTCGAGGCAACCCTTTTCCCGGCAAATCCGCTCCATTTGAGCAGCCTCTTCTGAGACGACGGCAGGATGGCCATCGGTTTCCATCAACAAGAGCGCCTCACAATCCAGCGGCAGGCCGATCTTGGCGTAATCCTCCACGCAATGGATCGTCATGCGGTCCAGAAACTCCAATGTGCAGGGAATGATTTGGGCAGCGATGATGGCGGAGACGGCTTCAGCAGCTTGGTCCATTCGTGCGAACGTTGCGACCATTGTTTTCTTGGTTGCCGGTTTAGGGATGAGGCGCAGCAGAACCTTGGTAACTACGCCGAGCGTTCCTTCCGATCCGATAAATATATCCTTGAGTGAATAACCCGCGACATCTTTCACGCATTTGTTCCCGAGCCACATCACTTCACCGTTTGGCAAAACAATTTCGAGTCCCATGACGTAATTGCGCGTGATGCCGTATTTCAGGCCGCGGAGACCGCCGGAATTTTCCGCGACATTCCCGCCGATCGTCGAAATCTTCATCGACCCAGGATCCGGCGGATAGAATAGATTAGCGGCCGCCGCAGCGTCGGCAATGGCCAGGGTTGTAACACCCGGTTCGGCGAGCATCGTTAGGTTCGCTTCGTCAAGTTCAAGGATTTTATCCATCTTCACCGTGCAAAGCACAATACTATCCGTGTTTGGTACACTGCCACCGCTCAAGCCGGTGCCTGAACCGCGGGTGACAACAGCGGTTTTCGTTTCATTGGCCAGCCTCAAGACAGAGGCAACTTGTTCGGTGGCACTTGTGAAGACGACGCAGCCGGGCATTTGACGCAGTGCGGCGGTACCGTCGAACGAGTAGGGGATCAAATCTTCCGGTGACGTGAGAACGTTTGGTTGCCCGACGATGCGGTGCAGTTCAAAGACAAGGTTTTCAGCCAGAGGCATGATTCAGCATGATGCAACCTTCTGTGAAGGGTCAAGAAATCTGCCGTCTGTTCACTTCGGCGTCATATTGCCGTTGCCTTCGTCGATGTAGGAAACGCCGTCGACCTTGGTGATCTTTAAGTACTGTCGCCAGACGAATTTTTCATGCACCTGTTTGGCTTCCAGTCTGGTTGTCTTGCCCAACGGAGTTTTTGTTGTCGCTCCGATTAACGCTTCCTTCAAAACCCGGCCATCCATTGGTCTGGGCGGTTTGATACCAAAGAGCCATAAAATGGTCGGGGCAATATCCACGTTCCCGGTGGCCACAGAACTGACGAGGCCAGGGCGAAAATCAGGGCCGGCAGCGATGAGTGTGTTGTGCATGTCATACGGGCTGAGAGTGACGTGCATTCCCTGGCCGACGACGCGCGATGGCTCATCACTAAACACCATGCCCGGAACGCCGACATCGTTTTTCTCCGGGGACCAACGCAATGAAACAACTACATCAGGCGCATCTGGACTGTGAAGTCCGATGGTGTCCAGGGCAAAGGTGCCGCGCAATGCTCGGCGAGTGAAAATAACACCAGTGAACGTTTGTCCTTGGAGGAAATCAACGACCTTCCGGGTAAGTCTGAGATCGTGCCCGGGGAGATACAGCAAAACGGAACCGCCATTTCCGACGACCAGAATTTCACCTTTAGAGGGCCCAGACTTGAATTCCCTGGATGCCTTGAAACCAGCATTGACAAGTGCGCTCGCAACATCCGAAGTGGTGCCAATCGTGGAGAAGCCGTGGTCGGAAACTACGAAAACGTCCGTTTGGGCGCGCAACCCTCTGGCCTCCAAATCTTGCAGCACCAGCGACAGGTTGCGGTCGGAATTCTTCAGCATCTCCAGTGAGGTTGCGGACCCCGGCCCGGTTTCATGTTGCGAATAATCCGGCTCACTTAGCCACAGCAGCGAAAACGCCGGAACGCCCGCCTCCCAGAGCGGGCCGATCAAAGCGCGCGTTGTCCAATCGTCGCGTTTTGCCTTGGTCTTTTCCAACTGCGGAAATGGTCCCAGTTGTTCAATAATCCGCTCCTGCCATCCTGTGGGCAGAGTATTGCCTGCGAACAAGTTGATCGCAGTGCTGCGTTGTCCTCGCTCGGCTCGGTCATGCAACAGAACCACCGGTTTGGCGCCGGCGATGACGGTTTTGTAATCTTGACGTTGCAGAATCTCCGCGAGCGTTGGTCGGAGAAGGTAGTGACCGCCGCTGAACTGATCCCCCCGGCGCACTGAATCAATTACTTCCGTGCCGATGGGCCTCAGTGGATTGATCTGCGGGCGAAACTCCTTATTGGCTATGATGCCACTGTGAGCGGGGTAGTTGCCGGTGGCGAGGGCGGTGCCGTTGACTTCCGTCGCGCTGAGATACGCGGCATGATGATTTTGAAACACGACACCCTCGCGGCCCAGTTGGTAAAGTGTGGGCGTAAATTCCTTCGTGACAAAATCCGGCCGCAAGCCATCCCATACGACGACGACCACATGTTGCGCCTTGCCAGCGGCAAACAGGATTGTCGAAAAAGAGCCGCCGAGAAAAAAGATGCAAAAGACGATGACACGCATGAGGTTTAGTTTTCGAGTAAGCAAAGTCAGGGGTCAACCGAAAACGGCGCTGGGCGGCCAACTCCCGGTTTTGCTTCCCGGCTTGGGGGGAGGATGTCCCCGTGTCGTCGATGACGGTCTGATTTGCCTTTATTCACTTTGACTGAGTTGGACTGGGTTTGACGCGGGCGAAGTAGTAGCCGCTTCATCCGGCGGCTCCGGTGGCCGGCCAAAAATCTCCCGGAGCCGCCGTTCGCGTTCCTCCGGACTGACCCACGCCTGACAAATCCAGTCGCGCACCTGCGGATTTTTCGCCCAACGCTCGAACTGCGCCACCACCTCCGCCTCGGTTTTTTCGCGCTCCCGTTCCAGGCGTTCCCGTTCCAAGGTCAGACGCGCGCCGCTGTGATCGCCCTGGCGCAATTCCACGATGTCCTGGCACAGTCCGCGCAAAGCACGCAGCTTGCGGCGGAATTCGTCCGTCACTTCGCCATCCCAGCCCGCCAGTGCCGCAGCGTAACGCGCCGCCAGCACGGTGGCCAGATGGTCGGTCAATTTCCCTTCCGTCGCCGCCACCAGTTCCGTGGCATCCGCCGCGAGTTCGCGAGCCTGTGATAGAGTCTCCTGCTGCGCCTGCCATTCCGCAAAACCACCGGCACGCCATTCGCAAAGATTTTGTTTGCTGATGACCGAGCCGCCAAATTCCCGCGTCAACACCGCCGCTACTGCCGGGAGCGCGTTGAGCCACACGAGCAGTGGTCCGCCCGGTTCGCCGTCCGCCAGACGGCGATTCAACTCCTCGCGGATGTCGCGCGGCAGCCGGGCGATTTTTCCATTACGGGCCATGTTTTATCGCCCTCTCCGCGTTGAGCGGAGAGAGGTTTGGGTGAGGTGTCGAACTAAACCACGCATGCACACCGATGAACGCGGATTCTTCTGGAGCGCGGCTGTATCTGAAAGATCAGCCGCAGCAGCCTGCCCGTTGATTTGCGTGAATCTGCGTTCCTCTGCGGTTTCAATTGCTGGCTTTCGATTCATAAGTCAGGGGTTCTTATTTCGGTGCACTGCCAAAGAGCGCGAGCCGCCCCTGGATTAGTTGAAAATCTTCGATTGAGATTCCCATGGTTTCTTTGGTACGGCGCTCCCGTTCCACGAACGCCTCAAGTTGCTGCGAAAGCCGGTCGTAAACGTTGTGCCTGACTGGTTCTGCGCATCTTTTTCGACGCGGTTTCATTTTGCCGTTACGAGCCATGATCATATTTCGGGAGGACCAACTCGCCGGACTGCTGCAGCCGGTCCACGTCCGCGAAAGCGGCCCGGCGCATCAACCGGATTTTTCAGAATTGTCCCACGGCGTATTGTTCTCCAGGGCCTTGTCCAGCCGTTCAAACGCCTGGCGATAAGCCGGGCTTCGGGGCCGGCGTGGTGGCGGTTCTTGCCGATGATTCATCGCAGTCCTAATTCCCTTTCCCTTTTCTCCAAAGAGAACCGGGTGCGTTCACCGATACCTCCCGCGAATGTTCCGGCTATAGTAAGCGCCCAAGGATGGGGCGTTCATGAATTCCACATAAACGGAATAAGGCACGCCATGATGATAATAAAGCAGGCTATTGTGAAACTCGACGGCCAGGGTGCCGTTCTCGTAACCAATGGCTGCTATCGCGGAAGATGAGACCGGTATCATGCTCATGATTCTGTCGTTGTTTGGATTTGTTGTTCACAACGCACGTCTTCTGGAAAAGGGGCAACGCCTCATCAACAAAAGGTAGAAACCCGCTGCAATCAGGGGGAGTGTTGGAACATTGCCCCGGCCATCGCAGGGGCAAGATGTGGGCAAGATCGGGTCAGGCTTCCTCTTCCTCGTGGCCGCCATCGGCTAGGGCGCGAGGAGAAATGTGTCTGGCCCGATGGTCATGCAATTGGCGCTCCGCCGCGCCAAAAATGGATCGGTCAACAAAGAACGCGTCCAGGGTCAGGTTGAAATTCTCTTTCAAGAAGGCTTCAAGTGTCGCTTTCCGGTCTTTCAATGTCCGGTACGGCCAGCCGTGTCGCTTGCTCACCGTCGTCAGTTTCATCCGGTCCCGGCAGTAAAGCGTAAAGACGAGGCTGGCTGAAGGTGCCGATTTCAACTGGGTGTCGAGTTCGTCCACAATCTTCTGCTGCACATGCCAGAGAATGGCTTCATTTACTTCTGGCGGTGGAAGTGGTTCCTGAGCTTGCCTGGCTGACTTCTGTTCGAGTGCGCCCACGCCGGCGGCCATGGCGTGGTTCGAATCAATCAATCGCGCTTGCCGAATGAATGCTTGTTCTTTGTCGGTCGGTTTACGATCGGTAATTCGACAGGAAACGGTGTCGCCCGTTTTGAGCAGAATCACCTTTGAACCCGTGTCAATGCTCGAGACGGTGGACACCTCCACGGGTGAATCGGTCCAACATACGAGCACACGCCCGGTAAGAAAAACCTCGAAGCAATACGATATCATGCCCTGAGTTGTCTTTTCAACTCTGTCAGGTGTTCCGAGGTCGGCGGAACGAACGCGGCGAAAAGCCACCGGCGGGAAGGACGTGAGTGATTCACAACGCCATACTTGTTCGAGCCTGTCATCGATTCGCAGGAGTTTCTTGGGTTGCCTGGCTGTTTGCGCATCTCGCGGTTGGGACATCGCTGCAATGAGGCGCTCCTGTTGGACGGTCTGATACTCCGTCTCCGTGAGCGGCTTTCGCGTCACTTCCGCCGCAACGGAGGCATGCGCCCTCGTGGTGATGCGCTTTGTCGTGTCGATGACGGCAATGTCTCTCAACGCGAGTGGTTCGGCAGGTCATACCTCTAGCTTCTCGGCCTCGGTCCATAACTCCCAGCCGGATTGTTGATTCTTGGTGCAATCGGCGTGGAATAAAATGTCCGCCGCGCATACCCGGCTGACTGTAGTGGTGTTTAACCTCGTAGCCTGTTGCCCGCTGCCGTGCGAGATGTCGCCAGACAGTTACCGTGAGGCCATCAATTTCCATTTGCGGCTTTGTTCAGTTGGTTTGATGCAATCCTCCGTCACCAATGTCTTCGCGTCGGGATAATTCTTCGGCACGCCGGGGCGGTGGCGGGTGAGCCTTTCAAGCGCACGCCTAATTCCTCTCGATCATCCGCTTGTAGCTGGGTGTTTGCGCACGTGCTTCTTCCAACGACATCGGTCGTTGTGCGGCCCGCGCCTTCCTCGCATCTCCTGCCATCTTCAGAAGTTTCGGGTCGTTAATTTCGGGCAACTCGCCGCCGTCGCCCATTTCCAGTATCTTTTTGATTGCTGGCTTCATTTTGTCCACGACCATTGTGCCCAGTATGTGTTTGATTTCCGGTTTCATTTTATCATTTCAGGATAACAGAATCGCCGTTATGGGCCAAGCAAACAACTTGCCCGTTTCATTTTACTCATGGCATTCGTGGTTGAATGCAATCCTCCGTCACCAGTTTCTTCGCGTCCGGATAATACTTCGGCGCGCCGGGGCATGGCGGGTGAGCCTTGCTCGATGTTCGCGGCGACTTGCTGGTTCAGGGCGAGGAGTTGGGCGAGCCAATCCTTTTTATCGTAGGCGGTGAGGCCGGCGGAGAGGAGGGCGGCCATGATTTTGTACCGCCGATTCATGATGCAGTAAAATGCTTTTGCAACGCGGGCGTGCATTGTCCGAGAAACTCCCGAAACCTGGGCACGTATTGGCGCTGGTAGGTCGCCTGTCTCTGCCGGGAAAGTTTCCGGCCGGCCGTCATCGAAATGAAAAAGGCAGCGATTGCCGACGCAATCACACCCATGATCCAATCCACGATTGGCCCCAACATCCGACGCGCGGGATCGGCACTTGAATCCGGTTGGATGCTCAGAATGATTCCGAAGGCGATGGCAAACCCGACCGATCCCACGAGCGTCGCCAGCAGCCACGCCATCATCCCACCGCGAATGCCGTAAGGGATGCCGCGGAATTCCTCGAACTGCCCGGTGTTATGATTGTAGGCGATTAGAAACTCCGGGCTGCCATCGCTCCCCGGTTGAGTAATGACGCTGAGGATATGTCCCGGACGCACCTTGAACGTGCCGCCCTTGAAGACCCACGAAGTCTCGCGCTTGTCAGCGGTGCGCACCCACACCAAATCTTGCTGCGTGGTTGTGACGCTGGTTGAAGTCTGGATGGGTGTGGATTGGACTTCGTTTCCAACGGTGTAAACCTGGCCGCCGCTGGTCGAAGTGTGCACGTGGGTGTGCATGGTCGTTTCCTTTTCGACCGCCAACGCGGACACCACCTCCACGGAGTATCGCAATAACGGCAGGCTCACCACGCGCAGCGATTCCGGCAAGGCCGGCAAACCACCGGGCACAGTCACCGCCGGCGGATTCACGGCGGAATGGGTGCTGGCCTTTCGCACCAGGAATCCCATCAACCAGATCATCAACACCAGACTCGCGATCACGAATGGCGACGCCTTCAGGAAAGCCCCTTTGACCATTGCGTCCGTCACATCGGTGTTGCGCATTGCGGGCGCCGCATGTCCCGCCGGCAGATTGGTAAGCTGATACTTTTCCAGAACGGACCGGCGGAAATTCGCGTCGGCAGCGAGCTGGAAGTTGCGTTCGCTGAACTTGTCGTAAGCCGCACCTCCCGGAATCGAGTACTTCATGCGAATCGCGTCGGCGGCGCGGTTATACGTGCCTCGCATGGCCGTATCTCCCGGTGCCTTTTCGCGCGACGTTTCCGACAGCAGGTTCAACACGGCGTATCGTTCCACTTCGTCCGGAAAATCCTGGGCGATCTGGTTTGGCTCGGGAAAGCGGGCGGCCGCGCCCTGGCTCTGCGCATTCGCTGCGCGCGCGATTATGAAAAGGATGGTTGCCCAGGCGAACATCCACACGAGCGCGCAGCAGGTGCGGGTCTGAGAGAAGTTACGGATTGACATGGCCTTCATGGATCATGTTGGTTTTACATAATCCTCCGTCATTAGTTTCTTTGCGTCAGGATAATTCTTCGGCACGACGGGGCGATAACTCCTTCACCCTTCTCCATCTTCGCGGCGACGTGCCGGTTTAGGGCGAGGAGTTGGGCGAGCAAATCCTTTTTGGCGACGAAGCCGTAGGCGGCGAGGACGGCTGCGTCCAGCACCGAGATTGACTGGACGATTGGGTTCAATTTCCCTTGAGCCGGTAGAATTGGTTGCCGGAAATCGGACTGTTTGTGAGGCGATATTGATTGCCGGCGATGGTCGGTGTGCCGCCGACCACGATCCAATTGTTTGAAGCCGTGAGATTCGTTACTGACTGGAGTTGGAAATCAACCGCATTCGTGGTCCAGGAAAGCACGACGTCAGTGCCTGCGAGTTGGATGTTCAGTTGCGGGCCGTCCGGCGAAACCTCGACCGCCCCGATATCGCTGCCATCACCGCCGGTCGCATTGTCGATTACGGCGTAGTCGAAGGGGCGGGCCCGGCCTCGCTGATCGGGAATACCGGGACTGGTTTTGCCTTTGTCGATAACGGGGCTTCCCGGGAGCGGCGAAAGGGTGGGAGTCGGCCCGCCGTTGTCCTGCAACGTTCCGAGTATTGGGTTAAGCGGGAAGCCACTCGAGCCCACTTGATCACCATTCCCACTGGACCAACCAGTGGTGCTCCCGGCGTTGCCGACAAAATTGTATCCTTGCGGACTAATATTCCCCGTGGTGTCGGGATCTGTGGGGGCGATGTTGCGGGCGATGATATTGTTGCGGACGAAAACGGCCGAGCCCCCAAACACTCCCCCTCCCGACCCGCCAGCAGTGTTACTGACAATCGTACAGGCGTAGGTGTACGTGAAGCCACTGAAACCGTAAAGCGCGCCGCCTCTCGCGTTCCCTAACGCATTGGTGGCTGTATTGCCGAGGAATGTGCAGTTGGTAATGCCGAGGCCGGTAGCCGCGTAAATAGCGCCCCCGCCTTCTCCGGAAGCCTTGTTGTTTCGGAAGGTCGAATTAAGAATCGCACCCTCATTCCCACACCACAAAGCTCCGCCTCTCAACGTGGAAGTGTTGTTGCTGAACACACAATTCTGGATCGTGAGGAGAGCAGTAGGTGCGTGTGAGAAAATGCCCGCGCCAAGTGAGCTATTGCCATTAGCGATGGTAAGGCCTGAAATTGCACTTGGTGCGAGCGCGATATCAAACACGCGGTTTGCGCTGTTACCGCTGACGGTAAGCACTTTTGCGCCCGGTCCGATGATCGTGACGGCATTCGTGATCTCCAACGCGCTGGCAAGGGTAATTACTCCGGTGACTGTGTTTGAAAAAACAATCCTCTGGCCGCCGCCAAAAGTATTGTTGTCCTCAATGGCCTGCCGCAAAGAACCCGCGCCACTGTTATTCGTGTTCACGACAAGCAAAGTATTTTGGTATTCGTAAGCACCAATGTCCGCGGCATCCCCAAAAAAGTTTGGAATCACAAAATTGTCGGACATCCGCGGCTGTCCCCGCTGGTCAGTGAGCAATCCATCGCTGATGCCTTGGTCCAAAGCCGGGCTGCCCCCGAGCAATGCCATCGTCGGCGTCGGGCCGCCGTTGTCTTGAAGCGGCCCAAGCATCGCGTTTGTCCCGACTAGATCATTATTAACTCCGTTGGTGAAGCCGGTTGAGCCGGTGCCGGTGCCGAGCAAGTTATAGCCATCGGAAATAAACGCACCGTTGAGATCGGGTCCAGTCGGCGCGCTATTGCCCGCGACAATCGTGTTGCGCAGATGGGGGAGGGCGACGCCCAGGTTGTGAATGCCTCCGCCGAACCCGCTCCCGGAAGTCACGCGATTGCTCGCCACGGTGCAGCTTTGAAGCGTGAGCGTGCTGTAATTGTAGATGCCCGCCCCCGCCGAGTCCGGTCCGGCGCTGACTTCGTTAGCCGTGAGGGTGGTATTGGTAAGAGCCACTTGCGCCCCATTGATGTAAATGCCGCCACCCAGGTGCGCCCGGTTTCCGATGAAGGTGCTGCCGATCACCGTCAGGCTTCCGCCCCTGGCACTAATCCCTCCACCAACGCCTCCCTGTCCGGGCGACGCGGTGTTGCCTGAAACAATGCAGTTGCTGATCGTCAAATCGCCTCCCTCAAGCAGAATCCCGCCCCCGTTCACACTGGCGCCGTTGGTGAGAGTCAGATTGGCGATCAGCGGGAAGATGGCGCTGCCGGGATAAATGACGGAAAAAATGTTGCTGCTCAGCCCCCTGACAGCGAGCGTCCGTGCTCCCGGTCCAAGAATGGCCACACTTTTATCAATGACGATGGGGCCGTTGCTGAACGTGATTGTGCCCGTCACGTTTGTCGCGAAATCAATCGTGTCACCCGAAACCGCGTCCGCAATCGCCTGCCGCAAAGAACCGCCGCCGCTGTTATTCGTGTTGATGACCGTAAGCAGGGTGGCAGTCGCAGCGGGCGGGAAAAGCGCGCCCATTCCAACCAACAGAGTGAGCAGGAAGATATTCAAAGGGTGCGCGGTGGGCTTTTGCATAAGCGTTTCAACTAAGGCACACGCAAACGGTAATATCGTTGCGGAACAATTGGGGTGATGCCGTTGGTGAACGAATAATTGCCGCTCGAATCGAACTGGTTCGTGACGATGCTCACCCAATTACTCAAGGGCAGAGCCACGTTGGTCGAGGTCAGCACGGCGTAAGGCGCGTTGGGTGTTCCATTGGAACCGGCGATGATCACGTTCGTGCCCGAAACGCTGATGCCCGCAATTGCCGGCCCGGTCGGCCCGGCAACGACTTCAATCGAACCGTCCAGCAGCAGTTTGTTCGTCCAGCCAAGTCCAGCGCCGGGCGACGGCAGCGAAAGGCTGCTGAACGCTCCCGCGTAACTCGAAGCGGCAAAGAGTTTGAAGTTGTTACCGACAGCCAGCGCGGTTGGACCAATGTTGCTCACCGTAAGCGAGCCGCCATAAGTGAGCGGGCCGGCCACTTGAACCTGATCGTTGGTCAACACGGCTCCGTTTCGGCTGATTTCCATGATGGTTGCGCCTTGAAGAGCGGGCGCGTTGCTCAAAACCATTTTGCCGACGGATGTTCCGGGCGAAAGCGTGCCGCCGACCGCCACGGTAAGCGCGCCGCTGATACTGCCGTTGCCGCGGAGCGTTGCGTTGTTGGCAATGGCGAGTCCGTTGTTGAATGTGTGCAGGCCGTTGCCGGCCAGTTCGAGCGTGGCCGCGCTCGAGCCGTTACCCACGGCGAAGATTTGTCCGTTGCTGTTGGTCGTTCCCTTGGTCTTGAGCGTGCCGCCGTTGAAGGCGAAGCTGCCCGCACTGTTGGTGAGTCGCAGCCGGTCAACGTCCATCGTGCCGGAGAGGAGGAAGTTGGTGCCGCGGCGGATGTCCAGCGCACTGCCGCCCGCGAGGTTGGTCACGATCAGACTGCCCCCGCTGACCGATACCAGGTTGTTGCTCGGGGTGGCGTAAAAGCCAAAGCCGACGTAGGCACCATTGTTGGCGAACACGGTGCCACCGTTCTCGATCATCAGCCGGTTGCCGTTGCCATCGTAGCCGACGTCGAGTTCATTCCGGTTGTACCAAAAAGATCCCGCGCCAGTCACCACCACCTCGTTGGTGTCGGAGGTTGTTTGGGAGCCGATGATGCTAAAGGAATTATCCACCTTACCGCCGTTGCTGATCACCAACGAATTCCCGGAGGAACCCTGGCCAACGTAGAGAGTGTTCTGATTGCTCCAGTACGAACCGGTGCCGGTCACCAATGCCCCGTTGTTGTTGCCAAAAACCGAGTGGACGCCAATGCCTCCGCTAAAACTATCTACGCCGCCGCCGTTGCTGACCACCAGGCTGCCATCGCCCGAGTTTCCGACGATAAGTCCGGACGACATGCTCCAACGGGAATTCGAGCCAGTCACCAGCACCACATTGTTGCTGACTGGACTGGGCGCGGGTGCATTGGGCGGTCCAATCCAACCGTTTTGGCTCGTCACCAGCGCCCCGTCGCTGATCACCATCCGGCTTCCACCGCCATGCAAGCCAACCGTGAGATCGCCCATCGTCCAGAGGGAGTTCGGGCCGGTCACGAAGACCTCGTTGTTGATGGCGGAGGAGTTATATCCAATGTAGGCGAGGGTCGAAAAGGTCTGTTTGATCTGGGCGCCGTTACTGATCACGAGCCGGTTGCCCGCGCCGCTGTTCCCGACGAAGACATAGGCATAGGGGAGTAGCTCCCACCGGGTATTGGCACCGGAAACCGACACGGTGTTGGAGTTCGCTCCCGTGTTCCAACCAAGGGCGACATTGCCGCCGTTGGTCATCTGCGCGCCGGCCGAGAGCGACAACAAGTTGTTCGAGGCTCCGGCATTGGCACCCACGAAAACGCCGCCGCCGGTAAATGCGCTGAGGCCGCTGCCGGCAATGACCGTTCCGGCGTTGCTGATGACCAGCTGGTTGAACGCGCCGGTGCTCCCCACGTAGAGACTGTTGCCGACGTGCCAGCGGCTGTTGGTGCCGGATACAAACGCGCTGTTGCCGTTGGCGCCCGCGTTCCAGCCAACCACGCCGTCACCGCCGTTGGTCAGCCACGCGCCGGTCGAGAGCGACAGGGAGTTGTTCACGGCACCGCTGTTGAAACCAACGACAACATTATTGCTCGCCGAAACGGTGGCGGCGTTGCTCACGACAAGCTGGTTGAACGCGCCGTTGTTGCCGATGGTCAGCGTGCTGCTGTTGGTCCACAGCGAACCCGCGCCGGTGACGAACACCGAGTTGCTCAGGGCGGTCGCGCTGTTGCCGATGGTGCCCGTCGTGCCGGCCAGCGTGTTGTTGATGGTGAGTTGAACGTTGGTGCCGTCGTTGCCCACGATCAACGCGCCGAATCCGGTGGGCTTTAATCTCACAGCCATGCCGTTGAGAGCGGAACCTCCCGGCCCATTGGTCAGCCCAAAGGTTGTGTTGTTCTCGTCGAGCGTGAGCGCGCCGATGTTTGTCATGCTGGAGGTGCCGTCAATGGTCAGCGTGTCGCCAATGCCGGCGTTGCCCCAAGTGAACGTGCCGCCGCCCACGTCCCAGATGGAACCGGAGAGAAGCGTGATGCTGTTGTTGCGCGACTGAACATCGCCGAGTGTCAGACCTGCGCTGGAGAGCGATCCGCCCACGGCCAGCACGCTGTTGTTGGTGGAGCCGACTGCATTGCCCAAAGTTACCAACCCGCCCGCGCGCAACGCGCCGCCGTTGCTGACGACGAGCTGGTTGAATGAGCCGAAGTTGCCGATGTTCAACGCGCCGCTGTTGGTCCATACCGAACCCGCGCCGGCGACGAGCACCAGATTGCTTCGCGCCGTCGCGCTGTTGCCAATGGTGCCGGTCGCGCTGGCCAGCGTGGAGTCGCTGATGGTGAGCTGGACGTTCGTGCCGTCGTTGCCGACGACCACGGCGCCGAGGCCGTTTGTCTTGAACGAAAACTGGTTGGTCGTGAATCCATTGAGCGTGTAGCCGCCGGGCGCGTTGGTCAGGTGGAATGCTGTCGCGTTCTCGTCCAGCGTCAACCCGCCGATGTTCGTCAGCGCGGAAGTGGCGTCAATGGTCAGCGTGTCATTGCTCCCGGCGTTGCCCCAGATGAACGGGCCGCCGCCCACGTCCCACGTGGAACCGGAGAGGAGCGTAATGCTGTTGTTGCGTGACTGAACATTGCCCAGCCTCAAGCCAACGCTGGCGAGCGAGCCGCCCGTGGCCAGCACGCTGTTGTTGGCGCCAAGCGCATTTCCCAAACTGACCGCCGCACCCGCCCGCACCGCGCCGCCGGCGTTGACGACGAGTTGGTTGAACGCGCCGTCGTTGCCGATGCGCAGGCTGCCGCTGTTGGTCCACAGCGAACCCGCGCCCGTGACGAGGACGAGATTGGAATCGGCTCCGCTGATGTTCCCCACCGTGCCCGTTGTATTGTGCACCACGCCGCCGTCGCTCACGACCAATCGATTGCCCACGCCGCCGTCGCCCACGTAAAGTTCGGCCTGATTCGTCCACAGCGAACCCGCGCCCGTGACCACCGCCAGGTTGTTGCTGCTGGTGAAAAAGACGCCGAGGAAGCCGCGGTTGCCCCGCACCACGCCGCCGTTGGTCACCACGATTTGATTGCCGACGCCATCCTGGCCCACGAAAAGGTCGCCCGACTTTAGCCAACGGGCATTCGCACCGGTCAGTCGCACTGAGTTGGAGTTCGCCCCCGCATTTCTCCCGATATGGCCGTGGCCGGAGTTGATCAGCAGCGCGTTGTTGGTCAGCACCAGCAGCGTGAACGAGGCGTTGGTCCCCACTGTCACGTCGCCGACGATGGTGTTGGTGACGTTGTTGAGCGTGTTGGTCGCGCCGTCGTTGACAAGTTGGGCGTGCAGCGTTGGGGCGGCGAGTGCGGTGGCGACCGCCAGGCTCAGTATTGCGCCCAGTCTGTTTTTCATAGTTCAGTTGGCCGTGGGTTACCGAGTGGAAAACCGGTGGCGCCAAGATTGGAGGCACATGGCCAATGAACCAGAAATGGTGGCGACCGGGAAGTTGTTACCAGATGACGGACCAAAGACAAGTGAAATGTCGTGTCCTCCACGACTTGGGGCGCGCCGTGTCGGCATCGAAAGGCTGATGATGACCGATTCCATTTTGCGGCGGTTGGTTCATTCGGCTGGCCTGATACAATCCTCCGTCACCAGTTTCTTCGCATCGGGATAATTCTTTGGCAAGCCGGGGGCGGTGACGGGTGAGCCGTGCTCGATGTTCGCGGCGACTTGCCGGTTCAGGGCGAGGAGTTGGGAGCAAATCCCTTTTGGCGCTGAAGCCGTAGTCGGCGAGGACGGCAGCATCTGCGAAGTGGTGCAGCGAGACTGTTGTTCCAACTGCGTCCAGCGCGGCGTGGGCGTCCTTCAACGGATTCGCGCCGGGCACTTGAGCCGTTTGGGGAATCGGCGAAAGGAATTTTGCGGAGCAAAAGGCCCGGGAGGGCCGAGCGAGCGGGCGCGACAAGTCAATTCGAGGGTGCGATAGAGGGGCGCAGGCCGCCTTTCAGATTCCGCAACGCCTCGGCGCGCACGCGGCGCACCTCCCGCGCGGCGGCGGCCACGGCGTCAATCTGCTTCACCGTCGCCGCCTGCGGCCAGGGGAACGTGTCGAAGACGGTGTCAGGCGTGTAACGGAATCGTTCTTCAAGTTTGGAACACTTGGTAACAAACCAAAGCCAGTGGGCAGACGACTGAAGAATGCCAAAGCTGTAATCGTCCTCGAACACGAATACGAAAAGCGCATGGTCTGGACGAATTGAAGGACTAACGAAATCAAAAATGGGGCGCTTCGTGTGAGCCGAGCAAACCACGTATCGGGAAATCTTCTTAATCGCCGAAATCATTTCCGGCCGGTCATACGCTTGCCTCCACCAGTATCGGAGGAAAAGCTGATGATGCGGGCGCAATTCGCCGCTTGCCGTTTTGCCTTCTTCAGCTTTTCTCTGACGTTCAGGGAGAACCATCTTTTCGAGATGCTTGAAAGGCATTGTGTAAACTTGCGAAGCAAGCACGTCCTTTCCTTGGAAATCAATGACGTATCGTGTCGGCTGCCCCGAACCTGTGACGAGGTCACGACCTATCAAAAACGGGAGAACCACTTCGTGATTCTTGGCGTCGGCTTGGAACATTGCCGCGGCTTCTGATTTTGAAAGAATGAATGCGTCGTGGCCTGTCACTTGGCCCTGAAATACAAACGCAGGTTTAGCGTTGCATTCGAGGACCTTCGCGCCGCTCACGTCGGTTTGGTCAGACAAAGCCGAGTTGATGAAATCCACCTCCCTGCAATCTAATTCGTATTCCTTGTGCGCTGGCCCGCTGCCACGCTTCCGAAGTTTTTTGGCGGCAGCAGTCGGCGCAGTCTTGAACCAGAGTTTGCGTGCCTTTGGTAACAAGGCGGTGTCCTGCGACTTCACCCAGTTCGTAATCGAGACGCTGACCGCTGCTTCTCCCGACCACGGCTGGT
Source organism: uncultured Verrucomicrobiota bacterium (assembly GCA_964651015.1). Taxonomy (GTDB): domain Bacteria; phylum Verrucomicrobiota; class Verrucomicrobiia; order Limisphaerales; family PALSA-1396; genus CAZYYS01. The sequence goes on from CAZYYS010000050.1 coordinate 22,004, forward strand.
TTTCGACGGCATCAACAATTGTTCCATCCTGCACGACGTAGTCGAGTCCGCCCACACGTGATTGGTTGTTACGAATGTTCTGCGTGCCGACGAGTCCGGCGCGACCCGCAACGGGATCGCCAGCGGTGCAGGCGGGCAAATGGTCGTGTGCTTTGCGAATCCAATAGACGCAGTAGTCCGCCATGCCCGGAACTTGTTCGTAAACGCGACGAACGCCATTCACGTAGTCAGCACCGCGCTCAGGCTTGAGTCGCTTTGCACCCATGAACGGCGGATTGCCGATGATGACATCGGCCTTGGGCCATTGCGCAGGCAAACCTT
>CAZYYS010000051.1:0-22223 GCA_964651015.1 uncultured Verrucomicrobiota bacterium
ACTTGGTGCAGATACTAATCGAGTTGAAGTCACAGCAGATTGTCAAGAGCGTGCGTGGCAAGGAAGGCGGCTATTTGCTGGCAAGGCCACCGGCTGAAATCACATTCGGTGATGTTCTCCGCTGCGGCCAAGGACATCTTTTTGACGCTCCGGCTCTGAGCGATCCCAATTGCCCTCCCGAACTGCGTCGGGCGTGGCAGCGGATGAAAACGGCTCTGGACGAATCCGCCGACGCTATCACGTTCCAGCAATTGCTCGAAGAAAGCGCGGAGAAGGAAAAGATGTATTACATTTAGCCTTGAGCGATGGCTACGAATGAGTGACTTGCCAGTTGCGATCCTGGGCTAAGGCGGGAGGGTAATCTTTCAATCACGTCTTGACCCCAACAGAAACCGGTGTGATTTAGGCTCAAGAAAAGTTTAGCCGGTTTAATTGATTGTTACCGCAAGTGATCGGCGGGCAGCCGCACCGTGAATGTGCTGCCGACACCGGGCGTGCTGGTCACTTCGATGACGCCACCTTCAGCTTCCACGATCGCTTTGCAAATCGCCAAACCAAGGCCGGTGCGCCCTTCAGTCCGCGACCGGGCTTTGTCCGCTCGATAGAATCGCTCAAAAATGTGCGGCAGGTCTTCCGGCGTAATGCCCTGGCCAGTGTCGGCAACTGTGAGAGTGACAGTGCTGTTCTCTACGCACGTACGGACACAAATTTCGCCGTGTGACTTGTTATAGTGAATGGCGTTGGTGAGCAGATTGGTGATGACCTGACCAAATCGGGCGTTGTCGCCCGGGACTCTGGCCGGCGCCAGGTTGCAACGGACCTGGATGCCGTGTTGGTCCGCCAGTGGTTGAATGAGTTCGACGCAAGCGCGCGCGGTTTCAGCCAGGTCGAAAGGCTCATGCCGGATATTCGCTTGTCCTGCGTCGAACCGGGCCAGTTCAAGGAGTGATTCGGTGAGTCGCCGCATCTGTTGGGCTGTCTCCAAGCAGGTATTGACGGTGGCGCGGTATTCCTCGGCGGTGCGCTTGCGCGCGAGCGTGGTCTGTGCCTCCGAGATGAGAACTGCGATTGGCGTGCGCAGTTCATGCGAAGCATCCGCTGTGAACTGCTTCTGTTGCGCGAAGACCGCTTCCAGTCTCGCAAACGAGGAATTCAATGTGGCGGCAAGCTGGCCGAGTTCGTCGTCGGTCTCGGAAACATTGATGCGCTCGGAAAGATTGCCGGCAGCGATGCGCGTGGCCGTGGCGCTGATTTCCTGAACCGGTTTTAGCGCGCGCCCTGTGAGTAACCAGACGCAGCTAATGGCGAGCGCGAGCACTCCAAAGCCGCCCGCCACGAGCCAGGCAACGAAGCGCTGCGTTGCCTTGATGTCCGCCTCGATGGAACGCCCGGCGAGGATGCCGTCGCCGCGTTCGGTATAATGATAAGCCTCGCGATACGTTCCGCGCGTGCGCAGGTAGGTGCCAGTGTCGCGGCCCGGCCGCCTTGGCTGTGGCACGGTGGCTGGGGCATTGGTGGAACGCCCGATTACCAAGTCACCCGTGCGATTCCAGAGGACGAAATAAAAACCGTTGGTCGCATTTTGATCAAACAATCGTCCGAGCTCATCGGAAAGCTGAAAATCACGGTCGTTCAGGCGCGGGGCGGGCGGGCGTCCACCACCAAATTTTTCGCCCGGCGGTGGCCCGCGAAAACCTCCCTCGTGTTCACCCCGGTCTCCTCGCTCTCCCCGTTCCCCGGGTCCACGTGGCTCTCCGCCACGCCCACCTCCAAACGGTGGGGTCCGCCGCGCCGCGCTGAGTGCCGATACGCGATATTTCAATTCCTCATCCAAGTGGGCAAATTGATTCGTGCGATGCAGTTGGTAGGCCGTGACCCCGAAGGCAGTCAGCACGCAGGCCAACAAAAACACAAGCCAGCAGACAAATCGCCATCGAATAGATTTGGTGAGTTTCGCCATGCGCTATTTTTCAATGCAATATCCCTGTCCTCGCCGGGTGGCGACGAAATCTGCGCCCAGTTTCTTGCGGATATTGAACACATGCACATCCACAAGATTGGAGAGCGTGTCGTCATTTTCGTCAAAGAGGTGTTCGTACAGTTCGGTTCGTGTGACGACTTTTCGGCGATGGAGTGCGAGATATTCGAGTATGGCAAATTCGCGGGCGGTGAGCGTGACAGCCTCACCGGCTTGCGTGACTGTTCGCGCGCGCGTGTCAATGACCGTGTCGGCAAGCTTGATTATCGAAAGTCCCTGCCCGGCCGCCCGCCGTATGAGCGCGCGAACCCGCGCGAGCAATTCCGTCAGGTCAAACGGTTTTATCAAGTAATCGTCCGCACCGCTGTTGAGGCCGCGCACTCGATCGACCGGAGCATCACGCGCGGTAAGCATCAAAACGGGCGTCTGCTTCTGTTGGCGGAGGCGGTCCAAGAGTGTCCATCCGTCCAACCCCGGGAGCATCACATCCAAAACGACAGCGTCGTAGTCGTAGGTTTCGGCTTTGAACAGGCCATCATCGCCTGTCTCGGCGGTGTCCACAGCATAGTCTTCCTCTCGCAACGCCTTGGCAAGGTTGCGGAGCAAGCGCGGCTCGTCTTCAACAATCAGGACTCTCATCAACTCATCGTTTGTCCCTTATTGCAAGAATGCGTAGCGGGGACACGCAGTTTGGAACGAAACGTTTGCCAAACGTACTTGTGCCGAAATTAAGACAAGATTAAGCGGCAAGCACGGGCAAATGTTTTCGGCTTAATGCCGTCTTAATCAGACTGTGTTTAGGCTTTCATCATCGTGAAAGTTAAAGTCGAATCTGTATTCATTGTTTTTGGCTTCGCTATCAGCGCGTGGACGGTCAGAGCCAATGATAAATGGGACATCAGCAAGATTGATGTCAGCAAGCTGCCGCCGGCGGTCGAAAGGAAAGAGATCACTTACGCAAAGGATGTTCGCCCACTTCTCGAAACATCCTGTTTTCGTTGCCATGGTGGGCAAAGGGTGAAAGGCGGTTTACGGCTCGACAGTCTCGAGGGGGTGCTCAAGGGTGGCGAAGACGGCAAAGTAGTATTCCCCGGCAACAGCAGGAGCAGTCTGCTTGTGGCCGCCGCAGCCCAGATTGATGAAGAGATCGCCATGCCGCCCAAGCGTGGTCCGGGTGGACCGCCCGGCGGATTTCGCGGCGAGGCTGGGGCTGGCGGGAAAGAAGGCCGACCATTCGGTGCACCGCAAGGCACGAACTCCTTCGGCCCGCGGGCCGGTGGTTTGGGCGGCGGCCCCACCAAACCCCTCACGGTCGAGCAGGTCGGCCTCATTCGCGCTTGGATCGATCAAGGCGCCAAATAGGAGTTGAATGCAATGAATCCACTTCTAGAAAACTGCAAAGCTCTTTCGTCGCGTCGAAGCTTCATTCGCAACCTCGGTCTGGCAACGGCACTCCTCACTGTAAAGGGCGCGTTTGCGGACGAACTCATCCGCACACCGCGTTTGACCGAAGGGCCATTCTACCCGGATAAGCTCCCGCTCGATACTGACAACGACTTGCTGGTTGTCAACGCCGGCATCACAACCAAGGTCGGCCAAGTGACGTGGGTGAGTGGACGTGTGCTGGATTCGCGGGGCGACCCAATCCGTAATGCACTCGTGGAAATCTGGCAGTGCGACGCCAACGGCGTTTACTTGCACAGTAGTAATTTCGGAGGTCACGCCAATCAGGACAAAAGCTTTCAAGGTTACGGACGATTTCTCACGGGCTCGACCGGCGAATATGTGTTCCGCACCATCAAACCCGTAGCTTACCCCGGTCGCGTGCCACACATTCACTACAAGGTCAACCGTGATGGAAATGAATTGTTGACCACGCAATGTTTCGTGAAGGGTTATCCTGGCAACGAACAGGACAATGTTTTGCGCAGCATCCGCGACGAGAAAGCCCGCGCCGCCGTCTTGGTGGACTTTTCTCCGCTCAAAGATTCACCTCTGAGAGAACTAGCAGCGCGGTTTGACTTGGTTCTCGGCGTAACGCCGACGAGTTAAACCGTCCCGAGGAGAGTGCGGGGGATGGTCGCCCTAATTCCCAAATCTCCAAATTGACATTCCACTCTGTTTGTTCGGGCGAGCGGTATTTCCGAAAGCAAGGCTGAAGTCAGGCCGATTCAACCAACGCGATTACGCCGATGTCTTTCGCGTGGATGCTCAGTGATCGGAAGCGGACTCGGGATCGCGCTCAACCAACGTAAATATGGGTTTCACGCGCTTGCGTCTTTCGGCGCTTGCGTTTGCCTTTGGAAACCGTTAAGCAGGGCACCCAAACCGGACGATTTGAATGAATCGTCACTTTATGCCCTACCTGATTGCGATTTTGGTAGCGATTGGTTTCGTTTGGCTGGTGCGCCGGGTCAGTTGCCTGAGAGACCAGGCAGAGTCTCTGAGCCGCACGCTGGATTCCCTGCAACAGGAGGCGAGTCGCTTAAAAGAACGTCTTGATCAATATCAAGCCGGGCCTACTTCAATGCCGGTCGAGCCGTCAACACCGGACGCGGCCCGGCAATTCACGACCGAACGAGGCGCAACTGAAACCACGTCCGCTCCTCCACCAATAATCCCGATATCGGAAAAGATCGCGCCACCACCAGCGGAGCCCCAACCAGTTGCCCCACCACCTTTGGTTTCGCCACGAGTCGAAGCAGCTTTTGCCCAAACAAGCGAATTGCTGAAGCCAATCGTTAACTGGGAACAGTTCATGGGGGTGAAGTTGTTCGCGTGGATTGGCGGGCTGGCCTTGTTTCTCGGCATGGCGTTCTTCGTAAAATACTCGTTCGAGAAGAATCTCATTCCACCGGCGGTGCGCGTGGCAATTGGTTTCTTGACGGGACTCGGTCTGCTGGTAGGCGGCGTGCTCATGAAACGAAAGGAATACGCCGTGACCGCGCAAACACTGTGCGCCACGGGTATTGTGATCCTCTACGCGGTCACCTTCACGTGTCGCTCGATCTATCACTTTGAATTTTTCGGCCTGTTGCCAACGCTCCTCTTGATGTCCCTGATTACCGCGACAGGTTTCCTGCTGGCGGTCCGGCTCAATGCAATGGTTGTAGCGATCCTCGGAATGTTGGGCGGGTTTCTGACACCGATACTGGTTTCTGAGAAAGTGGACAATCCGTTTGGCCTTTTCGGCTACATCGCGCTGCTGGACATTGGCTTGATCGCCGTGGCGCTGCACCGACGCTGGAACTTCTTGGTAACGCTGGGGGCCATCGGAACAGTGGCAATGCAAATTGGCTGGGTGGCGACGTTTTTTGTCCAAGAGAAATATTTTGAAGGCGATAATATCTTCACTCCTGTCGGAGTGTTCCTCGGTTTCAATCTCCTGTTTCTAATGGCTTTTGTCTGGTGCCATCGCCGCCAGTTGATCAATACCTGGGTTTCGGCGGCGGCGATTGGATTGCCGTTCGTTTCGCTCGCGTTTACTTTCTTTTTCCTGTCGTTTCCAGACCTTGGGCAGCGACCCGGTGTCATTTTCACCTATGTCTTTCTGGCGGACGTCTGTCTGCTGGTATTGGTGTGGTTGAAAGAGGAGTTGGGCAGCGTCCAACTCGGTGCCGGGGCCGCAGTTTTCCTGCTGCTGTCGGTCTGGACATTGTGGCGATTGACCGACGGTCTGCTGAACTGGGCGCTTGGCTTTTATCTGCTGTTCGCAATGCTGCACTCCGCTTTTCCCATCGTGTTGCAACGCTTGCGTCCCGGCAAAGCACCCGCTTGGTGGGGACAACTATTCCCGCCGCTGGCATTGCTACTGATCATGCTGCCGATGATCAAACTTACGGAAGTGTCGCTGGTAGTCTGGCCGGTGGTGTTGCTCGTCGATCTGTTGGCTATCGGGCTGGGCATTTTGACCGCATCGCTCCTCGCCATCGTTGCCGTGCTGATTCTCACGCTTGCCGCTACGGCGCTCTGGATATTCAAGATTCCAGCCGAGTTGACCGACCTGCCCGTAACACTTTTGGTCATCGGCGGATTCGCGGTCATTTTTTTCGGCGTCGGAATTTTTGCGATGCGGAAATTTGTCGGCCAGCCGACCGAAACCAGAACTGCCCCAGCTTCGTCGCACTTCAACGCGTGGTTGCCTTCCGAGTTGTCGCCGGAACTGGTGAAACAAATTCCCGCGATGTCAGCGATCCTCCCATTCCTGCTGTTGATGATGGTCTCGGCGCGACTGCCGCTAGCCAACCCATCGCCAATCTTCGGCCTGGCGCTGCTGCTGATCGTATTGCTCCTGGGATTAACCAAGTTTTGTAAGATGGATTGGCTGCCCGCTGTTGGGTTGGCATGCGTGTTGGCTCTGGAACACACCTGGCATTTTCAGCATTTTCAGCTAGAGCATTTGACTTTGGAACACGCTTGGCGTTCCCAATATTTTCAACTGGAGCGAGCGGCGCTGCCACTGGGCTGGTATTTGCTTTTCTTTGCCATCTTCGCCGCGTTTCCGTTTTTGTTTTATCAAAGTGTCAGCGAACGAATTGTTCCGTGGGCCGTCGCCGCGCTCTCCGGTCCACTCCACTTTTTCCTCGTCCACCGCCTCGTGAAGTCGGCGTATCCAAATGAGTTCATGGGACTGCTCCCGGCGGCCTTTGCGCTGCCGATGCTGCTCGGTTTGGTTTTCATCATTCGCAACATTCCGAGCAACACGCCAACCCGGAACGATCTGCTTGCCTGGTTTGGTGGCGCGGCTCTGTTTTTCATCACGCTCATTTTCCCCATCCAGTTCGACAAGCAATGGATCACTGTCGCCTGGGCGCTGGAAGGCGCTGCGTTGCTCTGGCTTTTCCATCGCGTGCCACATTCTGGTTTGCGCTACGTGGGAATCGGCCTGCTGCTCGTCGCTTTTGTCCGACTCGCATTGAACCCGACGGTGCTGAGTTATCATGCGCGCAGCGCCACGCCGATTCTAAACTGGTATCTCTACGCCTATGGAATCGTCACGGCTTGTTTGTTCACAGGAGCGCGGTTACTCGCACCCCCGCGCAACGTGGTTCTCGGAAGCAACACGCCGCCGCTTCTGAACGGACTGGGCATTGTATTGGCGTTTCTTTTGTTGAATATTGAAATCGCGGATTACTTCACCAAAGAAGAATTTTCGCTGACCTTCCAGTTTTCTGGCAATTTTGCACGCGACATGACCTATTCCATCGCTTGGGCACTGTTTGCTTTGGGCCTGCTCATCATCGGAATCGCGAAGAAGATTCGAGCTATCCGTTACGCAAGTCTCGGTTTGTTGAGTGTGACGTTGCTCAAACTGTTTTTCCACGACCTTGCGAATCTTGCCCAACTCTACCGTATCGGTGCATTGATCGTCGTCGCCGTCATCGCCATCGTAGCTTCGTTCCTGTATCAACGCTTTCTTGCCGCCGATACTCCAAGAAATGAAACCGAATCCAACAAGCCGCCACCCGCTTGAGGTGTTTCAGCGAGCAGGGTTCTGTAAAGGGCCAATGCGCCTTGCCTGCGCGCTTTGGTTGGTCGGCGGAAGCAATGTCACTGCTGCGACTTTTTCTGATTGGCAATATCGCCAGGAGCTTCAGGTTCCTTCCGCCACGTTGGTAAAAATCAATCTCCCGATGGACACTCTTGACGCGGCGCAACCCGGACTTGAAGACCTTCGCGTACTCGACAGTAACGGAAATGAAGTTCCCTATTTGATCGAGCGCCCGCGCCCGAATGGAAAGGTTATCCGCGAGCCAAAGCAGTTTCGTGATTCGTTGATGGCGGACGCAACCGTTATCACGCTCGAAACCGGTTTCACTCAACCGGTGGACGGGATCACTTTGACGACTCCCGCTGCGAGCTTCATCAAGGCCGTACAGGTCGAAGGTTCGGCTGACGGGAAAAACTGGCGAACATTGGCGGCTGGCCAGCCAATTTTTCGTCAGCCCAACGGGGCCAGCCGGCTTTTAATCCCCCTCTCGGCCGAGGTCTGGCCGTTTCTGCGGCTGACTGTGGACAATCGTCGTTCGCCGCCTGTTCCTTTCACCGGTGCGCGAATTCACGCCGCGGCGACCGAGGCTGTGCCGAGTGAACTCGTTTCAGTCCAAATCACCGACCGTACCGAAAGTCCTGACGAAACGCGGCTCACATTGAATTTGGGCGCGGCCCTGCTTGATCTTTCTGATCTCGAAATCGAAACGGTCGATCCCTTGTTCGCCCGCAAGGTCACACTTGTCGCACCGGAGGTTGTCGAGAACGTCGTCAGGGAAAGAAAGCTGGCGACATCGGTGATCTACCGGGTGGCGGTAGAGGGTCAGCCCACCGCCGCACAACTTTCATTCCCGCTGGAACTGCAAACGCCCGCCCGCGAACTGCTGCTGTTGATTCAAAACGACGACAGCCTGCCGCTGCAAATTTCCACCGTCCACGCCAAACGCCGGCTTGTTTATCTCATTTTTCTACCCAGGCAAGGCGGGAAGTATTCAGTGTTGACCGGCAATCGGCGCGCGACGGCACCCCGTTATGATCTGGCAACACTCGGATCAAATTTGAAGGCGACGACTGTTTCATCACTCCACCTTTCACCGCTTGCACCCAACCCGGATTATCGCGCCGCCGAAGCGTTGCCAGAGGTCGTCGCGAGTGGTTCGGCGCTGGATACATCCGCCTGGACTTACCGAAAGCGTGTGTCCGTTGCCCGCGTCGGCGTGCAACAGCTTGAACTCGATCTCGAGGTTCTGGCCCACGCACAAGCCAGTTTCGCCGATGTGCGGCTCGTGAGTGACGGCAAACAACTCCCCTACATTCGGGAACACACCTCTGCCATCCGTTCGCTGACTCCAACGGTCACGCCCACCAACGATCCGAAGAAACCAAAAATCAGTCGTTGGTCGATCAAGCTTCCACATCGCTCGCTTCCGCTTTTGCGGTTGCTGTGTGAAACTCATGCGCCGCTCTTCAAACGTGACGTAACACTCTACGAAGAAGTGATGGATGACCGGGGGCACAAATATCAGCGCACGCTCGGCCAGGCCGCTTGGGTGCAAACGCCCGAACACAAATTGCGGCAACTCGTACTGCCACTTGGCAGCCCTCCTTCTGGCGACACGCTCTTTCTGGAAATCAACAATGAGGACAATCCGCCCATCGATCTGGATAAATTTGTGCTGGCTTATCCGGTAACGCGCGTGCTTTTCAAAGCCGCGTCGGAAATGCCGGTCTATCTTTACTATGGAAGCCGGCGCGCTGATTTTCCGCGCTACGATTTGAGTCTCGTCGCGGCGCAGATGCTCGCAGCGGACAAAACGTCCGTCCAACTCGGTAACGAGGAGACGTTGAAAAAATCTTCATGGCATGAACAGACATCGCTGGCGGGAAGCAGCAGACTGATTTTCTGGGCGGTGCTTGCGTTGGTGGTCGTGGTGCTTCTTTTCGTCATCGGGCGGCTCCTGCCGAAACAGTCTCCTCCGACAGCGCACTAGGCACGCGTGCTGCGCGTTCGCGTCAACTCGGTGAAAGGAGCGATTTCAAATCCGCTACGAACGCGTCCACGTCTCCCTCTGTCGTGTCCCAACTGCACATCAGGCGGCAATCGTCCTGGCTGACGTGCGTGTAAAACAGCCAGCCCCGTTGATGCATCGCAGTGATGACTTGCTCCGGCAGACGAACGAACACAGAGTTGGTCTGGCATGGGAACTGGATTTTCGCCCCCGGTAATGCGCGAATGGACGCGTCGAGCAGGCGGGCCATGTCATTGGCGTGTCGGGCATGGCGCAGCCATGCGCCGTCCTTGAGCATTCCCACCCACGGCGCCGCCAGAAACCGCATCTTGGAAGCCAGTTGCCCCGCTTGTTTGCAGCGGTAATCAAACTCCCGCGCCAGATCGAGATTAAAGAACACGACCGCATCGCCCACAGCGATCCCGTTTTTCGTTCCGCCAAAACAAAGCACATCAACACCCGCTTGCCACGTAATTTCCTTGGGTGACACGCCAAGCGCAACAACTGCATTCGCGAACCGCGCCCCGTCCATTTGGACGCGCAGCCCATACCGCCGGGCCGTATCAGTCACTGCCTTCAATTCATCGACGGAATAAACCGTTCCCACCTCGGTGGCTTGGGTCAGACTGATGGCGCGTGGTTTGGGGTAGTGAATATCCGTGCGCTTGTTCACCATGCGATCAATCGTGGCGGGGTCGATTTTTCCATTCGCTCCCGGCAACAGCAGGACTTTGGTGCCGTTGGCGAAAAACTCCGGTGCACCACACTCAGCCACTTCCACGTGTGCGGTTTCGTGGCAGAGTATGCTGTGGTAGGACTGGCAGAGAGATGCTAGGGAAAGCGAATTGGCGGCAGTGCCATTGAAAACGAAGAATACTTCACACTGGGTTTCAAACACCTCGCGGATTAGATCAGACGCCTTCTCCGTCCACGGATCGTCGCCGTAACTAACGGCGTGACCTTGATTGGCCTCGACCATTGCCGCAAATGCCTCTGGACAAATGCCGGCGTAATTGTCGCTGGCAAACTGCCGTTTATTTGAGGATGTCATGGCGGTTGTCGTCGCTAAGCGAATAGCTATTTCTTCGCGCTGTCTGCCAATTCGTGAACGGTGCGAACAATGTCCTCCTCGACCGTCGGCGCCCAAGGTCCGTGATGGCCGTAATAAATCATCGAATCGGCGCCTTCGTAGCCGCCTTCGCGTAACACACGCAGCGACGGCATGTAGGCGCAAACGTCGTTCGCGTAGGCGATCACCCAAGTCCGCTCCCGGCCCAACTCGTATTTCAGCCGTAGCGAATAATCGACCACAACCTCACCGCCCAACGCAATCATCTGCTTCCCGTTTGCGAACTCCCAGACTTGAACTGGATACGGATAGGTCGTCGGCAACGCGCCTTTCTCATCCAGTGTTTTGAGCAGAACTTTGGCGCGGCGTTGCATATAGACGTTGGAATCTTGCATCTGCTTTTCCACTTCAGCGCGAGTGGGTGGCGCGCTCAAGGTGAGGGAAACCTCCTTGAAGGCGGCGCGGATCGTCCCCTTGAGTTCCGTCAACGGCTGCTTGATCACTGCCAACACTGCATCGGCGAGTTGATTGCCGTAGTTCTGCGCCAGTTCTAGCGTGCCGCGCGGGAGCGGATTGGCATCGCCTCCACAACCCGAGACAAACAGCGCCGTGGCTCCTGGCAATTTCTCTTCGAGCGCGAGCTGTGAGAACCCGGCGTAGTCACCGCAGAATTTTTGGAAACTCAGTGTGGTGTTGTGGCATGCGTAACCATGCACCACCGCCTTGATCGAACCGTCCTTGCGCGAGACCTTCAACACCGGCACATCGTGGTCCACCGGCCCGATGTGATTCGTCCCGTTGATAACGCCGTCGAGGGTGTATTGACGACGGTTGACCGCGAAACCGGAGCGACCCACGCCCCATTCCACGCGACACGTCTCCAAGTTGTTCAGCGCACTCTCGATGGCCTTGAGAAATAGGTCGGGCAGCGTTTTTGAATACTCCTCCAGCAGACGGGTTTGAGTTTCGTCGAGGCCGTACATGTGTCGCAAACGATCATGCAAGACTGGGCCGCAGTGCGTGTGTGACACCGTGACCATGAGCCGCTCGCGTGGCAGTTGGAACTTTTTCTGCGCCAGATCCGCGATGTGATTCACGAGCGAGGCGGGCACACCAATCAGATCGCTTGTGACCAGCACCGTACGTGCTCCGGTTTCGTCTTCAAGCGCCAGTGCTTTGGCATGAAGATCGTGGACTTTGCCTTCCGACGGCGACTTGCGGGAAGCGTAACCCGCCATCCACATGTCCTGCTTTGGAGCGATGATCACCTTTCCAACGCCGGCTTTCAACTCGTCCGCAGCAGGCAGGGTCGTGGCGAAGTAGAGCGCAACCAAGGCAAAAACCAGACCGGTGGTTATTCGTGTTCTCATAAACTGTGATTCATGCGCTCAACTCCGCGATGATAAGAATTGTGCGCGTATGTTTCAGGTTGAGGAGAATTCGATACAAGCCGGGGTAGGCCGTCAAGCATGGAGCGCACGGAAATCATTTTTGTTGCGACGGCGCGCGCGCTAGGAGAAAAGATCACGGTGGAATTTACGAACTTTGGCGCGCGGTGTGTTTGCTGCATTGCTCTGACTTTGGCGACACCAGCGGAACTGGTTGCGCAGTCAGCAGCGATTGACCAAAAGGTCGCATCGCGGAATGCTGCGAATTCTTTGAGCCGCGACCTTGCAGGTCATTGGTCACTTGAATTGGACTGCAAGGATTCATCGGGTCATGGGAATGATGGCAGCAACCACGGCGCACAGTTTGGCGCGGAAGGACGTGGTAACAAAAGCGGTCGGGCGGCGCGCTTCGATGGTCACAGTCAGTTCATCGAGGTGCCGGACAGCGATCCGTTGCGTCTGAACCAAGACGATTTCTCCATTGCGGTTTGGGTCAACACGGACAAACTCGTCGATGATACGCTTGGCGATATCCTCAGCAAATATGATTCAGTCACGCGTCGTGGCTTTCATTTGAGCATCATGAATTACGCCGGCGCCTGCACTTCCACAGCCAACACGCGGAATTTGTTTTTCGGCATCGACGCTGGGACCAACCCGAAGTGGACTGATTGCGGTCGTCCCGGCAACAACTTGCTGCCTTATGCGCTGGCGGTCTTTGAAGGGAGACTTTACGCCGGGACGTTCGAAGCGGGCCAAGCCGAGTCGGGACGCGTCTATCGCTACACCGGCGGAACGAACTGGTTGGACTGCGGCAGCCCGGACATTTGCAATTCGGTGACGGCGCTCGCAGTCTTTCAAGGCAGACTGTTTGCCGCCACCTCGCGTTACAACGCCTCTGGCTCGCATCTGCCCGCCGCGAAGAACCTGAACAACGGCGGCAAGGTCTTCCGCTACGAGGGTGGAAAAAAATGGTTCGACTGTGGGCGCGTAAGCGACGCGGAATTTATTTTCGGCCTGGTCGTGTTTGGCGGGAAGCTTTACGCGACGTCAATGGATGCGCCACCCAACCAGCTCAAACGTCCGAATCAGGGGCTCTACCGTTACGATGGCGACCGGCGCTGGACCTATTGCGGCAACCCCGGCGGTCGTGTGGCTGCTTTGGCAGTTTCAAACGGCAGACTCTACGGCACCGGTTACAATGGCGGCCAACTCGGCGGCGTTTTTCGTTACGAGGGCGGCACCAACTGGACGAACTTCGGCGCGCCGCCCGGTGTGGATCAGACTTATTCGTTTGGGTTCCACAATGGAGAAATGCACGTGGGCACCTGGAAGGAGGGCAAGGTTTTTCGGTACAACCAAACGGGTGCCTACAGCGATGCCGGACGGCTCGGAGCGGAACTGGAAGTCATGGGTACGGCAGTTTACAACGGCAAACTCTACGCCGGCACGTTGCCGCTGGCGCAGGTTTACCGTCACGATGGCGGCACGAATTGGGCGCTGACGGGCCGCTTGGATTTTACGGATACCGAATATCGCCGCGCGTGGTCGATGGCAGTCTACCGGGGACGACTTTTCTGCGGAACACTGCCTTCTGGCCACGTCCATTCACTCGAAGCCGGCAAAGCCGTTACTTACGATCACGAACTCGGTGCCGGCTGGCGGCATCTGATTGCGATGCGACATGACCGGCGACTGAAGCTTTACGTCGATGGCCGGTTCGTGGCTGCTTCCACGGAATTCAGCCCGACTGACTTCGACATCACTAACCATGAACCGCTAAAAATCGGCTTCGGCGCCCACGACTATTTCCACGGCGCTATGCGCGACCTGCGAATTTACCGGCGGGCATTGACTGAAGCCGAAGTAAAACGGCTAAGCCGGAGCGATGCAGTTGGAACGGGGAGCGTAGGCCGCTGGCCTGCCGTGTTCAGCGGCCCGCCGAACACCTCGTACGCAAAACCAGGCGACACCAATTGGTTCAACCTCAAGTCAGAGGCCGGAAGTCGTCGCCGGGCCGGCGACGACCGCACGCGGGCCGCATGCGCTCCCCATTTCAGGGAATTGTTTCAGCTCAACAACTAAAAGTGAGATCAAGATGAACAAGATCGGTGTGGCAATGATCGGCTGTGGAGGAATCGCTTTGGCGAATCATCTTCCCGGCCTCGCACTTTGTCGCGATGCGAAGGTGGTGGCGCTGTGCGATAGCGATCCCGCGGTTGTGGAACGCGCGCGACAACAAACCGGCATCGCCGTTACATCCACGAACTATCAGGAGATTGTGAGCCGCGAGGACGTTCACGCGGTCATCATCGCCACGCCGAATTTTGTTCACGCGCCGATTACGCTGGCCGCCATCTCCGCCGGCAAACATGTGCTGTGTGAAAAACCAATCGCCATGAATCATGGGGAAAGTTTGATCATGTTGCACGCAGCCGAAAAAGCCGGTGTGCGCCACATGGCCGCGTTTACTTATCGCTTTGTTCCAGCGATGCGTTTCATGGCGCACTTGGTGAAGCGCGGCGACATCGGTCAGCCGTATCATTTCCGTTCGTGTCGTTTGCAGGACTGGGGAACGCGCAACGTGGGCTGGCGTCAAGTCGCCAAGCTGGCCGGCAGCGGCGAACTGGGGGATATGCTCTCGCACCGCATCGATTACGCGCATCTGTTGGTCGGCCAGATCAACCGCCTCGTCGCCGACACCCGCCGCTTTCACGACGTCCGTGACGGGCAGGTTTCCGATTTGGAGGATTGGGTGACGGTTCTCGCCGAGTTCACGAGCAAAGCCACAGCAGTTTTGGAGAGCAGCAAAGTGGCGACGGGGCGCGGCGAAGGCGGGCGCAGTCAGGACTATTGCGAAGTCAACGGCAGCGACGGCACAATTGTTTTCCAGCTAGAACGCCCGCTCGAGTTACAAATCGGCAAACGCGGAGGTATGAACTTGCAAACCGTTCCGCTGCCCGAAGAATTTTTGAAATGGCCCGGTTCGCCGCGCGACCCGCATCAAGGCGATCCGCTCGTTACATTTCGTTACGATCAGGATGTGGAATTCATCGACGCCATATTGAACCAACGTCCTTGTGTTCCGTCATTTATCGAAGGCGCCCAAGCTCAAGCCGTGATGGATGCGGCGATGATGTCCGTCACGGAAAAGCGGTGGATGGAAGTGCCGAAAACTAATGCGAGTCCCATGAACATCGCCGGAATTAGTGGTCGGTAGGGCGCGTCACTCCGTGCGCGCCGTTCTGATCGAATGTTGAAACCGGTGTTCCCGGAACTTATAGAGCTTCACTGAAGTCGGCGTTGTCACGGACCAATCGCTGATCGCCGTTACGCCTTCAGTTCCGCTTCAAACGGTAAAAGCGGTTGCCCGACGGAGTGCCAATTGTGACCCGAGTTTCGCCGTTCGTTATGATAGGAGTGAGCACGACCGGGGTCCAGGGGCCAGCGTGCAAGTTCTCGGTTTCTTCCAGCACCCAGGTGGTGCTGGTGCTGGGCCAGCGGAACCCCAAGCCATACGCAGGGTTGATGGTGAGATTCAACTTTGGCGAAGGCACCTGGAACAACGCTGTGCTTGTCACGTTGCCATGCGACGTCACCACGGTGATGGGGCCGGAAATGGCATCAGACGGAACGACTGCGGTGATACGCAGGTCAAGGTTGTTTGCGAGGACGTTCGTGAAACTTTCGCTGGCATCGTTAAAGAGTACGCTCGTCGCACCCATGCAGTTGGTGCCGGCGAGCGTCAGGTTCAGTCCTGGTTAAGCGAACGTCGGATTGACCCGCGGACGGTTGGCAGCGAGCGTTCGCGTTTAGTTTTGCCTTAAACGGTAGGAGCGGTTGCCCGCCGGAGTGCCGAGCGTGACTCTGGTTTCGCCATTCATCCTGACCGATGTCTGGACCACAAGACCCGCTTTCCTCCGACGCGGGAAGAAAGTCCGCACGTTCGCGCTCAGTTTCTCCTCAAGCGGTAAAAACGCTTCGGCTCCTGAACCGACAACGTGACTCTGTTCTGGCCATTCTGGACAATCGGCGTCTGCACGACAGAACTCCACAGGCCACCACTCAAATCGCCGGACGTTTCCAGCACGTATGTGATGCCGGTTGCCGTCCATGAAATGGCCACGTTCCCCCCCGCAAAAGAAATTGCCAGCGGAGGAATGGTCAGTTTTCGGAGTTCCAAGGCGCTTAAGGCCTGGTTGTAGATTCGCACATCGTCCAGCTGCCCCTTGAACATGGTTGTCTCGCCAAAGTCCAGGTCGTCTGTTCCAATGAAAACAGGGAATGGATTGTCTGCGAAATTGCCAGACACGCTCGCTGTTCCCGCTGGCGCGCCGTTGATGTAAAAGGTAACCGTTCCTCCACGCCGGGTTACCGCTACATGACTCCAGCTCTGATTAGCCACCGAACCGGTCGAAGCCACCTCTTGTGGGCTTTGGCGATCGGACCAAAAACGCAGCGTGTTCTCTCCGGCGGCGAAATAGAGATCGTAATCCCAGAGATTCCTGCCGTTGCTCTTCGCCACAATTGTGCGGTACTCGTTGAATGTTCCGCGCTTGATCCACGCGGCAAGGGTAATGTCGCCGGTGATCCCGAGGTTCGCGCTGTAGGGCACTTCGACGTAATCATTCGCCCCATCGAAACTCAAGGCGTGGCCGCTCACGCCAGGAACCACCAACGGCTCGGCGATCAGCGCGCCTTCCTCGGAAACGCCCGCGACATTCGCGCCGGGGGTCAAGGGATCGTCGAACGTCAAATGCAGCACCAGGGACGTGGCCTGGAAAGTTCGGGTTGCCGCCGAAATCGCATTCGAATTCGGGAACCGATCCGTGACATTTCTGACCGTGACCTGGTAATTAGTTCCCGGGCTTAAAGGGGCAGTGATCAACTGCACGCTCTTGAGATCAGCCCGTAGAACGGCGGAGATAATCGTGACCGCACCAGCGTTGATGCTGTAGTTCGCCACGGTTTCTGCCGAGGCTTGTTCGACCTCTTCGTCAAAAAACAATGCGACCGTGGAGGTTTGGTTCGTGGTCGCAGGGGCCAAGGCGGTCACTCGAACGAGCGAAGGCGGCGTGACATCCGGTGGCAGCACGTTGAACGAGCTGGCGCTGGTCACATTGCCGTGCGGCGTCACAACGGTGATCGGCCCGGACGTGGCGTCGAGTGGAACAAAAGCCGTGGTGCGGAGGTCTGTGTTGTTGCCAACGGCGTTCGTGAAACTGGTGCTGATCCCATTAAACAGAATCGCCGTCGTGCCGGTGAAATTGGTGCCGTTGAGCGTTATCTTGGCGCCCGGTGCGCCGCTCGGAGGATAGAATTGACTGCCCGTGAAGCTGGGCGGTGGCGTGGGATACCAGCGCATTTGGAATTGGCCCCATTGGTTGGGTGCGATGATGTACTTGCCGTTATGCGCGCTTTTGCCAGCGACGGCGATGAAGCAAGGTGTCCCGGCAGCGACCTCGAAACTTACCCGGCTGCCTTGGAGGGTGCCGTGGTTGTCGTTGGTCGCTATGGCGGTCAAGTCAGTTATGAACTCGCCGGAATAGATCGCGAGCAACGAGTCGAACGCCGTCCCGACCGTCAGGTCGAACGTGAACCAGCCGTTCTGCGGCGCCGTCCAGCGATACCACACCGAACTGGTGCTGGTCCGGTCGCCGACATGATCCGGCTCGATCACTTCGCAGGTCGCGTAGCGGTTGCTCGCCTGAATGGACCCGGAAGAACCACTGAACGATTGCGCGTTGGCGAAGTCGTCGTTCGGAATCGGGAAGCGGAAGTTCCAGACATAATCATCCGCCGGCGAACCTTCGCGGATCCGATCAAAATCGCCGTCGAGGGTGCCTCCGGCGGCGTCTTGCGCGGTTCCGAGAATTTTCACCGTGTAGTTGGTCAACGAATTGAGCGGCGCGCCGGGACGAAACAGAAACGAGCCGTGGTCGTCGGCCCATTCAAAGCTGCCCGTCGTGGCCGGTTCGATCACGAGATTGCTCTCCACGCTGGATCGGTTCATGGCGCGGTTGAATGTCACTTGAATGGGCGCATTGGTCGGTGTGCGTTGTCCGCCTGGCAGGGCGGTGACGACGATGGCCGGCGCATTCGCGTTCGTGAGGTACGACAGGGCACGCCAGATGTTCAGTCTCCCGTTGGTCGCCACCCGGCCGCGCAGCGACGCCGGTTGATCGACGGAGCCGAACAGGGCGGCCTTGAGCTGATTCACGCTCAGAGCGGGTTCGACCGCGAGAAGCAAGGCCGCCGCGCCCACGACGCAGGGACAGGCGAAGGAAGTTCCGCTGCCGGACACATAGGTGTTGCTGATTGAGAGGGAAAAAATGTCGGCTCCGGGCGCCGCGAGGTCCACGGTGCTGGATCCAAAGTTCGAGAACCCGGCCAGCGCATCGGTGTCCGTCGTGGCCGCGACCGTCACCACCGAATCCAGGCTCATGAACGCGGGGAACGTCGAGAACACGTCTGTGTTCCCGGCGGCGTTCCCGGCGGCCGCCACGGTCAGTATGCCCTCCTGCCCGGCCTGCGCAATCGTGTCTCTCAAGGCGGCGCTTTCCTGGTAATTGCCGTAGCTGTTGTTGGTGATCCGGATGTTGACCCCTCGCCGCTTCATCATGAGCAAGTAATCCCAAGCCGCCAGCGCACCGCTCCAGTTGCGGGTCACGGTATAATTCTGGAAATTGGCGTCGAGAAACCGGATGGCCATCAGCTTGACGGACCAATTGAGTCCCGCGATGCCGAGGCCGTTGTTTCCGACCGCGCCGATCATCCCAGCGATGAAGGTGCCGTGGTAAAAAGGTGCGTTGGGCGGAGTGAAAATGCCGGAATCCATCGGATCCCCTGTGCCACTCACGACATCGACGCCATGCACGTCGTCCACATAGCCGTTGTTGTCGTCGTCGATTCTGTTGGTGGATTTGTCGCGCCCCTGGTCGTCGAGGCCGGTTTCACCGGGATTGCGCCACATGTTGGGCGCCAAATCGGGATTCCTGTAATCAACGCCCGTGTCGATAATCGCGACCACGACGTTGCTGCTGCCGGTGGTCACGTCCCAGGCCGTCGGCGCGCCGATCTTGGGCAAGTGCCACTGCTCCGGATAATGCGGATCATCGGGAGTCTGGGACGCAATGGTTATGGGTCGCGGTGTCGAATTGGTGGCGGGCAGGAGCGGCGGGTGGATCGCCATGCGGCCATCGGGTTCCACCGCCACCACCGTGCCAAGTTGGTGATACGCCTTGAGGCCATCGCTCGCGGTCATGCCCGGCGGCAGTTCGACGAGTTGCCAGCCAATGGCGGAGAAGTTCCGTTTGACCGTACTCCCGATCTGCGCGTTGCCGGCGGCAGCGGCGGGACTGTTTGGGCCGTCCTCCCACTTCACGAGCAGGCGAATGGCATTTTCTTCAGCGAGAGCGGGAAAACTCGGCACCAGCGCGAAGGCCGCGAGCAGAATGCCGAAGAAAGCACCGCGACTCAAATCGCGCATCGTACCAGTGAAGCGGAAGCGGGAGGTAGGGCGCGTCACTCCGTGCGCGCCGTCGTGGGGAAAAGAAACCTGCAAATCGATGCGCGGCGCGCGCGGAGCGACGCGCCCTACCCTAAGGTTTGATGGCCGGAACTTTAATTTTGAGTTCATGGGAGACTTTGGATTTTGGTGTTTCGTCATTGCTCGGAGTTCATTCCTTCACGCCCACGCGGTAGAAGAATGGCCCGGCACCGAAGGCGTTGGTGTCGGCATAGACGGTGGTACCCGCCTGACCGACAACGTTGTCAGCCACCGGGGCGAAAGCCAGCGCCGTCCCGAGGGTGCTGCCGCGCTCTAGGAAGTAGTTCACGCCGCCTACGCTTTGCCAGCGGACCTCGATGCCGTTCGTGCCTGCAATCGGCGAGAGCAGACGCAACGCCGAGAGCGAGTTGGTGGGATCAGTCCAAGTGCGCCACTCCTGCCAGTTGTTGTGACCATCACCATCAAGGTCGGCCAAATCAACCGAGCCGTCCGTAGGAAGGCCGTATTGTTGAAGCCAGGCGTAGGAGAGAGCAGACTGCGGCGATTGGGATTCGTAAGCGCCAATGTCCACCGTGCCGCCCACGATGCGCGGGTTGCCATCGAGGTCGGGGCCAGCCGGGGCGTAGGTATTTCGTCCGGCATTGATGCAGGGGGAGTTGGATTCCAGTCGGAAGTTGCTGGCGGCTGCGTCCACGAACAGTGGCGCGTTGGTGATATTGCCAATTCCGTTTGTGGGCAGCGGTGTCGTGCAGGAGTAACTGACGAGCGCCAAACCAGAATAATTGGGTGCGCTCGGGGCTAAATTGTCGAATATGATGCAATTGTCCAGTTGGATACCCGGGAAGTATTCAGGGCCCGCACCCCCACCGCCTAAAATGCCAGCCGAATTGCTAATAAGCGTGCAATTCTTAAGCGTGCCACCGTATGCTCCGCCACCTTCGGTGCTGGCGGAATTGCCGGCGAGCAGACAGTTGTTGAGAGTGCTTTGCCAAGCGCCGCCGCCGGTAAGTGCGGAGTTCCCCGAGAGAGCGCATTGTTCCAAGACGGTATCGCCTGCCGCACCGCCGATGTGAGTGGCTGAGTTGTGCATCAAGCGGCAGTTCATTAAAGTGCTGCCCCAAGCCCCACCACCAAAAGTAGCTGAATTGCCGGTCAACGTAGAGTTCCGGAGTTTGGCGACAAAAGCCCCGCCACCAATCCCGGCGGAGTTAGTGTCACCGTGCGCGGAGTTATCGCTGAGAATGCAGTTTTCGAGTGTGCCACCCGCAGCACCGCCACCACTACTGAAAGCCGAGTTTCCACTCACTACACAATTTGTGAGGAAAGCGTTCTCGCCGGCGCAAAACACCCCGCCTCCGCTTGCCTCAGCTCCATATGCGTTGGCCCGCGTCGCCCCATTCGAAAGCGTGAATCCCGCCAGCGTCGCATTGTCTCCAAGATAGGCGCATCGCACAGCGCCATCGCCGTTGGTTGTTCCGGGTACCTGATAGCCAGAAATCAAAGTCACCTCCGGTCCATTCATGCTACGCACGGTGATCGGTTGGATAATCGCGACGCGGCTGACCGACAAACCGAAGGCTGCACGTCCGCCGGCGTTGTAAATTCCATTCGTTACTATGATCTCGTCGCCAGGCAGCGCCACATCAACAGCGTCTTGTATTTTCGTCGCGGCGGTTGCCCAATTGGTGTAGGGCGGGCGCGGGTCGCTGTTGTCTTTGTTAACGAAATGGACCAGGCCGCCCACGCTCACGGGGCCTGACTGCGACTCGTAAGCGCCGATATCCACCGAGGTACCAACGACGCGCGGATTCCCGTCTAAGTCAGGCGCGGCGGGTGCGTATGCGTTCAAACCGGTATTGATACACGGAGAGTTGGATTGCAATCGGAGGTTTCCAGCAGCGTAGTCAACGAACGCTGGAGGAGTCGTCATATTTCCGACACCCTGCGTCGGCAGCGGTGTCGTGCATGAGTAATTCAGCACCGCGTCCGGGTTGAAGTTGCCTCCGCTGTTGTTGTACACAATGCAGTTGTTGAGGGTGCTTGGGCCGGCACCACATCCGCCTGGCATGGAGGTATCGCACAGCACGACCCAGTCTTGGCGCAGCGACCAGACTCCACCGCCGGAATTTCCACTCACCGTGCAGTTGTCGAGCATACACCCCGCGGCCCCGCCACCTTGCGCAGCGGAGTTCCCCGTCAGAATGCAATTACGCAGCGTGGCATTGTGCGCTCCGCCTCCACCATTTTCGGTGGCGCGGTTGCCAACCAAGGTGCAGTTGTTCAACGTGCCGTAATAAGCGCCGCCGCCGCCGTAGCGTGATGCCGAATTTCTGGCCAGCACACATTGATTCAGCGTTCCACCAAAGCTACCACCGCCGCTGTTCGACGCCGAATTGTCCGCAAGCAGGCAGTCGTTCAAAAGGCTCTGGTAGACTCCACCTCCTTCAGCGGCAAAGTTGTTCTTAATTGTGCAGTCGTTCAACGTGCCGCCGCTTGCCCCGCCTCCTTGGAACGCAGAGTTGCCAATTAACACACAATAGGAAACTACGGCGGTCGCTTCACACAGAGCCCCACCGCCCGCCCGGTCATATCCGACACGAAAAGATGCCTGCGTATGACCGTTCGTGAGTGTGAAACCCACCAGTACGGCACCATTGGTGAGGTAGACGCAACGCACGTTGTTGACAAAGTTCGTGGCGGCGTATCCGCAGATCAGTGTCACATCAGGTCCGTTTACACTGCGCACGATCAGGGGCTTGATCACCGCGACGCGGTTCGT
>CAZYYS010000052.1:0-22097 GCA_964651015.1 uncultured Verrucomicrobiota bacterium
TTGAGATCCCTCGAAAGAGCGGGCAGTTCGGTTGTGTGACTTCAATTTGGTTCCAGCCGATCTGGGGAATCTTTAGGCCTGGTTTTTCGGAGAATCGAATGACCTTACCTTGAAAAATTCCCAACCCAGCCGCGCAACTATTGAACTCCTCGCTCTTTTCAAACAACGCCTGATAGCCGACGCAGATGCCGAGGAAAGGCTTGCCGGCCTGGATAAAGTCGCGCGCGGCTTCGAGCAATTCCTGTTTGCGTAGCGCGTTGATGCAATCGTCGAAGGCACCCACGCCGGGTAACACGATACTGTGCGCGTCCTTCAGACCTTCGGGCTTCTGGACGATGCGCACGTTGGCGCCCACCTTGAGCAGCGCCTTGTGGACACTGCGCAGGTTGCCGGAGCCGTAATCGAGCAAAGCGATCATTTTTTGAACTGAGCTTCAGCAGATTGAAAAGCGTCTGCTTCCATCGCCTTTCGTGACGCTGGCGGAAGTCGCTCCACCATAAATCGGTTGATCTCCCAGCGCTCCTCCGGCGAAGCAGCTAGTCCAAGGGCGCAAAAAGTCTTTTCAATTTCACTAAGGCCCTTCACTCGATGAATGCTGCCTTCAACGACGGCTGCTCGTTCAAGCAAAGTTGCTTTGCGTCGGTTCTTCATACACAACAAGTACCAGAGCCTCACGGTTAATTCACGCTCTGATTTCACCCGCGACCGTCCGCATGCCCTGTCAATTTCGTAATCGTCGGAACATGGATTCAACGTCATCCAGCATCCGACGCCAGAGAGGGGTGGGAGTCCAAAAGCCCGTGTCAATGTGTACCGCCTCACAAGTTACTCGATTGGTGGTCTGAAGTTCAAAAGGCCGGTTCGTCGCGTAGGATTCCGTGAGCATCACGCAAGCGTTCGACGTGACGCGCCAAGCAGCGTTCTTCTCATCACCGCCGAACCTGACGGCAAAGATTCTCGTGCCCCTCGCAGGACAAACAACTGCGAATTAGATGCTGTCATCCAGCGCAGCAGAATTACGGACCAAAATGGACATCCTCTCTGAATCGTTTAACCGGTTGCTGATCGCTGCGGGCTGACTGTTCCACCATTGCACCACTTTGTCGTTAAGCTCTGAGATAGCTGGCTCGTTGGTCGGCTCAACAAACGTTAGATCGAGAATAATTCTTCCTTCGGCAAAATAACGAGATGTTAGCGCACTGTGAATCGCCAAGCAAATCAGGGTCAAGAATGCACAACCAGCAATCAAAGATACCACTTTGCGTTTCATGGCTTACTGAGGCCTTGTCATTGCAAGTTCTTGTTCAGTCCTCAACCGCAACTGGCCACAGGCGGCATCGATGTCGTGACCCTTCTCCCGGCGAAGCGTGGCTATCACTTTCTGCTTCTCCAACGCAGCCAGAAACGCTTCGCAAGTTTCTTCGCTTGGGCGTTCCCATTCAAGACCTTCAACTTTGTTGTAGGGAATCAGGTTCACCTTCGCGTGAAGTTTCTTCGCCAGCGTGGCGAGGGGCCGAGTTTGATCCAGCGAGGCGTTTATACCGGCGATCAAGATGTATTCGAACGTGAGCATTCGACCTTTCTTGGACTGGTAGTATTCGAGCGCCGCAGTGAGTTCCTTGAGCGGAAACTTTCGGTTGACGGGCATGATCTTCGCGCGCACTTCATCGGTTGCACCATGGAGCGAGAGCGCGAGGCGAAACTGCTCCGGCTCGTCAGCAAGTTGGCGGATTTGCGGCACGAGGCCGCTGGTGGAAATCGTGATTTTACGCGCGCCAATGCCGCCACCCCACGGGGCATTCAGGATTCTCAGCGCCTTGAGTAGATTATCGTAATTGGCAAGCGGCTCGCCCATGCCCATGATGACGAGGTTATTGACGAGACGTGAGGCGTGAAGGGCGAGGCCGAATGCATGTCGCGTGGCAGGTTGTTCATTCTGCATTTTGCCTTTTGCCTTGTGCATTTCCGCGTTCCACCGCTCCACCGCCAGGACCTGTTCAACGATTTCATCCGGCGCAAGGTTGCGCTTCCAGCCGTCGAGTCCGCTCGCGCAGAATCGACAACCGTAGGCGCAACCGACTTGCGTGGAGACACAAAGCGTGTGGCGATCGCTGGCATCGCCATAAAGAGCCGGATTGGCGGGAATCAGAACGCTTTCGATCAGCGCATGGTCGCTTAACCGCCAGAGAAATTTGTGTGTCGTGTCGTGTGAGCCCTGTTTGCGGATCAATTCCAAGGTTTGAAGAGAGAATTCCTTCTGAAGCCGCTCGCGGAGAGCCTTCGGCAGGTTGGACATCGCTTCCCAACTTGTCACGCGATGGACGTAAAGCCATTCGAGCAACTGAGCCACTCGATAGGCCGGTTGCGCCCACGCCTCGAACCGTGTTTCGAGTTCTTCGCGGGTTTGGGACCTGACGTCAACGCTCACAGCGCGAACTTACTCGACCGCAACGCGCAAACCAAGTCCCGAGAATCCAGTCCCTTTTCCAAGGGCGCAAGATCCATCATTACCGCGCCCAGGTTCAGGCCCGCGCCGTTGAAAACACCGTCTTCCTCGTTCAAGCCAACGCGCCGGCCAACCCGGACCTGAGCGGTTCGCACGGCCAGAGTCGGGTGATTGCGCCGGACGGCAACATCATGCAGGAAGCTTCGATTTTTGGTGAGGATGTTTTGCTGGCGACGCTGGAGTTACGCAAAGCCACTCGGAACAATGCCAAAAACACCTTGAACCGCGGTCCCTTTCGTGACTGGTGGCAGGAGGGCATGATGCGGGTGCGGATGATTGAGTAGCCGGCGTGCGTTCCGCAATCTACCCGGTCGTTCTAGCTCAAGGATGGTTTGGTCGATGCGATCACTCGGGTCTGAAAGTGCAGTTCATGGAAAGTCGGCGGTTCGTCTCCAGATATCGAGATTTCCGTTTGCCCAGATTGTGTTGGTCCGCATGTTCATCCCGCCGTTCCACTTGATCCAGGAAACGTGTCCATCGTTGAAAAGCTGATTGCCACCGGCTGGCTGACCTTTGCTTTGTCTGTGAGCGTTAAGTTCCTTCACCCATCCAAGTTGCTGCGAAGGCGGGGCGCCGTAGTAAACAAAGTCCACCATCAGCGCCCATGATCCCGGGTCGCTTGGCTTGATTGGGGAATAGGCAGGGTCGGTCACGCCATCAAAGTTCGACCATTTGGCGGCGCCGCCGACGTAATTGTAATTGATGCTGAACGTTTCGCCTTCTGGTCCAGGGAGGTGCACAGGGTCCAGCAGGTTGGGACAGCCAAGAATTAGCAGTCTGGAATCGCGGATTAGGCCGTCGCGAATGTTGGAAGCGTCAAACTTGTACCTCGAGGCCACTCCAAGGCGAACGACTTCGTTCCATTCATTTGTCAAGTAGTCACCCGGTCTGCCATGGACGGTAGCACCAAATGGCACTGCCCCTCCTCCACCATTGCGCTGATGAGGATAACGTGCATACGTCTCAGCATAGAAATTCAAGGCTAACCCGCACTGCTTCAAATTACTGATGCAAACTGTGCGCTTTGCTGATTCCTTGCTGCGACTCAATGCCGGTAACAGCAGACCTGCCAGCAAGGCAATGATGGCGATGACCACCAGCAGTTCGATCAAGGTGAAGCCGCCAAAAGTCTTGCTCGCATTCTTCATTTTCAAAGTCCCGCTTTGGCTACCATGCTAGCCCAATGCGACGCAACCGGTCATTGATCTCTTTCAGGTTGCAAACAGTCACCGTTCCGTCTGTATTGCCCCACGCCAGTTGGTTTCCAGCGGGATCAAATTGCGGGTTAGCAGCCGACTCCCCCCCGTCAATGCCAAGCGTGACGACCGGTATTGGGTTCACGTCCTTGAACAGAGAAAATCCCCGACCTAAGCCACTCACCGCATAGTATCCACCGTCCAAACCGATGGCGGCGGGTAGCCACGGCAGCGGCTTGATTGGTAATCCAGATGCCAACTCCACCAACACTGCGTTCGTCGTATCGTTGGTTTGAAAGGCAACGAACTGTCCGGTTGCATCAAAGACGATTGCACCTGACGGCCAACTTCTCGAGGTAGGATGGCCCCAGAGTTCCTTCCCCGTAACGCCGTCGTAAGCCTTGATCATCACGCGGCTCACGCCTGCTTCAACCTGCTTGCCTTCCACAACGAAGCATCGTCCATCTCTCGACACTGCGATATTGGAGACACCCCGATTGAAGTTGGGATCCTCGGTCACGGCACGCTGCCAGTCTGGGGACAAAAGGTTTCGGATCCGGTGAACGCATGGATCATGCACCCCTTGCGGGTTGCCAAAAGGTGCATGCTTTCCGTCGGATGTTTCCAAGCGGCCGAGCAGCAAATGGTCATCGTCTAGGAAAGCCAAACCATCCGCCAGCCCCGGCGGCAAAGGCCACGACCTTAACACGGCGCCGGACCCGATGTGCCAGATTTTGGCTGTTTTTGACGCGGCAAATGCCAGTCGCTGACCGCTGGGATCGAAAGCAAGCGCGGCGTTGTCTGCGGTCTCCCCGACGGGCACTTCAAAGACTCGGCGGAGTTGGCCGGTGGCCAGGCTCCAGATTCCAATGTTCCAATCGTGTGACAAAGCAGCCACCTGCTGCCCGTCGGCGGAGAAACACACTTTTGAAATCTGGCTTGAAAGGCCGCGAAGAGTTTGAATGCCTCGCCCAAATTCCAGTTTGAAGACGAGCACATGTCCCGGGTGCCGGTTACCTTCTTGCATGCTGATGGCCAGTCGTTTTCCGTCAGGCGCAAAGTCCAGGCCCGTGAGGTACTCTCCTGAACCGCCAACATTAATGTCTAACAACAACTGCTCGGTGGCCAGATCATACAACTTGACCGGTCCGTATCCGCCACAGGCGAGGATTGTTCCGTCAGGACTAAAAGCCACCACACTGAAGCCGTAGTGTCCACCTTGGTAACGACCTTTAGTCGTTCGAGTGTGAAGATCCCAAAGCGTCACATTCCCCCCGGAATCCCCGGCTGCGAGCAGCCATACTCCTTCACTAGCCTCCTTACGTGGCTGCGGGATGCGAGTCGTCCGTTTGAAAGTCAGGCAAAGAATTTCGTCGCGTTCGGTGGGCAAGTCGGCGATGCGGCTATTCCCGCTCGCCGACCAAACGCTGATTCGGTTTTCAGATTGTGCCACGGCTACCAGGCTCCCGTCTGGAGAAATTGCCAACCGGCTGATTGGCGAAGCAAGGACTTCCACCGGTCGAAAAGTGTTCGAGTGAGAAACGACCACCGCTTGCTGACCATCGACTAACGGCAAGACGCCAGCGACGGAGGTTCCATCACGCGTGATGGCGAGCAATACAGGCACATTGGTGCCCACTTTGATCGAGTTGATTTGTTCTGGAATCCTCCATTCTCGTTGGACTCGCGGGCCGAGCAAGTCGCGCAAGACCAGCAAGCGCGAGTTCAGATCGTAACGCAGTTCCATCGGGGCACCGTCCGCAAAGGTCAGTGACTCCGAGTTCGTTTGGGAAAGAATTTCGAGTTTCCCGGTGTTGCCATCCCAGAGTTTTGCGGCGTCACCCAAGCCCCCAATCAGCAGGCGCTTGCCCTTGGGGTCAAAGGCGACTGATGAGGCACCAAAGTTCGTGAACGGCTCAACGCGGTGTGCGTCCAGCCCAGCGAGGAGCGCCGCAGCTTGGTTTCTTAGATCGCTCGTATTTTTGATTGTCCCCATCTTCGCGGTGCGGTTCGCGAGGTGCCACGCTCGCTCGGACCATCCCTCAAAATGTGGTTGCCGTTGCACCTGCCGTGGCACCACTTGATGCGGTGTCAGTCGTTCCACTTGAAGTTGAAGAATATTGCGGCGCGCTTCTGCATCTTTCGCTCGAACTTCGCGCCACAGAAAAATACCCGCAACTGATGCAAGGATTGCCAAAAATACCGTAAGTCCCAGCGCGGCATGGACCGGGTTCCGTCGCGTCCACATCCAGAGTCTTTCCAACGCGCCGGCCGGTCGCGCGGCAATCGGTCTGCCGTTGAGGAAATGTTCCAATCCTCCGCCAATTCAAGCGCGGAGGCGTAACGGCGGGCCGGTTCTTTCTCAAGACACTTGAGGCAGATCG
Organism: uncultured Verrucomicrobiota bacterium; assembly: GCA_964651015.1. Lineage (GTDB taxonomy): Bacteria > Verrucomicrobiota > Verrucomicrobiia > Limisphaerales > PALSA-1396 > CAZYYS01. The sequence continues at coordinate 6,087 of CAZYYS010000052.1, forward strand.
TTTCGAGGTTTATTGAGATTGTTGGCCGAATGAATCGCGGGCGGAGTAGAGCACCGCTCTTTACCTTCTCAATGGTGGCTGTCGTGGAGTCGCCGACAAAAGGCGGCTGGCCCGTCAGCAGCGCGTAAAGAATCGCGCCCAGGCTGTAAATGTCACTCGCGGTGGTGATGAGCCGGTTGTTTCCCGCCGCTTGCTCGGGCGAAGCGTAAGCGGGAGTTCCCAAGAATGCGCCCGTCTGAGTGATCCCGACATCTTGCTCCACGCATTTGGCGAGTCCGAAATCAATCAGATGCGGCTCACCGATTTCATCAATCAAAATGTTCCCCGGCTTCAGGTCGCGATGCAATACTCCGTGTTGATGCGCATGGTAAACGGCGCGGGCGATCTTCTCCATGAGAGCAGCCGCGTCCTTCTCTTTGAAATTTGGCCCAGTTTGCGCGATCCGTTCCGCCAGGCTTTCGCCTTCGACCAGTTGCATCGCGAGGTACGGATGGCCTTCGTGTTCACCAACTTCAAACACGGGCACGATGTTGGGGTGTTCGAGCCGGGCGGCGGCTTCCGCCTCGATGCGCAGACGTTGATACCCGGCTTCCGCCGTGGCAAAGTTCGAATGGAGAATTTTCAGAGCGACCGCGCGGTCGAGCTTCGTCTGTTGAGCGTTATAGACCACCCCCATTCCGCCCCGGCCAATTTCATTGAACAACACGAAGTCACTAAAGTAAGGGACTCTTCGGCTCTCAAGTTTGTCTGCCATTGTCATTTGCCTGGTAGGCCTGGGCAGTCGGCAAGTCACCCAACGCCGCACATCCTCGGTATAGGATTTACTGCTCTGGTGTGACCGAATTTTCCATGCGCAATTCGTTACGGTGCTCGAAAACCGTGCTCGTCATTCGAGCGGTAGGTGTTTGAAGAGCAGTTCGTAGAGATAACGTGTCTCCTCAACTCTTTCCGCCGGAGAGACGATCTGGGCCACTTCATCACGAAAATGCTCCCAGTGGCTTCGGCGCAGGCGGCTTACTTCTTTGCGAACAGCAGTTGGCGACTTGTTGAGGCGAGCCGCGATCTGATTCCATCCCTCGCCTGAATCCTTCTGAAAAATGTAAGACTTCAAATCTTCCTGAGGTGCGAGTTGATTCATCGCTTTGCCGTGGATGGCGATGGCGAAATCCACGTCGAGTGGGCTTTCCGTGCGGGGCTCGGCTTCGATGTCAACGTCCTTGTCAGTCAGAGAAAGTTTTTCGATGTTCCCGCCGCGTTTCTTCGCGGCGTTCTTGTCCCAACTGTCCCACAGAAACTTTTGCATGGTCGTGGCGAGGAAACACCGGAACTTGCCCGTTCGTGGCGCAACTTGGCCAGCAAGCTCTTTTCGACCAGGTACACAATGAAGTTGTGAGTGAGGTCTTCAGGGTCTTGGTGGAAATCCTTCCGCTTGAACCAATTTACAATCGGCTGGCGATAAAGCCCGCAAAGTTTTTCGAGGGCCTCACGGGCGCGGCCGGGGTCGGTTGAAACCGCCTCAATGATAACTGTCCACTGCGTTGTCGGAAACGCTGATCTGCGACTAGGCGTGGAGGAATGTTCTTCCATAGAAGCGGCGGCACATTACCGAAACCAAACCACTGAATACAAGCGGCAATCCTGCGTTTGCCACGCCGTCAAGTTCTACTGCTTGCTGGTTTCCCAGCACTTCGCAGAACCTTGTTAATTGTTTTTGGTCACATTTTGTCGGCGTTTGCCATTCCCATCTCAGAAACGGAAAGAGTCCGGTCTGAAATCAAACAAGTACACCACAGTCAAAACCAAAACAGGAATCCTATGAACAAAACAAAAATCGTCACACTGGCCGCTTGCGTAGTTTTCGGGTTCTCAGCACATGCTCAGAATCTGTTACTCAATGGAAGCTTTGAGTCACCGGTTATTCCAAGCGACTCGCAGCAGGTAATGACGCCGACATCTTGGACGGTTGGCGTCGATGCACATATCTTGAACGGTAATTATGGCGCTTTCCCCTACCCACAGGAGGAACAACAGTCTGTTGCCTTGGCCAACTCTCCAGCTTTTACTCTTTCCCAGCAGTTCAACGTCACCAGTCAAATGGAGTACGTGCTGCGGTGGTTCGACAGCACAGCTCACGAGCCCGAAACCGTACCAACCCCCTATTCAGTCGCTGTGCTTACGGATACCCTCCAAACAGTTGCAACCATGATTCTTGATGCTTTTCATCCCGAGGATTGGCGGGAGCGCTCATTGAACATGACGTTGAGTCCAGGTACCTACACGCTCCGCTTTACGCCATTTGGGAACGGTCCCGGAGGCTATGCTACGGTCTTAGACAATGTCTCGCTCGAAGCTAGTGACACCGAGCCGCCTTCGATTACCTGCCCGGCAGACCTCAGCGTGCCCTGCAGCACCGAGCGGCTGGTGACCGTCACTTATCCTCCAGCGATAGTCTCGGACAACAGTGACCCGGCGCCAACGGTGACGTACTCGATTCCGTCCGGCTCGGAGTTCCCCGTGGGCACAACAACGGTTACGGTCACCGCCACAGACGCCAGTGGAAACCAATCCTCGTGCAGTTTTACCGTCACGCGGGCTCCGTTGAACTTTACTGGTTTTCTTTCGCCCATCGGTGGCGCGGAGGCGACGGGCGGCAGCTTCGCTGATCCGTTGCGGACGTTCAAACTGAAAAGCACAATCCCGTTGAAGTTCACGGCTTCGTGTGGGGGCTCGCCAGTACTTATCGGCATCCACACTTTGCAGGCTGTCAAATGGAGCAGCCAAACTGATTCCGATGCCCCCATCGACGCCACACCAACGGACGCCGCGACGACCGGGAACCAATTTCGGCTGACCGACAGCGAGTGGCACTTCAACCTAAACACCAAGTCCACCGGCATGAGCGCTGGGAAATGGCAACTCACGGCCACGTTGTCCGACAGCAGCCAACATTCAGTCTGGATACAACTCAAGTGAGCTTCCTTCAAGGGGCTTCAATGGCGGGCGGTGGTCCTCACCGCTCGCCATCGCCGGATTGTTGACAGAAAATGTGAAGGGCTTGAGCGTTGGATTGCTCAAGCCCTTTTTGTCGTCTTTTGCGAGATGTGGCCGCTGTCTACCGGTTGGATCAATGCCGCCGCAAGATCTGTCGATGCTCGATGCGCTTTGTCTGGTGATATTCCAGCGGCGGCAGATCGGTTCAATCTTCGCCGTACATTTCGGAAATCAATTTGCGCACCGCTGCAGCGTCGGTTGCGGACAAATGGTCGATTTTGCGTGTCAGGCGCGACTTACTGAGGACACGAATCTGGTCCACGGCGATCTCTGCCGGTTTGCCCGCGCAACGGATCGGGAGACGGCTGCGCCATTGCGGATGAAGCTGGCTCGTCAGCGGACATGCAACCACGTTGTGCAAGTGCTGATTCCGCAGGTCATCGCTGACGATCACAACCGGACGTGTCTTGCCCATCTCGCTGCCTTCAACCGGATCAAGACGGGCGATGACAATGTCGTAACGCCTCATGGTCTCGCTTCGCCCGGCAAAACATTCAGGCCTTCCGGCAGCGATTCCCAGTTTGACCAGTCCTCATTGGATTGCGCCATTTGCTTGTAAGTTTCCGCCCACGACAATTTGTTTGTTTCCTTGGGGCGGAGCACCAGCCCGTCTGGCCGCTGTTCCAAAATGACTGCATTCTTGATGCGGTAGCGGCGCAAGATTGCGGCGGGGAAACGAACCCCGCGCGATTTGCCAATCCGTGTGACCGCTAGTTCCATGGATTTCATGCTCGTTACTCTAGTTTCACGACTTTAGATTTCAATGTTTATCTAATGCCGCCTGAGTATCAGTCGATGCTCGATGCGCTTGGTCTGGTGATATTCCAACGGCGGCAGATCGGTCAAAGTAGGTGATTCGGTTTCCTGCAAAATGGCTTTGGCTGTGGTTTGCAATTCGCGCCAGCGCGGCCAATCCAGTTCTGGGGCATGAGAGATTTGCCGGAGCAGACTCCGCCATTCGATGATGATGCGGTCGATGTCGCCCGTGCCCAACAGTTCGGTGACCCAAGCGCTTTTGCTCGCCGGGTTTTTATGAACGGCCGCCACGACTTGTTCCGCGCCGGAACCGTATTTAGGCGGTACTCCGTTTTCCAAGTAGCCCGGAATCGATTGAAGACCGTAACGCTCCTGGCAAACCATCGCCAGCCGTCCGCCCCAGCGGTTCTCGTCACCGCAGAAACGGAAGCCGGCATCGAGATTGGCCAGATCATAAATCAACTCAGCCAGCGGATATTTTTCATCCTCCAGCGCCGCCGCTATTGCCAGCCCGTCGCCTTGCGAGAAAAAGCTGGTCACTTGACCGCGTCGTGTCGGTGTGCCGTCCGCTTCAACCAGCCCAAGTCGCCGCCAAACCAGCGCCACACCGGTTGCGGTCGGCAGCTCGCGGCAAACCGGGACGAGCGAACAACGGGCGCAATCGGATGGAAGAACGTCGCGTTCGACTGGTTTCCAAATCGCAACGCCATGCGAATCGACCGGCACGCGCATCGTTAGCTCCGCCAGACTCACTTGCGCCGTGATTTTGTGAGGATGATTCGTGAAACGAACGACGTGAGTTTTTTGTTGCGCGAGCCGCTTCTCGATCAACGGAACGATCTTTTCATTCCAGACGGTGAGCGGAGCCTGGCGTCCCGACCAGTTGGTCAACCTGCGAATCCATTTGGCAATAATGACGCGATCATCGCTCAAGCGGTCGGCCACCGTTAAAGCGCGCCCGTAGATTTTGCCCTCTCCGTTTTCGGAAAGGACGCAAAGGGTACCCGTGCCGATTTTTTCAAGAGCGACTGGTTCGGAGAGGACGGTACGTAGGGCAGGCGTCTCGCCTGTCCCGAACACAGGACTGGCATCAGAATCTGCAGGTGGCAGACGAGACGCCTGCCCTGCTTTGATCTCGCGGATTGGTTTTTCGACCGGCATCGGATACGTCTCCCATTCGCCACGGCTGTTTAGCATCTGGCGGACACGCTGGCGAACGCGACGGGCGCGCTCGGCGTCCGTTTTCAAACCGCATGGCGCATCGCGATGTTTCAACGATTGTTCAACGCCAAGAAAAATGGGCTTGGTCGTGAAGAGGCGTTCTTGCACTCGCACGGCTTCTGCGAAAGGCTCGCGTCGTTGTTGCGCGGCGATGCTCATCAAACCGAGCAACGCGGTCCAGTCCACGGCGCCGCTGCGCGAAAGATGGCAGGGCCGGCCGTCCAACAGCCGCAATTGATTGGCGGTGACGAGGACAAAACCGGTTTCGTCAATGCCGCGTCGCCCGGCGCGACCGAACATCTGGAGGATTTCGTCCACTTTGAGCGGTTGCTCCAGATTGTCACGGCGATAGGAATCACCGGCCAGCGCCACGCTGCGCAGGGAAAAGTTAATGCCGGCGGCCAAACCCATCGTGGCGACAACCACGCGAAGTTGTCCAGCCTTGGCCAACGGCTCGATGACTCCGGCGCGGGCGCCGTAGCTGAGGCCGCTGTGATGATAGGCAATGCGGCTCTTCAACAATTTAGCCAGGTGGTCGCCGACCAGGAGCTTTTGTTCGGTGCCGAGTTGCAGCGGGTTGGGTGTAGGCAGAGTTCGAGCAAGTTCCGTTGCCATAGCTTCCGCTGCTTGACGACGCGGCGCAAAAATAAGGATTGGACCCAAATCATCTGCGAGGGCTTTGGCGACAAAGCGCGGCCAGTAACCGCGAATTTCACTGGGCACGTGATAATTCAAATCGTTCGCCTGGACTTCTTCCAACGGCACTGGTCGTTCGTCATGGCGAATCATGACGGCATCGCGTCCCAACCGACGCAACCATTTGACGACGTCCTGCGGATTGCCGACGCTGCCGCTCAGAAGCAACAGTTGCGTTTGGGGTGGGCACAGGGCCAAGGCGAGTTCGTAATTCAATCCACGATCTGCGTCGCCGATCATTTGGTATTCGTCAACTACGAGCAGGGTTGGACCATCCCCTTGGATCAGACGATTCTTTTGCGTTTCGAGTGTGGCGACAAGAACGGGCGCGCTCAGATTTTCCGCAAGGTCGCCGGTGGCAATGCCGACATCCCAACCACGTGCGCGCCACTCGGCAAGTTTATCGTTGGCCAGAGCACGCGTTGGCACGGTGTAAATGGCCCGGCCAGGATTCTTGCCCTGATTTGACCAGAGTTCAAAGATCAGAGTTTTGCCGGCACCCGTCGGTGCTTGAACAACGACATCTTTACCGCTGCGCAAAGCCGTGACCGCTTCCTGCTGCCAGAGGTCCGGGACCGTTACCTGATTGAAGGCGGCATTCTCAGCCAGTAGTTCGGCGAACATCTGCATGGCGCCAAGATAATCGAAGAAAGCAAATGTGGAATGCGGAATTTGCTGCCTGAAATACCACGTTCAAATTTCTGAAACTTTTTTACCAACCGGCGTGTCATTCAGGTAACATGGCCCTGAACCAGTTCAGGGGTAACAATGACGAAATTGGAAGATTTTGAGGTGTTCATGAAGAACTACCAGAACATGGTTTATTCAACCGCAGTCCGCATGCTTGGCAATGAGGCAGATGCCGAGGACATTTCGCAGGAAGTTTTTTTGAGAGCTTGCGAACGCTATGAAGAGCTTTCCCGCAGCCACCGAGCAGGCGGCTGGCTCAAGACGGTGACGAAGAATCTTTGCTTGAACCATCTTTCGCGGTATCGCTCGCGCTGGCGGTTCTTTTCGGAAATGTTCCACGAAGATACCGGTGATGACTATGCCGCGACTTTGCCTGCGCCCGAAGTCCACGACAAGAATCTGGCCGAAGCGGAGCAGCGCGAAACGTTGGAGTCGGCCTTGAAGAAATTGCCGGCCGACCAGCGCGTGCCACTGGTGCTCTATCATTTCGAGGAAATGAGTTACGAGGAGATTGCACGGCAACTGGGAATCTCATTGAGCAAGGTCAAGATCGACATTCATCGCGGGCGAGAAGCGTTGCGGCAGAAACTAAGGCTAAAACCAACCGGAGAGTTTTCAGTAACCGGCTTGCAGCCAACGGTAAATTGGTCGGCTGCCGAAACAAACCGCTCTGTGACACCGGGCGGCTAGACTTCATGGAAAACGATTCAGAAAAGCAGTTGGAGGAACTGATCCACCGGGAATTGCGGAAGTTGCCCGAGTTGCGAGCGCCGGACACCTTGATCCCGCGGGTTCGGGCAGCTTTGGCCAACAAGGTCTGTCAGCCTTGGTGGCAACGGCCATTGCTCACATGGCCGTTGGCGCTGCGGTTGGCATTCATCGCGTTGCTTTTGGGGAGCCTGGGAGCCGCCGGATTTTACGGCGCCGAGATTTCATACGGCTGGGATTTTGTGGTTCAAAAGATCACGCAACCCTTCGCGTCGTTCGCCCCGTTGTGGGAGCGGTTGGCGTCGTTGACCAATGCGGTGTTGGTCTTGTTCCGAGCGTTGAACAGCCATTTTCTGATCTACGCTGCGATACTCTTGGGAGTGATGTATCTGGCCTGTGTAGGGATAGGCACACTCTGTTTCCGGGTAGCTTTCGCAAAACGTTAAAGCAACATGAAATTGAACTCAACATTGATAAAGACGGGAACCCTCGTGGCCCTTGCCATGCAGACGTCATTTGGGCTTTTTGCGCAAGTGCCGCTCACTCCAGCGCGTGAGGCTGAAGTTGCTCTTATTTCCCGGGAAGGCGCCGACACCGATACCAACGCGCCTCCGGTTGAAAAGGAGGAGGAATCGGCAGCAAAACGCCTTCGAGAGATCGTCAAGGTCGGAAGCGAAATGGTTCTGAAAGAAGGGGAGACGTGTCAGAATGTGGTTGTGGTGCGCGGTTCGGCCCTCATCGACGGAACAGTCGAGGGGGATGTAGTAGTTGTTGCCGGCTCCGCAAAAGTAAACGGCAAGATCAAGGGGAGCATGGTCGTAGTGCTCGGCTCGGCAAAGTTGGGACCGAAGGCGGAAATCAAACAAGACGCAACGGTTGTCGGCGGCACGTTGGACGCCGATCCTGATGCGAAAATCAGTGGGGAAAGAGTGGAGGTCGGCGACGGAAACATACCGGGGTTGAAGCCGCTGGCCGATTGGTTGATGAACGGCCTTTTACTAGCGCGACCACTGCCGCCACAATTGAAATGGATATGGAGCATCGCCTTTGTGCTTTTTCTAATCAATGTGTTGCTTTCTGCGATGTTCCCTCGGCCTACTCAAGCATGCACCGATCAAATGGATAGGACCCCGGTCGCTTCATTCTTCACCGGGTTTCTCGCGCTTGTCTTGTTCGGTCCCCTGCTGATCCTTTTGGTGGCAACGGGCGTGGGTGTGCTGATTATTCCATTCTTGTTATGCGCCATGGTGGTAGCGTTCTTGTTTGGCAAAGTGGCGGTGTATCGCTACGCGGGTCAGCAGGTGACGCGCCCGATGAATTCACCTTTTTTCCAGTCGCCGCTAGTCACGCTTCTTGCCGGAACCGCGATCTTTTACCTGCTTTACACGATTCCAATCGTCGGGTTTGTCGTGTGGGGGATAACCAGCCTTTGGGGACTGGGCGCTGTATTGATGGCGACGGTCGGAAGTTTCCGACGAGAACGGGAGGTGGTAAGCCCTACCATCACCAGTGTTGGCAGCGGCGAAGCACCAATGGGAACCAACACGGCAGAACCAGGTGGTATTCCGCCGTCGATTGGGGCGGAGGTGTCACTGCCGCGGGTTGGATTTTGGCTGCGCCTCATGGCGACCGCGCTCGATTTACTCCTGATCGGTGCGATTTGCGCGTGGACGCATTTGCCACGGTTATTCATTGTTTTGTGGGGGATCTATCACATTGTGATGTGGACTTGGAAAGGCACAACCATTGGCGGCATTGTGATCGGACTCAAAATCATTCGCACCGATGGTCGTCCGCTGAACTTTGCGGTGGCCTTGGTGCGGTCACTGTCGAGCGTCTTTTCGGCAATGGTGCTGTTCTTGGGATTCTTTTGGGCGGGATGGAGTCGGGAAAGGCAATCGTGGCATGACAAAATTGCGGGTACCGTAATCGTAAGAGTGCCAAAAGGAATGTCGTTGCTCTGATTCAATGTCGAGGGCGCACCGCCCTTGCTTCCACAAGACAACCTTAACCGTCGCCTTTGGCCACCGGCGTAGCGTGAAGATAACCGTTTGACTTGCGAGGAACGCAACCGTAGGGTGTCTCCAGCATGCTCGCTGCTGAAATCAGAACGACCTCTGCACCCGCTACCAAATCAAGCTCAGAGCCTTCGGTCGTGTGGAAGCGGATCGTGGAGCCGTTGGAGCCATTTCTTCAGGCCGTAGCCAAAAGGCTGGAACAGCAAGTCAGGGAATTCGATCCTGCGATCGCACCGTATGCCGAATACGCTTTGACGGGGCAGGGGAAGCAGTTACGACCGGCCTTAGTGGCGTTGAGTGCCGGAGCGACGGGGAAAATGAACGATACGCATATCACCGTGGCGGTTATCATTGAGATGGTGCATTTGGCGACGCTCGTTCACGACGACGTGATGGACGAAGCGGAAATTCGTCGCGGACGCCTGACTTTGGCGGCCAATTGGGGCAACGAGATTGCCGTGTTGTTTGGTGATTGTCTTTTTGCCCACGCCTTGAAATTGGCGGCAAGTTTTCCCACGCCAGAGATCTGCCGAGCGGTGGCCATGGCGACAAACACTGTTTGTTCCGGGGAGATTTTGCAGACACAACAACGCCGCAACTTCCAGTTTTCGCGCGCCGAGTATTTCAAGGTAATCGAAATGAAAACGGCGGAGTTGTTTGCCCTTTCGTGTGATCTGGGCGCCTTCCTGAATGGGTATTCGGATGCCCGGCGAAATGCGTTGCGACGGTTTGGATTGGCATTAGGCACGGCCTACCAGGTGTACGACGATTGCCTCGACTTGTACGGCTCGGAAACAATCGCGGGTAAGTCGCTGGGCACTGATTTAGCCAAAGGCAAATTAACGTTACCGGTGCTGCTCCTCTTGGAACGCGCGCAAGCAAGCGAGCGCGATCGGTTGGAGAAATTGGTCGAGGAGTGGGAGCCGGCTTGTTTTCCTCGAGTCCTCGAACTGCTTGCCAAACACGACACCCGGAATGAATCTTTGGAGGTGATTCATTGCTACCTTGAAGAAGCGCGGCAAAGCTTAAGCGGTTTGGCTGAATCTGAAAGTCGCGCCGGGTTGATCGGTCTGACTCATTACTTGGGCCGTCAGGCGGATGCTTTGGGGGGCAACGGGCTATGATTATGACGGAGCATGCTCCCGCCAAGCAAGCAGCGGGTTCGTCAACCGACGAACCGGTGTCGGCTTCATCAACTGAGAGGACGCCCGATGAACTGGCAATGGTGGAGCGTGCCCGCAAGGGGGACTTGGCTGCCTACGATGCACTGGTCAGGCGTTATCAGGAACGTATTTACGCTACTCTTTACAACATGACCTCTAATCATGAGGATGCCAATGATCTGGCTCAGGAGGCGTTCATCAAGGCCTTTCAGGCATTAAAGTCTTTTAAAGGAGGATCGAGTTTTTATACCTGGATTTACCGGATTGCGGTCAATCGGACGATCAATTTCCTGAAACAAAGGAAGAGCCGCGGGCATTTGAGCTTGAATGATCTGGATTTTAATGCGGAAAATGACCCCGATCTTGTGGCGCTCGTTTCGGAAAAAACGCCACGCCGCGAAATTCAACTCAGCGAATTGCAGGAAAAATTGAACGCCGCCATGCAGAAGCTGTCTGAAGACCATAGACTGGTGATAACGTTGCATGACATTCAGGGCCTTTCGCACGAGCAAATCGGTGAAATCATGAAGTGTAACATCGGTACGGTGAGGTCGCGGCTTTTCTATGCCCGGCAGCAAATGCAATCCTACCTATCAGATTATTTGAAGTGAATATGAACTCCGCCCCGGAAGATTTTTCCCAGTTGCGCCGCCTTCTAGTCATCAAACGGTATGAACAACCGCCGCCGGGTTATTTTAGGGAGTTCCCTCGCCGAGTTATTATGCGGTTGGAGGCGACCCGGTCGATTGAGTCAAAAACTTGGGTTGAGCGGCTGATGCTGGCTTTTGAGTTGAAGCCCATGTTAGTGGGGAGTTTCGGCGTCGCGGCGTTCGGTTTGTTGCTGTTTGGTTTTGCAGCAGTGCAACAATTCGAGGAGCCTACGGCGGTAATGGGAGCAGTGGATGGCACGTCCAGGTCCCTCTTTCCGGTCGGGCACCATGAAAAAATGGCGATAAGCGAATTTCCGAACGGAGACGTTTTGCAGTCCAGCATAACCCCGGCGATCAGCACGCAACCACCTAGCGCGCTATTTGAAGGGTTCAGACTGAACGTTCAGCCAGTGTCCTTTTCGCGCTGAAATAAGGGCAAACTGCCCTTGAGTAGAGTGCTGCGTGGCTGTTGTTACATTTCCCGGCGGAAAACCAAGTCCAATCCGTTAACGGTTAATTTATCTCCTTCGACCACTGCCTCCATCGATTCGGGAATCTCCTTGGCGGAGAAGATTAGTCGATATTTGGTATCTGTCCCTTCCCACTTTCCCTGTATCGCCTGTTGAGGATCGCTCGGTGCCGTCGCGGGTTTTAACTGCACGGCCCCCTTGAAGATGGCCTGTTTATCCGCCGCCGCAAGGAATTTGGTCTGCATGAAAGAGGCACTCATCGCTTTTTTTTGTCTCAATAATTCTCCCGAACCGATGTCAATTTTTTTGTTCTTCAAATGGCTCAACGTGTCGTTGAGGTCGAACAACCAGCGACCCAGGATTTTATCCTTGTCGTAGAGTGGCGACTTTCCGGTTTCGAGATAGACGCGCAGGTCCTTCAGATTTGGTTTCGTAAGTGCCCAAATCTCGTTCACCAGTTCGATGTTATTTAGAACCGACTGCATTGTGGGGTGATTGGCCAGCTCCATCACGGGAACCTGCTTGGCGCGGAGATCAGCGAAATCTTTGTCCTTGTCCATTGCTTGAAATTCAGGCCGTTCACCCAAAGCCAGAAAAAGTGGATAACGAGAAAGCCGGCTATCAGCCAGCGGATTAAAGTAAATGACGCCAACCAGGTCCGCCGATTCGTAATAGCTGTTGGGCATCGGATCGATGGCCGCCACGGCTCTCAATAGTCCGGTGCTTTGCAAGTCACGACCCGCTTGGTTCAAAAGCCGGACTTGGACCGCGCCAGGGTTGTCAGCGGTCACCATTTGAACCGTCAGATAGCTAAACGCATGAACAACGATTGAAATCAACAATAGATAGATTGCGCCGTTGACCAGGCCGAGGCAAAGGCCCAGTCGTTGGTTTAGACGTTCCCACAGTGCTCCCTTCAAATCACCGGCCTTGTATTTGTAATAGACATCCACTTTGCGATGAACATTCATCGCGACAAGTTTGAAGACGATGAGAATCACCAGAAAAATAATGAACGGCGCCAACAGCCACGCCCAAAGTGGATTTTTGAAGCCAAGGACTGGAAACAATGGTTTCAGCAAGGATGAGAGCGGTCCAGCCAGCAGCGTTCCCAGTAGGATGCCAGCCAAAGAAAACGCGACACGAATAGCGCCCTGGTAAAAGCCCACCATGCCGAGTGCACCGAGCAGCAACAGAGCAATAATCCAGATTATCATGACCGAAAGCTACTTCCGGCTTCAAACAAAGGCACGCAGAAAATGAGGCGAAATGGCCCCGAATCGCGATTCACATTTGCCATTTGCGGAACTTTTCGGGAACATGCGCGAAACATTGAAAGTCATATTTGGCGGAACTTATGCACGCACATGAACCAAAACCCCAGCCTGATCGACGCAGTTTCTTCAAGAAAACATTTGCGACAGTTATTGGCGTCTTTATCGGTTTGTTGCCAGCAGCTTCAGGCTTGGCTGTGTTCCTCGACCCGCTGCGTCGGAAGGCATCCGCCAAGGGCGCCGTCCGCGTAACAACACTTGAAGCGTTACCGAGCGATGGCGTCCCAAGGAAGTTTCCCATTATTGCTGACCGCGTCGATGCTTGGAACAAATTCCCTCAAGTGCCGATTGGCGCTGTCTATCTGCGGCGTACAGGTAAAAATAGTTTTCAGGCGTTCAACGTGGTTTGCCCTCATGCCGGCTGCTTCGTCGATTATTTGCCCGAGCGCGGCACATTCCGCTGCCCGTGCCACGATAGCACCTTCACCGCAGATGGAAAAATTGACAACCCGAACAGTCCATCACAACGCGGACTGGATGATTTAAAGGTGGAAATCCGAAACGGGGGAGAAATTTGGGTTGAATTCAAAAACTTTCAAGCGGGCCATGCTGAGAAGATTCCAATTGCATGAAATCGTTTCCCGATTGGCTCGACCAACGCACTGGATACCGTCAAATCACCCGCGAAGCCCTGTATGAGAATATTCCGGGTGGCTCGCGTTGGCGATACGTCTGGGGCAGCACTTTGACGTTTGCGCTGGCGGTCCAGTTTATCACCGGCATTTTTCTCTGGATGGCCTATAGCCCCAGTTCGCAGACGGCTTGGGAAAGTGTTTACTACATCCAGGAGGAAATGTTCGGGGGGTGGCTGCTGAGGGGACTCCATCATTTTACAGCGCAAGCAATGACAGTGTTGCTGGTGCTGCATCTGATGCAGGTGGTCATCGACGGCGCCTACAAAGCCCCGCGTGAGGTTAATTTTTGGTTTGGCCTGATTCTGTTACAACTTGTGCTTGGTCTTTCACTCACCGGTTATCTTCTGCCATGGGATCAGAAAGGCTATTGGGCGACGAAGGTGGCCACTAATATTGCGAGTATCGTGCCCTTCGTTGGACCGAGTCTGCAAAAGGCCATCATCGGCGGTGCGGATTACGGTCATCACACCTTGACGCGTTTCTTTGCTTTGCATGCAGGGGTGCTGCCCGGTTTGATTGTTGTGCTGCTGGTCGGGCATATTTACCTTTTTCGCCGCCACGGCATTACGGCAAAGGAGCCAAAACGAGCACCAGACGCGGCCTTCTGGCCAGACCAAGTGCTCAAAGACGCCATTGCCTGCCTCGCCGTGTTGGCCACCGTCCTGTTTCTCATCCTGCGCCATCGCTTGTTTTCAAGCCACGGACCACTAGGCGCAGAGCTTGGTGCGCCCGCTGATCCATCAGAGGCGTACTCAGCCGCGCGACCCGAATGGTATTTTCTTTTTCTGTTTCAATTTTTGAAATTGAAATGGTTTGCCGGTGACGGGGAAATCTGGGGTGCCATCATAATTCCCGGCCTGATCATGGGGATAATATTCCTTATGCCGTTCATTGGTCGGTGGAAGCTGGGACATCGTTTCAATCTCGGTCTGCTCTGGTGTGTGTGCGCGGGAGCCGGATTACTGACATACCTTGCCGTTGCGGACGACAACAAAAATCCGAAATATCAGATGGCCGTGCAGGATGCCGAACGCGACGCGGCGCGCGTCAAGATTTTGGCCCGGTCGCCTGCAGGTATCCCAAGCGCTGGTGCGATCGCGTTGCTTCGAACCGACCCATTGACCCAGGGGCCAAAGCTCTTCGCCGAAAAGTGTGCCTCCTGTCACCGCTACGGTGGCCACGACGGGACGGGCAAAATCCCGAAAGATTTGCAGTCGGCAGCCGATTTGAAAGGCTTTGCCTCGCGCGAATGGATTGCCGGTTTGCTCAACCCTGAAAAGGTGAGTAGCACGAATTACTTTGGAGGCACCAAGTTTGCCGATGGCAAGATGGCCAGGTTTGTAAAAAGAGACGTAGCCAAATACTCGCCCGAACAGAAGGAACAGTTAAGAAAGGTCATTGGAGCGCTCTCCGCCGAGGCGCAGCTCAGATCACAGATCGCTGCCGACCAGCGTGATGCCGCCATGATTGAGGAAGGCCGCAATCTCCTCCAGACTGAAGCCAAGTGTACAGATTGCCATCAATTTCGAAAGAAGGACGAAGATGCCACGGCGCCGGATCTAACTGGATACGGGTCCCGAGAATGGCTGATACATTTCCTCAGCAATCCGGCTCATCCACGTTTCTACGGCAGACGCAACGACCGCATGCAGGCTTTTGGCGAGAAAGAAATCCTGAGCCCTCAGGCGATCGGTTTGATAACTGACTGGCTGCGCGGCCAATGGTATGAACCGGCGGAGTAGAGTCGAGTAAGGCTGATTATGCTGGAGTCCGAATTGTTGCCCGCTCGAGAGAAAAATTCTCGTCGGCTCATGCTGGTACTACATGGCTTGGGCGACAGTATGGATGGTTACCGCTGGTTACCGGACGCCATGAACCTACCATCGTTGAACTATCTGCTAGTCAATGCGCCAAACCACTACTACGGGGGTTATTCTTGGTATGACTTTGCCGGAGAGCAGCGCGTAGGAATCCAACTTAGCCGAAAACTGCTTTTCGACCTTTTGGACATACAGCGTGCGAATGGGTTTCCCACTGAACAAACCGTCATGTTCGGATTTTCCCAGGGCTGCGTGATGACCATTGATGTCGGCTTGCGTTACCCTCATCTATTTGCCGGGTTGGTAGGTATCAGCGGCTACGTGTTTGAACCGGAGCAATTGATCGGAGAGAGTTCTACCGTGTCGCTGCGACAACGATTGCTCCTCACTCACGGAACGCACGACCCGCTGATTCCCTTCGCTGAAGTTCGCGAGCAAATCAACAAGTTAAAAGCTGCGGGACTGAACATTGCCTGGCACGAGTTCATGAAAGCTCACACAATCGCGGGCGAACAGGAACTTGAGATTATCCGTGATTTTGTCCGCGGGTGTTTTTCTAGAAGCTAGTTCACGCTTGCAGTTTATGCGTGATGTCGCCGTTGCGGTTCGGCCAGCCAAATCTGTTCTGGCGGGGCAGGTGGAGCAGGCTGCCAGTCCAGCGCATGATCAACGACGCGCCTCATTTGGGCAAACCACCATTGTGCGCGGCTCAAACGGCGAGTTTGCGGGAGGTGCACTTTGAATCCACACGCTTTGTCGAAACCAAGTTCCAGTTGTTGAGTGATCATAATAATTTGTT
>CAZYYS010000053.1:0-21883 GCA_964651015.1 uncultured Verrucomicrobiota bacterium
CTGGAACCGGCCCAAGGCACGCGCGGTTGACAATGTCGATTTTGAAGTCCGCCGCGGCGAAGTCTTTGGCCTGCTCGGACCAAATGGCTCGGGCAAGTCCACCACGGTGAAGATGTTGCTCGGATTACTTTATCCGACTAAGGGCCACATCGAGGTTTTTGGGCATTCGCCCCGGCACGTCGCAACCAAATCCCGCATCGGTTATCTGCCGGAGGAATCATATCTCTATCGGTACCTTAACTCCCGCGAGACGCTCGATTTCTTCGGCAACCTGTTTTCGCTCCCTGGCAAGGACCGCGATCAGCGTGCCGAACAATTGCTCGACATGGTCGGCTTGAGCCAGACGCGGACGCGCGCCGTCGGCGAGTTCTCGAAGGGTATGCAACGCCGCATCGGCCTGGCACAGGCGCTCATCAACGACCCCGACCTCGTGATTCTGGACGAACCAACCGCCGGCCTTGACCCCATCGGCTGTCGCGAAGTTAAGGACCTCATCATTGCGCTGGCCCGACGGGGCAAGACCGTGATCCTGAGCAGCCATCTGCTCGCGGACGTGGAAGACGTTTGCGATCGCGTGGTGATTTATTACGGTGGAAGAATTCAGGCGATGGGGACACTGAAGGAATTGCTTGCCACTCCCGATGCCATTCGCATCACAACGCCCGTGTTGCCCCGCGCGACCATGGAACGCGTGTTGGAAGTCATTCGCAAGGACGTGGACGAACAAAAAGTGAGAATCGATAATCCAACTCAAAATCTCGAAAGTTATTTTCTGGATGTTGTGCAAAAAGCCCGACAGGCGATGGAGGCGACGTCCGGCGCCACGTCTGGCCATCGCGTGGCAGCGTATTTGCGGGGCGGTGTAGAAGAGACGCCCAGCACAGACAAAATCCTGGAGCGGCTCACTTTGCCAACGGCTGCTGAAAAAGAGTCTGCGCCAGCAGGCCGGCAACCGACCGCGGTGGTGGACACGAAAAAGCTGGATGCGCTCACGAAGCCGGTTGAATCCGCTGCTCCAACGCCGCCGGCTGAACCGGCCAAGCCCGTTGACCTATCAAAAGCCAACGAAAAACTTTCATCGTTGCTTGGTAAGCCAAAGGAATAGGGCAAAAATCTTGATGAACTCGAACAGAAAACGGTGTTGGCTTCACTTGACGTTTGATGAGTGTCGGCTGCGAGGTTTTGGAGCGGACCACTTCGTTGGAACAGTTCTCGCGGGTGTGATGCGACGGAGGTGCGAAGTGCTGTCGCGCTTCGAGGCGCTGGCAAGCTTTGGCAAATGTCAGCCGTGGTCAATCGGTATTTGAAATGCAACGCCTGTTCGCCATTGCGGTATTGACCTGGAAAGCCGCCTTTCGCTTCAAGCTGTTCCTGGTGATGGCGATCTTGCTTTTGGCGACCGTGGTAGTGCTGCCAATTCTGATCAAGGACGATGGCACGGCGCGCGGGTTCACACAGATTCTGCTGACTTACACTTTGAGTGTCATCACCGCTTTCCTCGGTCTCTCGACGCTCTGGCTGGCTTGCGGCACCCTCGCGAGGGACATCGAAGAAAGTCAGATTCAAATGGTGGCGGTGAAACCAATCGCGCGCTGGCAGATCTGGCTGGGAAAATGGCTCGGAATCATGTCGCTCAACGCTGCGCTGCTTGCCCTGGCCGGCGGCAGTGTGTACGCGTTGTTGCAATGGCGCGCCACGAAATTGCCACCCGAGGAGCAGGCTATTTTGCGAAATGAGGTGTTGGTGGCGCGCGCCTCGGTCAAAGAGGAAAGCCTGGAAAAGGATATCGAGAACGAGGCGGACAGGTTGTTGCAGGAGCGATTGCAGAAAAGTCCCGTATCCACCGCAGATATCAAGGAGGTTCGAAAGCAAATCCTGGAGCAGGTGCGGGCGCAGTTTCAAGTCGTGCCGCCGGGCGGCTATCGGCCGTGGTTCATCGACCTTGGGCTGGCCAAGGGCTCTCTGCGCGATCAGCCACTCTATCTGCGCGTCAAATTTAATGCTGCGGATAAAAGTCCGTCCGGAACGTTCACGGCGCTCTGGCAAGTGGGTGTGCCCGAAACACCGCGTTTGTGGCGCGACCGGATGAGCCTGGCACCGGAGACGTTTCACGAATTTCAAGTCCCACCCAATCTTTTTGATGAGAAAGGCGTACTCACGGTTCTTTTTCTGAACCCTAACGACACTGCGCTGTTGTTCCCACTCGAAGATGGATTAGAGGTGCTTTACCGCCAAGGAGGTTTCGGTCTCAATTACGTTCGTGGTCTGGGCATCATTTTCTGCTGGATGGCTTTGCTGGCAACTTTGGGGCTGTCATCAGCAAGTTTGCTTTCCTTTCCGGTCGCGGCGTTTCTGTCACTGGGGATTCTGACAATCGGCCTGTCCAGCGGCACGTTGAGTAACGTCGTCACCGAGGGCACAATCATGGGCTACAATGAAGAAGCTGGCACGGCCGGCCATTCTTCGATCGACGTGGTGATCATCCCGGTCTTTAGCGCGTTACTCAAGCTGATCAATCTTGTGAAGGAGTTTTCACCCATCGATGCGTTGAGCACGGGCAGAAGCATCACTTGGGGACAACTTGGATCGGCCATTTCGCAGATCGTGCTCCTGTTTTGCGGCCTCATCGGCCTGGTCGGAATCATCATTTTCAGCCGGCGCGAACTGGCCACCGCTCAGGGAACGCAATGAAAACCGAGTTTCAATCTGCCGCCGGTGACCCCAGACCATGACGCGATCCAAGCTCTACAAGGGAGCCTTGCTCCTGCTCGCCGTGGTCCTACTGCTGGGCGCTTCTCTAGCCCAGCAGGTGCTGAACCGCGAGCGCGATCGACTCGGCCTTACGCGGGTGGCGCCGCTCGAGAATGCGCCCCCGGTGCTGGCGTTTACCACCGTCGCACTCGGCGGCTTTCGGGGATTGATTTCCAATGCCCTCTGGATACGAGCCAACGATTTGCAGGACGACGGGAAGTATTTTGAAATGATGCAGCTCGCCGATTGGATCACCAAACTCGAACCGCACTTCACGCAAGTCTGGCTCGTTCAGGCCTGGAACATGGCTTACAACGTCTCCGTCAAGTTCAAGGATGCACCCGATCGTTGGCGCTGGGTGCGCGCCGGCATCGAGTTGTTGCGCGACGACGGCCTGCGCTACAATCCCAATGAAACACTCATTTACCGCGAGTTGGCGTGGTTTTTTCAACACAAGATGGGCGCAAACCTTGACGACGCCCACATGTATTACAAACAAGCCTGGGCCAACGAAATGGCGGCGGTGTTGGGTACGAATTTTACCAAGGTCAATTGGGACACCCTCATCCATCCGAAAACCAAGGAAGAGTTGGAACGCACCGCGCTCCTGACGAACAAATTCAAGATGGACCCGCAGTTCATGCAGGAAGTGGACGAACGTTACGGTCCGTTGGAATGGCGGCTGCCGGAAGCCCATGCCATTTATTGGGCGGCAATGGGATTGGAGAAGGCCAAACTGAATGCACGGAAAATCAACCCGGAAGAGTTGATCACTCTGCGGCGAGTTATCTACCAGTCGATGCAGTTGAGCTTCCAGCGCGGGCGACTAATAGCCAATCAGTTATTGAAGAAATTTGATTTTGGGCCAAACTTGGAAATTATCCCCAAAGTTAGCGCTGCTTACGAACAGGCGATGGTCGAGGATGAAAAGAATCGTGATCACATCGGCAAAGGCCACAAGAACCTGCTGAAGGACGTCGTCTATTTCCTCTACACGTACAATCGCGAGAAAGACGCAGCCTATTGGTTCAAGTATTTGCGCGAGAAATATCCCGATGCCATTGCCGCCAACAAAACGCTGGATGAATACGCCGTTGACCGCGTGGAAGAGGAAATGGGCGATACCTCTCGCGACCGGATGAGGGCAATGTTAGAAGGAATGATAGAGAGTTATTTCTACAACCTGGCAATCGATGAAGACGACCGCGCCACCGCGCTGTATCACCTGGCGCAAAGGGCTTTAGCACGCTTTCAAACCAAGATTGCCACGTCTGAGGATAGGGTCGGGCTGCCTTCACTCCCCGAAATAAGGAAAATTGTTTTGGATCGTGTGCTGAATCCGGAGGAAGGATTCCCTCCACAGATGGCGAATCAGCTCCGCACAAAGTTGGAGCTACCACCCGCGACCAACGCGACACCTGTAATTGCCACGCCGCCCAAGCAGTAAGCAAGTGTGCTGGCATTGCGTTGATTATTTGACTGGGTAACAGCCAACGTTTTTTGTTCCGAGCACTCACTTTGACCGGTCTTGATGCTGGGGATCAGAGCGAAACTGAACCGGTCAGAATGTGCCCACACGGAACAAAGCCAGCCTTCTGAAGTGTTTTGCGGCTCGCGATGTTGGTTACGTTGCAACGTGCCGCCGGGATATTTCCGTGCTCGTAACAAACTCGCTTCAATTCTTGCACCAAGAGAGTGCCAAAACCGCGCCGCCGAAACGGTTCGGCCACTTTCATGTAAATGTCGCCATAAGGTCGGTTGTAGTGAAAAAGGATGTCACCAGCCGCTGCAACCACACCTTCGACCCCTACAACCCAGCCCGCCCCCGAATCCAGTTCGTGCGAGAGAATCTGCGCGGCATCGTTTGGAGTCGTGCGCCGCACAACGGCACCGGGCGGCGAATGCGTCGTGGTTAATTTGTCCTGAAACAGGATGGACTCACTCGCAACGTTCCTGGCAAACGTATGCAACATTACTGTGATCAAAGCGTCATTGCTCTGAACCTCGATCATGACCGCGCCACTGGCCCTCACCAGCATGTGAAACAAATCAAAGGCGTGCGATCGGTATTGGGGCACAACGTAGAACTCGTAGATGGTTGGTTTGTCCTTCCAAGGCCCGGTTATCGCAATCGACCCGTACCCGACCGCGATATCCTCCACAAAAAGAAAATACTCCTGGGTCCATCCCGGGCGACGGTGGATCGAATCGTGGATGATCTGGCAACTCATCTCCAAACGATACATGTCGCGCCAGGGAGCAACGTCTTCCACCGAGGCTGTTTTAGCGGCAACACTCATGGCTACACTTGAAGTGCTATGGCAACTCCTTCACTTGGATGCGGCGGTATTCCATTTGACCGCGATCGCCTTCCAGCCCGATGGGGCCGGTTGAGGGAACTTTCATCGCCGCTTCGAGGACTTCGCCGTTGCAGGTGCAATGTGCTTCGCCGCCTTTCACAATTACGACGATTTCGTTCCACTTTTGCGCCTTGTATTCCTTGAGCTGCTTGTAGGGGCCGGCGATGAGGTAGTCGCGACATTGGAGCTGCGGCTTACGGATGAAGATGCCGCTGTCGGCATTTGGGGTGGCGCGGAATTCGAGCTTGAGAATGAAATCCTTCGGGAACTCGCGTGTGGTCCAGATGGTTTGGACCCGGCGACCTTCCGGCGGCGTGGTCACGATCAATCGCCCATTCTTCGCGACGTAACGACCGTCAACGCTCGTAGTCTGGCCGTCGAAGTTGACGGAATTCGTTACGATCGGCCACGGGGGTGCGTTCGTGTCATTGTTGCTTTGCCAGCGCTTTACCATTTGAATATCCGACTCTGAAGTTGGCCGATAGCCCCAGCCTGTCAGGTCGCGGCCGTTGAACAAACTCACGAAGCCCGGTTCGGGAGTGAAATTGTCGGACTCCGCTTCCAAAAAGCCGAGCGTGGCGAAAATGGGGCGCAGCGCCGCCGACCATTTCGCATAACCAACCTTGTTCGGGTGCAGCAAGTCGGGAAATTCCTCTGGCTTCGCGTTGCCTTGCGCGTTGGCGAAAAGCGGCCACGTTTCGATGAAGGTAATCTGCGGGTCGCCTTTCACTGCGGCGGCATAAAGCTTATTTAGTTGTTTGATTTGGTCAGCGGGTCGCTTCTTCGATTCGGCGCTGGGAAAAACCTGGCACACGATAATCGGCATTTTTGCGTCGTGCTCCTTCAATGTCGTGAGGATGAGCTTCAGATTCGACGCGATGGTCGGCGGATCGGCTTGCTCTTCAAGATCATTGGTGCCAATGAGAATCACGACGCCGCTGGGATGTAAGGATAGAACATCCTCTTGTAGTCGAATCAAGACACCGCGCGTAGTGTCGCCACTGATACCGCGATTGGCAACTTTCACACCGGGAAAACTGCCGCCGAAGTTGTCGCCCCAACCCTGTGTGATGGAATCGCCGAGGAACACGAGCGCATTGCGATCCTGTTCAACGCGCTGTGCCCACGCCGCCCGCCGTTCGCTCCAGAGTTTTCTAAACCAATCATAACGACGAATCGGCCCGGCACCTGGCAACCCTTCATCGGTCTCAGGAACGGAGAAATGCGAAGTTGCCCGCGCCGACGATGGAAATGGCACAAGTATGCCTACTGTGATCAAGGCCGAAGTGGAAAAGATTTGGAGCCGAGAAGTGAGTTTCATTGGTTGTGCCCAGAGTTTGAGTGGCTTGCTGGTTTGAAGCAAGCACCGAACAAGGCGACTGGTCGAGGTAGTCGAGTAACCAATCGTCACCAGTATTGGTGACTGGTTGGGGACAGGGGATCGGCTACGGTAATAAGCGTGTTAGCGCACTTTGTTCTCGAGTGTGCGTGTGTGAAAAGGCCAGGCCGGTTTGTCTGGCCTTTCTCTTTTTTGGGATTTGCTAATTCTTTCAAATTCCCGCCAGCCTGAAAAACCAAAGCCGGAGACAGTCAGATCGGCGGGATCGCTGCGATGCGCCACACGGCTACAAATGTTTCCTAACCCACGCTAGCGCGTCCGGGACATAGACAGCCGTTAGTTTGTGTCCTTGGTCGTACCAGATCAACTTTGTGGTCTGCCTTTCGATGTAGTTCCTGTATGACGCTTCCACCTTCCCTACATAGTCATCGTTGCCGTCCTTGCGCCCCATCAACATGAGGAAAGGGGTCTGACCGACTCCCCAACTGTAGTCAACAGGCGAGACCGGGCCGTAGCCCGCGCCGAGCAACGGTGGTACACAGGCCACCGCCATCCTGATGCGAGGTTCAACTGAGAGCAGATAGAACGAATCCATTCCACCCATGCTGTAGCCCACAAGGCCGATGCGCTTCATGTCCACCTCTCCACGCTCGGTCAGGAAATCGAGCGCCCGCCGATAATCCTTTACCGTTTGGATCGAAATCTCGGCGAACGTGAAGTAGTTGCCGCGCGCTGGAGACTTGGGATCATCAAAAGCGTTGACGTGTTGATGGTCGATCTCATGGCTGCGTTCGCCGTGCGTCGCGGCGTCCAGCGCAAGAATCGCATAGCCCGCATCGAGCAACGCCTTTCGCATCACCCCGCCGTTGATATAATTGTCATCCCGGTACCAATCCTCTTTGCTGCCGGACCAACCGTGCAACAACAACACTAAAGGGCAGGGCTTTTTCACCGCTTTGGGGACCTCGATATAACCGGGCACTAAAAAGCCCTGTGCGCCGCGAAAGACGATCTTTCGCCGCCGCGACGCGTCCTGATCCCACTGCCGTACGACCCGCCCTTCCAGCGGTATGGCCTTGTCATACTCAAAAAACGGCAGTCGGGCCTTGAACGCCTCCTCACTAATTCGCGGATACGGGGACGCCTCTTGAGATCGGGCGTGGAATATTGAAAGTGCGACGCCGGCTAAAACCAGACAAAGCAGGAGTTGCGTCACCGCCGACCACGGCCTGCGTTGAATTGATTGTCGGTCGGAAACGTTGGGCACGGGCAGACTTTAGGCAAACTGAAAGAGCGACGCAAGGCGCGTAATGGCGCGCTCCAAATCGCGATGATGAACTGGGAAGCGGGCGGAGCAAAGAATCAGGCTCTTCTAGTCTGTGACCCGCGCGCTGCAAACGAGCAACTACAACAGCCATTATTCCTGGTTACGATGTCGGAAGACCGAACGGTGTTCTGTACTTGGCGACTGCTCGGTAATGTGACCGCTTCAAGGGTTATTTTCCGAGAATTGCATCGAACTCCCTGTCGGTGAATGCCGGCATTGTATGTGTGCGAACTGCGCCAAATGCGGCGAGTTCGGCAAGGCAGCGCAGCGCTTTTCTCTCCTGATCGGCACTGATGACGAGCACGCCGTCATAAGAACCCAGCGTCCAATACTGGCCGTCAATATTTACGCCGGCCTTTGCCGCCGCTTTGTCGAAACTGTGGGCGCGCTCGGTGGATTTCTTGATTTCCCTGGCGCCTTTTTCCGTGAATTTGATCAATGCAATATATCGTGCCATAGATTTGCCCTTTCGTAGAAATGAATCTTGTTCGTTCAGCTTGATAACTTTTCCAAAGCGCTGTTACTTCTCCGATCTTGGCAATTGCTAAACCTTCTTTGCCAGCAATCGGCAAAGGAACGATTCTGTTGTCTTTCCTTTGTTCGAACACGTGGTCTTCAGGAATCCTCTGGGTTTGATGTGGTGTTGCCGGGTATGAATGTTATGTTTTCCATGTGTCCGATGCTCGTTTTCAATTTGGATCGCGCTTGCCTCGATTAATCCGTCCCGGAGGACGGAACTCGATCGGCAAGCATGTCGTTGCGAGATTACTGTGTCTCTCCTTGTTGTGCCTCGTAGGCTGGAGTTCGGGGCAGACGTCGGATTTGCGCGCGCAGCAAAGAAATTCAGATGCAAAATGGGAGGTGCTGGATGGTTGCCGCCTGATGACGAACTCAATCGTGGACGGGGACAGTTTTCACGTACTGCATCGGGGCCGTGAATATATTTTTCGTCTCTATTATGTGGATGCGCCGGAGAGCGACACCAATCTGACCGACCGGATCAAAGATCAGGCTGCCTATTTTGGAATTTCGCCGGGCGACATTCCACGCGCGTCCAGTGCCGCTTCCCATTTCACTCGCAAAAGTTTGTCGGCCTCCGAATTTAAAGTCATCACCCGGTGGCAAAATGCAATGGGTCGAAGCAGTCTGCCCCGCTTCTACGCCATAGTGCTTGCGAATGGCAGGAATCTGGCGGAGGAACTAGTCGCAAGTGGCTGCGCCCGTATCTATGGCATACGCGCCAATTGGCCAGACGGCGCTCGTTCCACGACTTTCATCAACAAATTAAGGAACCTCGAACTTATGGCTCGCGAGCAGAAACGCGGGGTATGGGACGAGGCAAAGTTCCGACGCAACACCGGTGAAACAACCGCGAACGTTGTGACCACGAACACGCCGACGGTTGTGGCACAGGTGGAGATCAACACTGCCAGCTATGAGGAATTGCAAAAACTACCCGGCATCGGGAAGAAACTGGCGGAGCGCATCGTGGCTCACCGACCGTATCAGAAAGTTGATGACCTTGGAAAGGTCCCCGGCATCGGTCCTGTCACCCTGCACCGACTTAAGCCTCTGATTCGAGTTGAAAGCGGTTCCCAATGACCTCTGCTTCTGTCTTTGTCAGTTCAGTCGGAAACGCCATTGAAGTAGTCCGGACGGACGAAGGGCCGAATGCTTTGCCGGAGTCCCTGTTCAATCAAGAGTTCGTAAATAGAGCTTTGTCCCCATCGGGTTGAGGAACACGCCAACGCGCAAACCGCCGCGAAAAATCGCCTCCCCGCCAACAGAAATGGCGTCGAACGACGCGCCGTGAAAAGCCTGCCTGATGGCTGGAGGTTGGTGTAACGACGCGCAGAAGGAAAGCTCCTTCATCTGCGCCGAGATGGCTTCGATCACACGCCGATGACCGAACCTGACCAGGTGAACATTGTTGCCATGGAAATCCAACAGCCGTCGCCCTTGGAGGTCTTCAATGCTGGCCTCCTCGCAACCCTTCAAAACACCCAGGCAAAGAGTGGAAAGAGATTGATGGAGAAAACACTTCGCATCTTCATCCAGCCAGCGACGTGTTTCGGCGTCGAAATGTTTTGCCGACTCCGATTTTAATTAGATCGGTCGAATCGAATCACTCAGGGTCTTCACCACGGCAGCGAGAACGTTTTTACCGTCGTCATGCACTTCATGGCTTCGATGACCCCTTCCTTGATGCCAAGGCCGGAATCTTTCACGCCGCCGAACGGCGAGTTTTCAATCCGGTAACCGGGCACCTCGTTGATATTCACGGTCCCGGTCTTAAGTCGCTTAACGATCTCAATGGCGCGATTCAGGTTGGTGGTGACGACGCCGGAGGACAAGCCGTAGGCCGTCGAGTTGGCCAGTTGAATGGCGTCGTCGAGATCGCGCACCGCCATGATCGGCGCGAGTGGGCCGAAGGATTCGCACACGACCATCTCGGCGTCGCGGGGAACGTCGGCGATGACCGTCGGTGCAAGCAATGCGCCTTTGCGTTTACCGCCGAGCAACACCTTGGCACCGGCAGCAACGGCTTTCTTGACCACGGTTTCCAGATGGATCGCGGCGGCTTCGTTGATGACGGTGCCGACGCGGGTTTCCGGATCAGCCGGGTCGCCGCATTTGTATTCGCGGGCCTTTTCGACAAAGCGTTCGGTAAACTTTTGCAAAATTCCCTCCTCGACCAATATTCGTTTTACGGCAGTGCAACGTTGACCAGAGTTGCGGAACGAACCTTCGGCAGCCAGTGTCACCGCCAGATCGAGGTCGGCGTCGTTCAGAAGAATCAGCGGATCGTTGCCGCCAAGTTCGAGCACCAGCTTTTTATAGCCGGCGGTCTGGGCGATTTTCTTTCCCACCGTTTCGCCGCCCGTAAAGGTGACGAGTTCAGTGCGCGGATCACGCACCAGAAAATCGGCGACCTCCTCGGTGGGGCCAAGCAGGACACTCAGCATGTGCGGCGGCAGACCCGCCTCATACATCAGTTCAACAAAGCGGATGGCGGTCAGCGGGGTGACCGTGGCGGGCTTGAGAATCACCGGCGCACCGACGGCCACGGCGGGGGCGACTTTGTGGGCTACCTGATTCAACGGGTGATTGAACGGCGTGATCGCCGCGATCAGCGCCAACGGCTCGCGCAAAGTGAAAATCTTCCGCGCTTTGCCTTGGGCGGAAATATCGCAGGAGAAAACCTGGCCGTCGTCGCGCAATGCCTCCATGGCGGCGAAGCGCAACACGTCGCTCGCACGACCAACTTCATAGCGGGTTTCGCGAATGCACAAGCCGGCTTCCGCGGTGATGAGTTGGGCGAACTCCTCACGCCGTTCCTCCAGGAGTTGCCGCGTGCGATCAAGAATCGCCGAGCGTTGATAACGGGTGAGCGTCGGAGGGTTTGAAAGCGCGACCTGAATGGCGGCTTCAGTATCGGCGCGTCTCGCCAAAGCGACGGTGCCGACCAACCGGTTATCGTAAGGGCTGTGAACGGACAGTTTCTTAGAGCCGGCAACTTTTTTCCCGGCTACGTAACAAGCGAAATCGTGAATTGGTGGTTGGCTCATTGAATGGTTTCTAAGAGAAACAACCGCAGATTATTGTGGCGAACACGCGCGATCAACTCGACTTTCTACTTCGCTTTTGGCCTTTTGTCATTCCTTCAAAAGCATGACAGACCTGAGAGCGCTCTGTCAATTTCACCCTCGCCGATGACAATCTTATTTGCAAATATCCGCCGCAGACAGCCAGACGGGAATTTACCTCAAACGCCACAACTCTTTTCCCATTTGATCTGTCCCGTTTTAGGGTCAAGGCAAGCGATCTGATTTGTGGCGGGTGCAAGCAGTGTGAATCCGAAACAGCAGTCGGCACTCAATCCCATCAGGAGAAACACGAACAAGCAGCGAATATGTGGATCTTTTTCATTTGAATAACACAGGTGCCGACTCGCACTCCAACTGCCTATTGATCATGGGAATGACGTTCACTTCACAGGAACTAACTCTTTCTTAGCGCCGCCTTGGTGGTGGCTTGCAGTTCGTCCAGTTCCTCTTTGAATGACGCCTTGATATCCGCTGTCATGCGGTCGATGAAAAGGATTCCGTGCAGATGATCGGTCTCGTGCTGCACGGCGCGGGCCAGCAACCCGCCACAGCGGAATTCCAGGCGGTGCCCCTTTTCATTTAGTGCGATGACGTCCACCGTTTCGGGGCGCGTGATGTCCGCGAAAATTTCAGGAAAACTCAGGCAGCCTTCCGGTCCGGCGACCGGCTTTCCCACTGGCTTGATTTCGGGATTGATCAACACGAGCGGCATGAATTCGTTGACGTCGGCGGGTTGGCCACCCAATTCCAGCGTCGAAGGGCGATCAGTGGCGGCACGCACATCGAGCACGGTCAATTGCAGAGCATGGCCAACCTGCTGCGCGGCCAGGCCGATGCCGCGGTTCGCGTGCATGGTTTCAAACATGTCCGCAATCAACTCCTTGATGGCCGGCGTGATAGTGTCGATGCGCACGCCTTTCTTGCGGAGGATCGGGTTGCCGTATTTTACAATCGGAAGTGTCATCTGAAATTATCGGCGGAAGTTATGTAAATCGAAGCAGGCTACTCGACCGGCCAGTTGCGTAGCAACGAAGCCACGTCGGCGATGGTCGGGCTTTGGCCGGTGCGCACGTAATGGCCGCTGGTGGTGACTCCCGTCAGCAAGCTGAGTTCGTTGTCAAAGCCGCATAATTTGCCAAGGCAAAACCCGGAATTAAAATGGTCGCCGGCGCCCGTGGTAATCAGTGGCTCGCCAACGTACGGCCCTTCGACGAGGTGGACAACTCCCTGGGTGACCGCCAACGCATAGGAAATCGGATGCACAACGAGCGTGCTGACAGGAATGCGCCGGTGAATTTCGAGTGCGATCGCTGAAAGCCCTTCCGGCGAACGGTCCTCGAAGGAAAGTCCCAAAACCTCGCTGATTTCACCTGCCTCCTTTTCGTTCAGACCGAGCAGTACGTCAAAGTATTTTCCAAAACCGACAATCAATTTTAACGCCTGCTCAATGTCCGCCGGTGTTCGCTTTTCCGGGTCAGCCAGATCAAAGAACATCTTTCGCCGACTGCCGTTCAAGCCGGGACAAATCTCTCGCTGCAAGGCCGCCCACACATCGCTCATGTACGGCAGCATCGTCCAGTTCACAAACGCGATCAAGTCGGCCCGGCCAAGATTCGCGGCGAGTTTTTCGCGTCCGAACCTTGATTCGAGGTTAGGCCAATTGACCTCCTTCAAACTCTTGTGCTTGCCCAGCATGATTTTGCCATCCACAAATTCCAACGCATCGGTGTAGCCCGGTTCGGCGATACTGTGAACTTCCGCGCGCCGGGCAAAGTCGGTGAACACGGGATGTAGATTCGGGTAACCGAGCGTGCCGACGTACGTGACTTGCAAACCGAAACTGGCGAGCGCATTCGCCATGATCGGGCCGTTGCCACCCAGTTTGGTGCGTTGGTTGACGAGTTCGATGTTGGTACTTTGTCCGGCGGCACCGGCCAGCCGTTGCGCGAGATCAGCAATCGTGGGAAGACGCTGAAACGATTCGGCGTTCTCGCGTTTGTCCACCACGTGGATGATTTCGTCCACAAAACCATCCAGCCCGACAAAAGCCGTCAATTCGCGCACGCGCTTTTCGGCCGAGAGCAGTTGAAGCGCGCATTGCTCGCGCATTTCCTGGGAGTGCATCATTTGATGATGGGGAAGCGCACGGCGGTTTAGTCGGTCTGCACACCTATGATTTGCAGAATACGTTCGAGATCATCATCGTTGAAGAATGAAATCTCCATCGCGCCCTTGCCCTGACGATAACGCAAATGGACTTTGGTGCCGAAACGTTCGCGCAACCGGCTCTCCAGGTCGGTCAGATGCGAATCGCGGGTGGGCGGGATCGTCACGGCGCTTCGCCCGTTTGTTGTGGCTTCCCGCGCTTGCAGATGGGCTACCAGTTCCTCCGTCTGGCGAACATTGAGTCCATCCCTGATCACCCGCTCGGCGGCAAATTTTTGCTGCCTTTCTGTGGTCAGGCCGAGGATGACTTTGGCGTGTCCAACCGAGATGCGCTGCTCGCGAATATCTATTTGCACGCTCGTGGGCAATTTCAACAGGCGGAGCGCGTTGGCCACGACTGTGCGGCTCTTGCCGACTTTGATGGCGACATCCTCCTGGCGGAGTTGAAATTGTTCGACCAGTTGGGCGTAGCCGAGCGCCTCCTCGATGGCGTTGAGGTTTTCCCGTTGCAGGTTTTCGATCAGGGCCAGCTCAAGAACGGCGCGGTCATCCGCTATTCGCACAATGACTGGCACTTCGGCGATGCCGAGCAACTGCGCCGCCCGCCAGCGTCGTTCGCCGGCGATCAACTCCAGATGCTCGCCCACCTCCCGTACGATCAGTGGCTGGACAATGCCCTGTTCCTTGATCGAATCGGCCAATTCGCGGATCGTTTCAGGCGAGAAATCCTTGCGGGGTTGAAAGGGGCAGGGGCGAATGCGGCCCAAGCTGACGCGTTGGACCTGTTCAAGCTTATCGACACTGACGGGTGGCGGCGAGGGTCTCGCGACGACGGGAGCCCCGCCCAAAAGCGCTCCCAAACCGCGGCCCAAAGCTGGCTTTGCCATGTGGCGAGAGTGTCGAATGGAGGCGAAGTTGTCAACGTGAAGCGTGGACTCCGGAGCGCCGAATCGAGAGATGCGACGAGGAATCCTGTGGTTGGAGTCTGTGCTTCTGTAGTGTCGTCTGCCCGCGGCAAACGATTATCAGTCAGACCGAGAAGTCGCGTGGGCCTCAAGCGCACTTTTGTGAAAACTTTCTGGGATACGAGTGTGGTCGTTTGTTTGGCGTTGACACCCGTCGTGATCGGAGCGGGAGTGATCTATGGCCCGAGATTTTTCGGTAGAGTTGAGATGTAGCAGCCGATGGCGGGTGTGGTTTGAGGAATGACCGGTTTGCCCTGGCTGATCGCCAGCAGCACATCGCTCAGATCACGCCGCGTAGCCGAATGTCGTTCCTTTCCGAAATCGACCATCCTGTCATCGATGCGGCCACGGTACGCCAAACGACCGTTGCAGAGAAACACGGCAGCTTCCGGTGTCACCCGGACCCCCGCCCGCTTCACCAGGTTGTGCTGCGGATCGCGCAGCACCGGAAGCGACAATTGGAATTCCTTCACATGGCGTGCGATTTCGGCAGGCTTCCTTTCTGGCGCGGGGTAAACCAGCCAGAAATCAACTCCTTGAGGTGCATATCGGGCGAACAGTTGTTGAATTTCCGGCGCATAGCGATTTGCAATTGGACAATCAATCTCAAAAAAAATGAATACGATGGCTTTGGCATTTGTTGAGTTGAAGGGATTGATGAGACGACCTTGCAAATCGGCCAGCCTGGTTACTTGCGTTGGCGAACCAGTGGTTGTGCTTCCGCAAACTATCCTGGAGTCATGGGAACCGGTGGACCCGCACCCGACTGAGAAAAAAACCACTTGCAAGAAAACGATTGGAAACATCCAGAATAATCGCCTCGCTGGTTCGAGACTTTTAAGTTCGTTGCCTGTGGTGTTCATGTGCCTTTGTCGTTCATTGCGATGGTCGTCGATGGAATAGAGAGTGGCTACCAAGTCAGTTCGTCTTCCTCTGACTCGTGTGTTAGTAACTTATTAATTAACTTCTTGACAGTGGCCGCGGCATTGCTGAGAAAGTAACGCTAACAGCTAGGCCATGGCCGTCTGCACATCACAAACAAATCAACCACAACCAAACCAATGAAAACAACCAAAACAATCTCCCTGATGCGCTTGGCGTTTGGAGGGCACAATTGTCCCAAATCCGTTTTGCTCGCGCTCGGACTCGGTCTCAATTTAGCCAGCGTATTGCAAGCCCAAGTCGTTTTGAATCCGGCTTGGCGCGTTACACCAGACACGAACAAGCCGGGTTTCAAATGGAACTATTTTCAAGCCGGCTCTAATACGGGCAACAATAATGAACGAACCGAAAGTGATCTGGCTGGCCTGTCCACATTCGCCAATGTTGGCGACCCGGATAGTATTGGTGCTGCAATCACGAATGCGGCGCCCGCAAATCCCACCAATGGCTTGTTGTATTTTGAGATTGCAACCACCATCAATTTGTCCAAGACGGATGGCGGCGGTGGGGGATACTTTCCGGGCGACCAACTGGAGCCGGGCATCAACTTGACAGTATCGACCGATGGCCAGTCGGCAGAAATTCTTAGCTACCTCACGCTTCCAGCCGGTACAACCTACATGGGCGTGAGAAGCGATGACGGTTTCAAATGTGAGTCCGGCCCGAATCCGGCCGACGCATTTGGGAGGGTGACTGTGGGTGAGCGCCCGGGCGGGGCTGGGGATTTACTGTTCTCGTTTGTAGTTCCACCCGGAGGGGCCGGCACCTATCCTTTCCGCGTCATTTGGGAGAATGGCGGCGGGGATTCTGCCATTGAATGGTACACCGCCGATTCGGCGACTCCAACCACCCGAGTCCTTGTCAACGATGTTGCGAATGGCGGTATTCCAGCCTATCGCGCGCTTCCTGGCGCCGCGGCGATTCCTCCTGCTGTGAAGAGTGTGACTCCTCCGGCTTTGCCTCGGCAATTGGAAGGCCTCTATAACAAAGTGACGATGGTGGTGGCAGACGGGTCCACCTCAGTGGACACCAACTCTATCAGCCTCCAGATTGATGGGAGTCCTGTGGCAATTAGTGTGGGGCGCGCTGGAAGCCAGGTGACGGTTTCTTCTCCTGCTCTCTCTGGGTTGCGTGTCGCCAGCGAAGGGCACACGGCTGTGGTCACGTTCAAGGACGTGCCGGGCACATATTCGCGCACGCAGCAATGGGCATTCTACAACATCGAAAACTTGATCCTGCCGGCCAGTCCGGTTACGGGTGAAAACTTCGACTCATACCCGGAAGCGAGCAGTCCGGCCACTACGGTGCCCCCGGGTTGGACGGCGACGAATTACACCTGGCTCGAAGTCAATCCTGCAGCGGGGGTAGGCGTTTGGGATCTTACAAGCAATGATAATGACCCCTTCGTGAACTGGATCATGATTACGACGAACACGGTGTTCCCGCTTGAGGACGAGGTGCTGATTAATGACCAGACCCAGACGATTAACGGGATTCCACTTACCAATGGTTGGATGTCGGGTAACCTGATTTATGCGGCTTCCGACGGACGCGCACGGCGTTGTGTCGATACTAATGGCGTCAACATCCCGACCGAATACGCCCCTCAAATTCAGATCACTGTGTCCGCACCCTTCAACCTGTCCAGCGTCACCAATCCGGTATTGACGTTTTCCAGTGGTGTCAGAATTTCTGGAAACCACGAACAGGATGCACTTGAGTACTCAGTGGATAACGGTGCGACCTGGCTGCCGGGCATGATCATGCAGAACTCGGCCACCGTCTTTGTTAATCCGGACGGGACATTTGACGCAGAGAAAATGTTAACCAATGTCTGGGCCGACGTAGCTAAATTTCCGGTCGTTCAAGACTCTAGCCGTTATTTTGTTAGCAATGGGCCGCTCGGACAGAAGTTCGGAGACGTACTCCTCACGCCCATCTCCCCAGCATTATCACCTTTCGTTGTGAATCGAAATGACACCGTTCGCGCGCGGAGAGTCGAAGCAATTCGCCTCCCGGAAGCGAGCAAGAAAAGTCAAGTTCGCCTTCGCTTTACACACTATGGCTCTTGCGGTTGGATGTGGGGTATCGACAACATCGCGTTCTACGACATCGCGCCCAGCACGCCTCCTCCCGCCATTACTAGTGTGGCAGCGTCCGGTGGGTCGGTGACCATCAAGTGGGCCAACGGCGGCGAGCTCCAATCTTCGCCGAGTATTGTCAACCCGGTTTGGACCTCAACCGGCAATATGCTCGGAACTTATACCGAGCCCGTGACCGCGGGTCAGAAGTTCTATCGTGTCAAACGATAGGCAGCCGGTCCCTCCTACCGGAAAGCGAAGAGTTGAGTTGAAGAGTCCACCACGCGCAGACAATGTGCGTGGTGGACTTGTCTTTGGGAAAGATGTTGGGCTTGGATTTTGGAATCGATATCATGACGTCAAGTGCCCCAAATGTTTTCAACGACGGCGGGTAGCCAGCGCATGAATTACCTCAAGTCTTCAGTCAATTTTTTGAAGTTTTGCTTCAAGGATATCGAGGCAGTTGCTGTCTCGGAGGATGGTCTGCAGTTTGACTGGCCAACGAGTTGGTGGCTTCCGGCCTGCACATGCGCGTCGAAGTGTTTTAAGAACGTTCGGTGCCTTTGGTTTGGCGGAATGATTCTGACGGCAGGGCGCGTATTTGCAGGGGATTCGGTGGCAGCGGCACCGACGTTCACCCGAGATATCGCTCCGATCATATTTCGCAATTGCTCTGGGTGCCATCGGCCCTTGCAGGCGGGTCCATTTCCGCTGTTGACCTACCACGATGTCGCGAAGCGCGCTCGGCAGATCGCTGAAGTTACAGCAAGTCGTTTCATGCCCCCGTGGCTTCCGGAGCCCGGTTACGCAGAATTTAGCCATGAACGGCGGCTAGCGGAAAAAGAAATCGAACTGATTCGACGCTGGGTTGACAACGGCGCAACGGAGGGAAAAGCTGAGGACCTCCCGTCGCTGCCCGTTTGGCATGGTGATTGGCAATTGGGAAAGCCAGACCTGATCGTGGAGGTGACTGCCCCGTATTCGCTCGCGGCCGACGGCAAAGATGTCTATCGAAATCTCGTGGTGCCAATTCCGTTGGATTCCAGGCGGTTCATTCGCGGTGTGGAATTCAGACCCGGGAATTCCAAAGTTGTTCATCACGCCTTCGTTTGCGTTGATGAAACGCGTGGCTCACGACGCCTGGCGGACCGGGAGCGACCGGCGGGCTTTGACGGCATGGAATTGCCGGAAACCGCGCATATGCCCGGCGGACAGTTGTTGGGGTGGCAGCCGGGTAAACAACCGTCGTTTTCTCCTCCAGGCTTGTCTTGGGAGTTGAAGCAAGGAACTGATCTGGTGCTGCAATTGCATTTGCACCCGAGTGGCAAACCGGAGACTGTCCAACCACAGGTAGGACTCTATTTCACCGATGTTCCCCCCACCAACACAGCGTACCGGATCAAATTGGAGAATTGGAAGATTGACGTGCCTCCAGGCGTCAGTGATTACCACGTTGAACAAAGTTACATCCTGCCCATTGACGTGTGGTTGTTGCGGATTCTGCCGCACGCACATTACCTCGGCAAGGAGTTGAAAGTTTACGCCGAGTTGCCGGAGGGGACCAAGAAGTGGCTCATTTATATTCGCCAGTGGGATTTCAATTGGCAGGGCGATTACGAATACAAGAAGCCGGTCGAGTTGCCGAAAGGCACCAAGGTGATCATGAATTTCTCCTACGACAACTCCCCGGCAAACGTGCGCAATCCCAGCCAGCCTCCCAAACGCGTGAGATACGGACTGCAAAGCACCGACGAAATGGCGGCGTGCTCGCTGCAAGTGTTACCCAAGCAAGCCTCGCAACGCAAAACGCTGGCAAGAGATTTCTATCTCTACTATGCGCGCGCCAGCGTGGACTATGGTGAATTCTTGCTGAAAAGCGATCCACAGGATGCGGTGGCCCACACGAAAATGGCCAGGTCATTGGTCGCCTTGGGAGAAATTGCGGCGGCCGAGAAACATCTTGGCGATGCCATTCGCGCGAAGCCCGATTTCGACAAGGCGTATTACGACCTCGGAATGATCTGGTTTAGCCAAAACAGGCTGAAGGAAGCGGAAGCGGCGTTCAAAGGCGTGGTCCGCATTAACCCGGACGATTCTCAGGCGTACGGGAACCTGGGGATCATTTGCCTGCGTGACGGCCGAATTGAAAAAGCCGAACAATACCTCCGGACCGCAATTCGGCTCAACCCCGAGGATTCGGTGGCACAAGAAAATCTGAGTGCGCTGTTGCGATCGAAGGGTAGTGAGAAGAAGAATTGACTGCCAACGGCGGCCTTGTTGCTTGACGCACCCAGACGCGTTCACGCTATTTCAATCTGCGGTTTCCCGGCTTATACTCCGCCCGTGAGCAAGAAGAGCGGCAAAATTGCGGCGTTGATTGAAAGTTGCCAGGGCCGGACACTGGACGCCCATTACTTGGGATATTTTGAATGTTTCAACCGCCGCCTCTTTTATGAAGCGCACGATGTGCTGGAAGAACTCTGGCTGGCTGACCGGCAGTCGCTGGATTATTCATTCCACAAGGGTTTGATTCAACTCGCCGGAGCGTTCGTTCACTTGCAGAAGGACCGTCTTCGGCCTGCGGCCGCGTTGTTCAAGTTGGCGCACGCGAACCTCTCCAAATATCCCTCGGTTCATCAGAACCTCGAGGTCGCGCAAGTGCTGACGTTGATTGAAACGTGGTTGCGGGCCGTGGAGAAAAATCAATTTACCGTGAACCCTCTCAGGGCAGACAACGCTCCGCAGTTGCAGCTACTGACTCGACCGTGATGGCGATAAAGAAAGCTAACCCGGTGTTCACTCGTTCGAACTCCTGTCGCAAGT
Source organism: uncultured Verrucomicrobiota bacterium (assembly GCA_964651015.1). Classification (GTDB taxonomy): domain Bacteria; phylum Verrucomicrobiota; class Verrucomicrobiia; order Limisphaerales; family PALSA-1396; genus CAZYYS01. Next base: position 20,363 of record CAZYYS010000053.1, read on the forward strand.
CCGGAAAGGTTTCGATTACTTTGCGCCTCCATGTGCTCATTGAGTCTGATGACATCCTCGCCCGACAACTCCAAGAATGCTGCTGACTGAATCAGTGCCTTGGCGAGTGTCTTCATGGTGCAAGCGTGTGAAATGGCAGTATGGCTTTGCGTGAAAGCGCACCCGGAGAAGATGCAACTGCGCAAAACCCCAGCGCGCGCAAGTCCAACGACGTGACAAAAGCGTCGAGGAAGCGCACGGAATTATCGGGGGCGATGTAATCCTCCAGCCGTTCGGGCAGCAGCAGGGTTTGGTAGCGATCCAGTCCGCGACGATGATTCATACTTGTGATAGACCATCGCGCAGCGTAAAAGTCTCAAAACAATGGCAAAGTTTTTACACAGCCTCGCGGCGCATGGTTAGGCGGCATGGGTCTGGATTCTCATCCACGCTGTTTCTCCACAGGTGGCAGTGTTACCAACGTCGAGACATTGCCTCCCCGTCCGACCTTGCGAATTCGCGGCGGCCAATCCTCATCAACGTCAGGGTTCGTATACCTGTGTTCCAGCACGTAAAGATCCTCGCCGTGCAAGGCAACGCCGGAAGGTGACCACGGGCTCTCAGCTTTCAAGACCGTGACGGCCTCGGCATCGGGTGTAATTTTGATGACACTTCGACAGCCTGTCGCAGCGACATAAACCACTCCGCGTGCATCCGTAACCAGTCCCCGGAGGGAAGGCGTGTTCTGAATGGCCGGCGAAAGCTTGGCGCAATCTGAAACGTCAACCGGATTGAGAAGAGTGCGGAAAGTTCCGTCGCGAGTCACTCGCAGCACGGCTTTGTCGTAGCTGATGTCCAACGCTCCGGCCGGTCCGTTCGCCACACCTTTGATCCCACCCATTTCCTCAGCCATACGCCGCAGCCCTGGACTCGCGAGCGTTTTCGTTCCGGTCGGCGAAAGTCGCGCCAGTTGACGAACGCCAGGTGTCATCCGCTCGTCATCGCAAACGTAGCAAAGGTTGCCATCGGGTGTCACGACCACCGGAGAATCCGTGGCGAGGATCAAAGTCGAAGATGTCCCCGAAACCTTGTGCCGCGCGAACCCTCGCAATTCAGTGCCCGACAAGCTCCCGTTCGTATCCATCGCCAACCAATGTCCGCCGTGTTTGGCAATCGTTGTCACTTTGCCGTGCGAGTCCACCCTCAGCAGACCACGGCTGACATCGGAAAAGAAGACGTTCCCCTGCGGGTCAATGACGATGCCGGAGCTGGGGTGGCCAGACGCTGTGAATGACACCAGACAGGACAGTGCGGCCATGACCAAAACGATGAGAGAGTGAGATTTCATGTGCGAAGTCTGGCGTAACGGGAATCTGGACTTGCCAAAATATTGTAAATCATTTGTAAGGATAGTGCGAAACCAAGGCTCAACAACCCGGCGCATGGTTATGCGTTTTGATGTTCATGCGAAACGGTTCTCACCTCCTGAAATTCCGAATCTTCTTTATCACAAACACCAGCAGGTTTCCCATAGCCAACGCG
>CAZYYS010000054.1:0-21710 GCA_964651015.1 uncultured Verrucomicrobiota bacterium
GGCGACACCGAGCCACCCACGTGATTTCCCAGGGATATCTGAGATTTTATTCCACTTTGCATCTGGCGCGCCGGCATCCCACATCTCAACGCTGGACAACGTAGGGCCACGTGCGTCTCTAGCGCCTCCAAACACAAAGATTTTGCTTCCAACAGAAGCACTCGGAGCCCATGCACGCGCCTCAGCCAACGGAGGCATCGACTCCCAAACAAAGTGGTTGCTTCTTTGCATAAGCCGAAAACAACGCGTATGTACACCACCCAACCCTGCAGAACGTCCTCCGATTGCGTAAAACGCATTGCCGCATTCAGTCCCTTCGACGTAAGTTTGTCCGATGGGGCCGTCCAAACCTCGCGACCACCAATCGCTTTTTGGGTCATAAACGTACAGGGTTGCCATTTCACCCCACGGCTGGCGCATTCCAAACACACTGATAACTTTTCCGTCCATTGTCGTGAGGCATCCGCCTTTGCGAAACTCGGGAACATTGGGGCCAAGAATCCATGCGATGTCCTTAACTTCACATCCCGTATCCGCCATCAGTCCAAAGTGAACCGCACCGCTGAGGATGGCGATTAACCATCTGGACGCGAGAGCAGCGGAGATGGCAATCGATTTTGTTCTCATAACACGCAGATCTTTCACATCAATTGGGTGTTTGAACAATCCTCAAAGAACTCGCCATAGGCAAGTTAGTTTCGTATTCGATCTCCAAGAGCCGGTTGTATTTGGCCAGACGCTCTGAGCGCGTGAGTGAGCCAATCTTGATCTGGTCTGCGCCCCATCCAACGGCCAAGTCGGCAAGCCAGTTGTCCTCGGTTTCTCCACTTCGAGCGCTAATCGTTATGTTCCAGCCCGCGCTTCGCGAGAGCCTGTATGCTTCAGCTGCCTCTGTAAGAGTTCCCACCTGATTAACCTTCAACAAAAGCGAATTGGCAGCTTTGTTCGTGATTGCTTTTTGGATGCGCGATGCGTTGGTACAGAGAAAATCGTCACCCATCGTCCATGCCTTTCCTGATAACGCCTCGCAGAGCACGGGCCAGAATTCCCAATCATCCTCCCCCAGCCCGTCCTCAACGCTCACGATCGGCCACCCATTGACCCAAGATACAATTCGGTCAACCATCTCCTGACTCCGAAGCGGCGGCTCTGATAAATAGTAAAGCTTGCTCCGACAAAAATGACTCGCTGCCACGTCCAGCGCGAGAACAAAATCCTTGCCCGCGCGAAAGCCCGCGCGTTTGATCGCCTGAATTGCTCGATCCAACATCGTCTCTACATTTTCAAACGCGGGCGCGAATCCGCCTTCGTCCGCTGTCAATGGCCGCATGCCGTACTTCTCAAGCACAACCTCTGCGGCACACTGATAAACTTCATAGCTCATTGCCAATGCGTCACTCACCGACTTGGAGGAGGTTGGAACAATCAGAACATCTTGGATGGGGACTTGACCGCCAGCGTGCTTTCCACCGCTGAAAAGGTTAATGGTCGGTTGAGGTGACCTGAGCGTCATCTGCGGCAGCATGCTCGCAAAATGCTGATGAAGTGGGACGCCAAGTTCGTCCGCGCTCGCTCGCGCAAAAGAGAGTGAAACTGCCAGAATAGCGTTGGCGCCCAGTCGTGACTTGTTGGGTGTGCCGTCGAGTTCAATAAGCGTTTGATCCAACTCACACTGTGAACCAAATGAACGATTGCTCAGGACCAAGTTCATTTCTCCGTTGATGTGAGCAACGGCTCTTTGACAACCCAATCCCCGGTATCTCTTGGAGTCCCCATCGCGCAATTCCACTGCTTCGCCCTTGCCAGTCGAGGCGCCAGCGGGGATCGAGGCAACTCCGCATCTACCACTGGCAAGATCGCACCGGGCTTTGATGGTTGGTCGACCCCGGCTGTCCAGAATTTCCCACGCGCTGAGGTTCTTAATCTGCATCGTTTTGCGATACGGCCCCTAGAAATTGTTCAATCAATTCAGGTAGTTTCTGCGGCGGTTTCGTTATCAAGTGAAGCACCGCCCTGCGCTGCCGGGCACAATCGTAACTGCCAAGATATTCCAATGGTGAACGGCCAACCACACGAGCCAAAAGACAGCCTAGTGTGTGCCGAATGACAAATTTCTCAAAAGCATCGGTTTGCTTGATGTCACCACAAGTTTCCAAATACGTTCGCCAATACAGGTGCGCCGCTGCCTGGAATACAGTCCGGTGCTGTGACAGATGGTTTGCTTTGCTAAGCAAGTGCGCAAGTGAAAAACCGAGGTCAAAGGCTGGATCCCCAAAATGAATCACTTCGTGATCCACAAGAACCAATTTATCCTTGTGGATCAGGATATTCTTGGGACTGTAATCGCCGTGGGTGAGGCAGAATCGACGGTTACGAGTCGTCTTGATTAGTTCCTTAAGGAAGTCCGCGGCGGCAGCTTCTCGACTGGCGCTGTAGGCATAGTAAGGTTCCAGTCGCAAGGATTCGAAGAAAGTTCGATCATCAAACTTTGCTGCCAGTTCCGACCGCTTTTGTCGGCTGATCTTGTGAATATCCCCAAGCAGACGCGCAAATTGCAACACGTGCTGTTCCTCGACCCGGCCTTGGAGAAGCATGGACTTCCAGTTCTCATGCGGCGCAGGCACGGCCAACATTCCGATAAGATGATGATCAAAGTCTTCAAACAAAAGCGGCGTGATGGCGCCTTCGGGAGCCAGTTTGATCAACCAGCGGAGGCCTTCTGCCTCTTGGTGAACTCGCAACGGGTCGCTGAACCAATCGGAAGCTACTTGGAGCTTTTCCCTGGCTTGTTTCACGACGAAGGATTCTCCGTTCGGCCTCTCTACCAGCAAGGTCCGACTGGACACGCCACCCGAGAGAACTCGCAGCATGGGATTCTCCGAGCTGCCAATATGACCTTTGGACCTAAGATAGCTCAACAATTCTATGGAATTCTCAATGTTCACGCCCGACGGTTTTACCTGACATGGTTTTTGCCAGCCATGCTGAATTTGGCGATTGACTGCCTTCCCGCTCGCCATAATTCTGCCAAGTGATTTTCAACACAACCAGCGCTCGATTTTCGGCTACTGAACTGAATTTGAAATCAGGCTCGATGAAACCACGAAGGCTGTTATTCTGCCTGCTGAGTCTTTATGGCGCGCTGGCTGGGTTTGCCCAAAACACGACACCGGAATCGATCACCAATGCCGCCGCCGATCTTGCAGTGATCCAGGCACGCATTGCCAACAAGTCGGCGCCCATCACCTGGGTGTTCACCGGCGACAGCATCACACACGGCGCAAGTCACACTCATGGTGAACGCTCCTACCACGAACATTTCGCTGAACGGGTTCGTTGGGAGATGGGCCGCAGACGCGATATAGTTGTCAATACTGGCATTAGCGGTGACACTGCTGACGGCATTCTGAAGGACTTCGAACATCGCGTGTCGAGGTTCAAGCCGGATGTGGTTTCGATCATGATTGGCATGAACGATTGTACACGAGGTTCGGAGGGACGCACGAAATTTGAATCGAACCTTGGTGAATTGGTCCGTCGTGTGCGCTCCAATGGCGCGGTGCCTTTACTCCACACCACTAATACAATTGGCCCGAGTTCCGATTCCCGCCGCAACGACTTGCCGGCTTACAACGAAATCATTGCCAAAACAGCGCGATCAGAGAAAACTGTGCTTGTGGATCACTGGTCTTATTGGCGGAAGCAACACCCGGACGCTCTGTCCTTAGGAGAATGGCTCAACGACCCCATCCACCCGAATGCCCGCGGACATCGCGAATTTGCAATTCTGCTCTTCCGCACGCTGGACATTTATGACGTTAATAGCCCCACCTGCCAACCCATAGACCCAACCCGCGTGCTGCCGAAGTGAGGTCAGTAACAAAATTCGTGTTTCTTCTAATCCGAATTGTCCCGCATGTGTAAGCAATGTTACTCGTTTGATGCGATGCCGGCGTGGGTGGGCTTGGGCGGGCTTCCCATGTTTCCCCAAGCCTGCTCGCTGACCCGCGCAATCCGTCTATTTGATACCCACTTCGCCTGACTGACTCGATTGGTTCTGAAAAAAGACCAGCCAACTTTGCTGGTGTTGGTCGGTCTCTTGGTGTCCAATAGCGAAACAATCGTGATAGCAATGCGGGAAAAACAAGTTGAGCATCAATGAATCGGACGCGTAATTATCTTTCCAAGCGCCTCGACACTGTGAAAAGGAAACCTAGCCTTTTAGTGTTGTGTTTGTTTTCTTTGGCGTTCCCTTCTGGACCATGGGAATCGAGAATCCGTGCAGCCACATCGACCGAATGGCGGAATGACGAAGCGAACCTGAACGTAGTGCGCGAGTTGAACCGGGCTTACGCGCGGCTGCCGTTCAGTCGCGAATATGAAGGTGTTCTTGATCAATGCCCGTTCGAGGTCACTTGGACAACCGGACCCAACCTGCCTGTGACTTGGAAGGGCGGCGTGGCAGGCCTGGTCGGAGACGACGTCATTTTGGTCGGTGGTTTGTGGATGCCCGGCTACCAGCATCTGGCCTATGCTTACAACCTGAAAACGCAGACTTACCGGGAAGTCCCTCCGCCCCCGTTCAGGACTGAATACACGCAAGGGACCTGCGACGGGACTAATGTGTACGTTATCGGTGGCCGAGTGGCCGGACGGAATGCGGCCAAATTGAGCCGAACCAAAGAGGGCGGCTGGCAATGGCACTTGTTGCCGTCTTTACCAGAGTCGGAGGGAAAAGGTCGATGGCTGGCGACGGCGGAAGTCATCCCGGGAAAATGGTTGCTCTTGGTGTCGGGCCATCCGACTGGGACGCCATCTGAAGAACGCGGACGCCCCGCGATGATGGATTGGCGGCTGCGGTTGGACCGAGAAGGCGCAGAGTGGGAAAAAATGGCAGCCTACCCAGGTAGTGTCCGGACAATGTTGGAGTCGGCGGTGGTGCAGGGCAAACTTTATGTCTTTGGAGGTTCACATCCAGACCCCGTAATGCGGGAGGGCTTTAAGAAACTCGTTGGCGAATATCGTCTTTTCAACGTGCCTTATGCCGGTGTCCCTGAGTATCGAGACGCCTTTTGTTATGATCCGGAGCAGGACAAGTGGAAAAAGATTCGCCCCCTCCCTTTTCCGATGCACGGTGGAGCGGGCGTAGCATTGCGGGACAGGTACATTCTCCTGATGGGCACCAGTGAAACCAAATCCCAACGCGTGGGCCAAACCGATGTGGCGGCTCTAGCCGGAACCGCCACCAAGAAAAGGTCACCTGACGAGCAAAACATTTTGCCGTACTGGACTGGCTACAATGACCTCATTCTGTGTTACGATGTGGAACAGGACAATTACTCCCGCGTAGGTGTGATGCTTTATGGTGTTGCCACTTGCCCGTGGGTAACCGATGGGCAACGCCTCTACGGTTTTGGCGGTGAGCCCTACCACGGACATAACAAAAATAACACCGAAAATGTCTTTCAGATCGGCTCGATTCAAACCAAGCCGTGAAACCTTTACTCGTCTTGGCTTCCACAAATAAGCGATCGGCGGGAGGTTGGTCGTGACCAACTCGATGTCGTTTATTCTGTTTGCAGTTGTCGAAGCACTGACGACTTCTGGCCTTTGGGCGCAGGCGCTGATTCCCATGAACGTCCCGCCACAACCCGAACTGCTAGCGGAGACTCTCAACACAGGCAGCGTCGAGGTTAGCCCGGACCATGGCGTCGCGGGTGAGTACGGCGCATGGACCGTAACTTACCGGGCAGGTGGAACGATCAAGGTAGGCGGCGGGATTCGCGTGCAATTACCGGAGGCTTGGCACGCGGGCCAGCGCAATTCTGCCAATCGACTCCAAGCCACGGCGCCTACAGAACCCAACTTTATTAGCGCCCGATGCTCGGATCCCGACGTTGCGCTCCAAACGACAGTTGAATTTGAAAGCCCGGCGGTTCTGGTCAAGAGTGTCAAGCCCAGCAACATGACTCATCGCATGGGCTACTACGTATTCGTCGTGCGCGTTGTCCTTTTGAAGGGCGAAATCCGCGAGGGTCAAACTTTGTCTGTGATCTATGGAGATCAATCCCGCGGAAGCAAAGGGATGCGGGCTGCCATCATTAGCACACGCGCCGAACCGATTCTTGTGGCTGTGGACACCGAAGGCCGAGGTCGGTTTCGCCTCCATACTGACACGCCGCTTCTGACCGCAAAGGCGGGTCTTCCGACAGAGATGCTGTTGACAGCGCGCTCCGAATCAGTGGTCGGCCAGTCGAGTCCTCTTCATTTCGCCGTGCTGGATCGCTTCGGGAATCCGGCCTCTTCGTTCAGTGGAGTGGTCACACTCAAAGTCCGAAGCGGCCAGGCTGATGTTCCTGCAACGGTCACAATTGAAAAGGGCCGGGGCTGGGTTGAGGCGACATATACGCCCCGGCAAGCCGCTTTGTTACGCATTGAGGCGTCCGAAGCCAGTCGCAACCTGCACGCGATAAGCAATCCCATCCAAGTGCATCTGGCTCAACCTTCGGATCAAATCTACTGGGGCGACCTTCATTCCCATACGCGATTCAGTGCATCCGATGCGGTGGGCTGGCCTGAAGACGCGTACGAATATGCCCGGCACATTTCGGGACTGGATTTCTACGCTATGACCGACCATAGCGGTCCGGTCGAGCCAATTGTGAATCGATTGACCCGAAAGGAGTGGAAGGAATACAGCGATTTGGCGGAACGTCATAATTTGCCCGGCCAGTTCGTGACTCTGCATGCCTACGAAGCTTCTTTTTACGCACCGTACGGACACCACAACGTCTATTTTCGCGATGAACCCGGGCCGCTGTTCGATCCAGATACAGTCACTCTCCCTGAACTATGGCAGGCGTTGAAGGCGGGTGAAGCGCTGACCATTCCACACCATACGATGAAAATGCCTGATCCGATTGACTGGAGCACGGCCAACAATCCAGAGTTCCGGCGCAATTTCGAAATATACTCGGGCCACGGACTGGGCGAAGAGTATGATCCCACCCATCCTCTGGCCTACGAACAGAGTTTGTTCACTAATCCAAGCACGACCACGAAAACCGGGATGTCTGCTCAACGCGCGTGGATCGAAGGTTTTGAGTTAAGCACAATTGCTTCGAGTGACGATCACCGGGCACACCCCGGCCAGCCGGAATTTGGATTGGCTGCCGTGCGGGCGGGTGCGCTAACTCGTGAAGGCATCTTTGATGCGTTGTATCAGCGCCGAACTTATGGCACCACCGGTGTGCGGATTATTCTCGATTTCGATATTAATCAAGTGGCGATGGGTGGGAAGTTATCCGCTACCGGCCCCGTTTCGATCCGTCTGCGCGCGGTCGGGACCGATGTGATCGATTCCGTCCAGGTGTTGCGGCATCGCAAAGGTCGTCCCGGATTCGAAATCATCCGCGACCAATCGCCCGCCCAGGAGCAGGTGCTGTTGTCATTCACCGATGGAGGATTCACTGGCGACGCCGTTTACTATTTCCGACTGCGCCAGCGACACCGCGTCCGTGAATCCGTCGCCATGGCGTGGTCTTCCCCGATCTGGGTCCGTTTTCTTTGATACCATGCACTTGACCGCACTCGACTTCCTCGTCCTTGCCGGCTACTTCGCAGGGTTGATCACGATGGGCCTGTATTTCTCTCGGCGGCAAACGTCCCAGGCAAGTTATTTTCTGGGCGACCGGAAAATGCCGTGGTTCCTGGTCGGCATCAGCGTCGTCGCGACGCTCGTTTCAACCAACACGTATCTGGCTACCCCAGGCGAGATGATCAAGAACGGGATCGGGTTCTTCTCCATGAACCTGGCGTATGTCTTTGTGATCCCGGCGGTGACGTTTATCATTATTCCTGTGCTCATGCGCCTGCCGGTTACCAGCGTGTATGAATATCTTGACAAGCGGTTTAGCTCCGGCACACGCACACTGGCCTCGTCCGTGTTCGTGTTCACACGGTTAATCTGGATCGGGCTCATCATCTATACCGCGGCGTATGCGACGGCCCAGATGACAGGTTGGACACTGCCTGCCATTGCCTTGGTCATTGGCGTCACTACCATCTGTTACACCACGATGGGCGGCGTTGGCGCGGTCATTTGGACCGACTTCGTCCAATTCCTTTTGCTGTTCGGCGGTGCGGTTTTTATCCCGCTGTATGTCGCATTTCGGACAGGCGCCGGGCCGCTGACCTGGTGGGAGACGTTCGGACAGGCCGGACGTGCCGAGGTGCCGATATTCAGTTTTGATCCCACGGTGCGAACTACTCTGGTGGGGATGATTCTCCTGAGTTTTCTTTGGAACCTGTGCACGCACGGCGCCGACCAGGTGGCAGCTCAACGCTACCTGACGACTTCTTCGCCGCGCGCGGCGCAACGGTCGGTGTGGGTGTTTTCCATCTTAAACGTTGCGCTCAGCGCGTTGCTAATGCTATGCGGCGTGTCACTCTTCTTTTTCTATTTCAAAACATCGTCACTTCCGTTGCAGGAATTCCAATCGCAAATCGCGCCCGTGGCGGACACCATTCTTCCAAAATTCATCGCCACGGAATTGCCCGCCGGGATATCCGGGTTGCTCCTGGCCGCGTTGCTCGCCGCCGCGATGTCCAGCTTGAGCTCGGGAATGAACTCGATCTCCACAGTGTTGCTCAACGATTTCTGGCTCCCGTTCCGCGCCCGGCCAGACGCTGCCCGTGAGCTGAAGTTGGCACGCCGCCTTTCCACCTTGGCCGGCCTGGGCGGCATCGCTGCCGCGCTCCTGGTCAATGAGCTCATGCGGTCCAGCGGCTGGAACCTGGTGGATCTGATGGAACGGGTCAATCACCTGTTTGTCGCCCCACTGGGCGCGTTGTTTTTGAGCGGGATCTTTTTCCGGAGAACGGGCGCTGTGGCCGCGGTCATGGGTTTTTGCGCCGGCTTTCTGACCAGCGTCTTGGTTTCCTTCAGTCGCGAGATTTTCGCAATGAACCTTGGCATCTCCTTCATGTGGATCATGCCCGCTTCCTTCGTCGTCAGCCTGACAGTTTCGTACCTGTGCGGGTTTCTGTTTCCGCCCCCGTCTGAAAAGCAAGTGGCAGGAATGGTTCTGAACCCTCCCGACCTACTCGGCGACGGTTCCGCGCCGGCTCCGGATAACAGTCGTGTTGATTCGCGTGTGTCGTGATTATGGAAACAATCGATTTTTCCCGCTCCTTTCTAACTTTCCGTATTGATACATTGGAAAAAATGCCAACTACAGTTTCGCACAAGCCACCTTACAGTCTGAATAATGCGAGAATAGCCGTCGATTGCGTGTGCGAAGTTCGCGAAAAGAACACAGGTGCGACGCACACTTTTGTTCTCGGGAGCAGTTGCAAAACGGAACGAGTGGGAGTCGAAGCCGACATTTTCACTCAGCCGAACGCCGACTTTGTGCCGATCTTCTCCAGGCAACAATTCCTCTTCCTCAAAACGTTCGATCGCGCGGACAAGGGCGTAAAACTGTATCCGGCGTCGCTTGGAGTCCAGCCTGAGCGACATACAGGGAAGGTCGAAGAAGTTTTCGATGATTTTCGAATTGATCTGGCGTTTGCTCCCGGAGAAGAACTGGAGACACCCACAGAAGTTGTTGCCGCAGTACTTTCAAACCAAAGTCTGGTCGGCCAGACAAAAATCAAAGACAACAACTACGAAGCGACCATTGTTTACCCCATCAAAACCATCAACGCGAATGAGCGAGACAACATTTATCAAACCGACACCGGCCCTGTTCTGTTGCCAGACTTTTCTCGAAAATCGGACGATTTCATTGCAGGCTTTGAACTTGCATTTAGCGCCTTCAATTGTGCGCATTGGATTGAGTTTATTGTGCGTGCCAAAACTCCGGTCGCGGAAGGAATCTCTGTGTATCACTATTGCAAACCAATTCGTTTCACAGCCCAGAACAAGATTATGCAACTCAAGGATTAGACCGCCCACTTGATATGAAATCAGCCAAGTTACTTCGTGAAAATATCAAGAATCAGACACCAACTGTTGGCGCCATTGCCACCTTTCATCTTTGGATCGGATTGGTGGAGATCAGCCAGAAGGCCGGACTGGATTACTTGATTGTGGACACCGAACATCAGAGGTTTGATGACGATCTGGTCGCGAACATCTGTGCGATTGGACGAATGATCGATTTTCCTATTTTGATCCGTCCACCTTCGACTGAGCCGACGACAATCCGGTTGGCTGTCGATAAAGGCCCTTGCGGTCTTCTCCTTCCCATGGTGGATAACGTGGCGAGCTTGGAAGCCGTCCAGGAAGGTGCTTATATGCCTCCGCGCGGGAAACGACGCCCGGGCGGCCCCGGCAATCGCTGGGTCCATGACTACCAATATTCAACCTGGAAGCAAGAAGTCGAAGACGATCTAATCATCCTGCCGCAAATCGAGAGCAAGGAAGGGTTGCAAAACGCCGGGGCGATTGCCGCGCATCCTCTGACGACTGCGTTGGCGATAGGGCCTTATGATTTGTCTGCGAACCTGGGAGTTTGCTGGCAGCCACAGGACCCGGTCCTGCTCGATGCCGTTGAACGAATTCGCAAGGCGGCCGCGGCCGTCGGCAAGAACATGTGGATGATTGGAGATGGGCCGAATCTTCGGCAGCGTGGGTTCACATTCATCTGCATAAGCGAACCAATGTTGTTGCTCGAAGAGTCACTGAAAAACCTGGTTCGCCAGACAAAGGAGGTTGGGGATTCGCGGCCCGCTGCTACCGAGGTGCTCCTGCCGTGAATCGCGAGTGAACATGGAATCCCCTGGGATGGAAAACTGATTCCTTCACGCCAATCGTGCAAAACCGGAAGGCCCGCATGCTGCTTCAGATTCTTTGCTCAAACGGCCCGCATCTATCAGTTGCTGAAGATCGTTCAACACCTGTTCGAGGGCGTGCAATAATTGATCGATGAATTCTTGCTCGTGCGCAAGCATCAAGTAGAAAACCGACGAAGTCAGGAATCCGTGCTGGCACATCTTCCGGACAATGAATTGATGCGCGTGCGGCGCAAGTGCACCAAGATCAAAGCTTATGGTTGGAGTCGCCGGCATGCCGCCCACAATCAATCGGCATGATGGGTGACGTGCGGCAATGGACTTCAAAGATTCCTGAAATCTGACTCCTCGCTCCCACACAATTTCATGCACTCTCAATCTTTGCACTTTCTTCAGCACGGCCAGCGCAGCGGCAGGTCCAACACCATCCGTCCAATAGCTCGATGAAATAAAACTCGCCTCCGATGGTTGCATGAATTCGTCACGACCGATTACCACGCCGAAGGGAAAGCCATTGCTCATTGCCTTGGCGTACACAACCAAATCCGACTCAATTCCCAGGCGAGAGAGTGCGCCGGGAAATCCGTAGCGCAAACCACTCGTCACTTCGTCAACGATAAAGACCGCGCCGGCAGCACGACATCGCTCCGCCGCTTTGACGACAAAATCATCTTTGGGCATTTGCGACCGCATCGGTTCCATTACGACCGCGGCGAGATTCGCGTCGAGCTTATGTAGAGCAGCGTCAAGGGAATGCACGTCATTATAGCGGAAAGGCACCGAAGTGCCATCAAGTTCCCGTGGCACGCCCAGCGGATCCAAGCCGGGAAGCAGGTGCCCGTTGAGCGCGTCGTTTTCTCCCAGATTCGCCGCGAGGTACCAATCGTGCCATCCGTGATAACCACAGAAAGCTACTCCGCTGCGTCCAGTCGCCGCGCGCGCGATTCGCACAGCTATGGCCATTGCCTCACCACCGCCGCGGGCATATCGAACTTTGCCTGCCCAAGGATGGAGAGCCAGCAGATGCTCGGCGAGTTCGACTTCCTGCGGACTCACCAGAGAACAATACGTGCCGAGTGCCAGCCGGCGTTTGATGGCTGCTGTTACATCCGGATCACGGTATCCGAGCAATACGGCACCGATGCCGCCGGCAAAATCAAGATAGCGCCGGCCCGATAAATCCCACACCTGGCAACCCGAACAGCGGGAAAAGTAGGCGGGCCATTCGGCCGCATCAAACTTTTCTGCCCGCTTGGACAGCAATCCTGTGCCGCACGAAATAACCTCTTGCGCACGTCTCCACAATGTCGGCCCTTCCATCTCCGAGTTTGATACTTCCTTTGATGATGGCAGTGAAAGCAGACGCACAGCGTTGCGCAGAAATAGATCGTCAAGATCTCCCTGCGTGAGTCCGGCGTCCTCACAGGCCTCGCGCAAGGACAACAGGGATTCAATTCCAACCAATGTCATGCCGTGCGTAGCCGCTGATAGATCTTTGGATGTGTTAGATTCGGGGTGCAACCAGTGGAAGCGAGAGCCAGTCGTTACACACCGACCATGCGTTTCGCTTATGGGGAAATCTGAGCCCCACAGAATCCGTCGCGGCCCGAGAGTTTCCAGGGCGGCGCGAAACGCATCCGCTTCGCAGATTGCAGAAGTATCCACGACGGCGTTTTCCAAATCAGCGATGGCATGCAGGCCGTTACGCGCGTTGCGGTAATTGAAACTCCGAGCAACGTGCGCGAGCACGAGTTTCACCTTCGGGTAGGCTCGGCAGAGACGCCGCAGTTCTTGTTGGTTGCCTGCATCGGCAATCGCACCGTCACGCACAAGGTGCAGCATGAGCAGTCCGCGCACCTCATGCAGCAATTCCCACATCCACTCCGGGGCAAATTCGGTGATTTGCGCATACATCGTGTCCGGTCGCTCCGAGTAACAGTGATAAACCTTGCAACCACAATAGCGACTACTTCTCAGTTCAGTCGCGACCCAGTTCTGCTCATCTTGCGGAGCCACCAGCAACAAAGCTGTGCTTTGGGCGGTCCCGCTTCTTTTGACTTCATTCGCAACCCAGGCATTTTCAACCCGGCGCTCGGCAGTTTGATGCGGGAGGCCAAAATAAAGACCGTGGATTGTTTGCGACGGCATATACCGTTGCAGGGCACCACGATGCTCGCCACAGCCCAAGTTGCCAACATCCTCCAAAAATCTCCAAGCCGAGGGAGCAAAATGACCCGGATCATAAATGTGTGCGTGGATGTCATATACTTCGTGAGGGACGAAGCCGCCGAGATTGGATCTGGCGAGTTCAAGATCCGTTTGACCTAAGGTCTCAGCGTATTTCATCGGTGAGGTGCCTTGATCGCCAGCTCTGTACTTAGGTAGCATGATATTATTCATTGCGTCCGGCCGCGGGCCTCGACGCGCCAAGTTTCAAGAACGCGATCATTTTCGGTCACAATTACTTCGTCGGTAAGGTTGACAACAGGGCAGACATGCGCCGGTGTAAACTTGAGGCGATCGCCGACCCTCAGCGAATCCACTGCCGATCCGCGCACGTAGCCGTGTTCCTCGTTCACGCGTACCACATTAAGATCACGACCATCCGCGGCGGCGGCGAATACGCCTTCTGAAGTACGGTCGGAAGAAAATGTCTTGGATCCTGCGTCGATGAGCGCCAGCCCGGCTTCAGGCCTGTCCACAACGGTCGCAAGCACGTGCAGGGCGACATCGTTGGGCTGCATCACCCCGCAGATTTTGCTGAGGTACATATCACCGAAGACATACGCGCCTGGGCGCACAGCCTGCACGCGCCCGGAACTGGCGGCCAGCCGCGCGCTCACGCTACAACCCGGCCAAAGCGGGAGGGAACGCGAAACAGCGTCGCGAACATCCGCAAGTTTCTCAATCACGGCGTTTGTGCGTACTGCTTGCTCGGTTCGCTTCACGCTGTAGAGGTGCCCTTCATGCGTGTAGAATCCACCCAGTTCAAGATGAGAACTCCTTGCGATTTTGCTCGCGAGTCTTATGGCGCAGCCGGAATCTCTGACTCCTTCACGAGCGAGTCCCGTATCAACCGCCATCATTACGCAGAGTCGGCGTCCCGCGCGGCGAGCCAGCGTGCTGAGCGCCTCAATCTGCGCTTCGCTCGTGCCGGCGACACGCAGGTCCGAAAGTTGATCGGCGAGAGCGGCGACGCTCGGCGCCAGGCGTTCATCGACCAGAGAATGTGCGATGAACATGCTCCTGACTCCAGAAGGCAGAAGAGCTTCTGCTTCGCCTAGTTTCGCACACGTCAATCCTGACGCACCTGCAGTGAGTTGGAGTCGCGCTACCGCGATCATTTTGTGTGTCTTGATGTGCGGTCGGAGCTCGACGCCGTGCGCGTCGCAGGCGAGCTGCATCGATCGAATATTTTGCTCGAGTCGGCTGCGATCAATCAACACAACCGGCGTATGCAGATCATTAATTGCGGAATTGGATGCCATGGTCGCTGACCTGACAATAATTCTCGCAAAGATGAAACTCAGGTTGTTGATAATCGGCAATAAGAAACTGCTACGGCGACTCCACGAAAAATCCATGCGCGGCCTTGTTTTCCGCTTGGATTGTATCCGACTTCAAAGTCCAATGCGCCTGACTAATCGGTAATCTGAATTATTGATGCCACCCGCAATTAATCACTTCAAGTTTATCGACTGTGCGATTTTCACGACTTACCTTGTCGTCACCGTCTTGGTGGGGCTGCGCTTCGCAAAGGGTCAAAAGAACATCAAGAGCTATTTTCTGGCCGACAAGGGCATGGGTTATATCGTGGTAGGCGTTTCTGTTCTGGCGGCTTTTTTCGGGCATCAGTTATTAGCCTACGCCCCCGCGAAATCTACGGTAAGGGA
Source organism: uncultured Verrucomicrobiota bacterium (assembly GCA_964651015.1). Lineage (GTDB taxonomy): Bacteria > Verrucomicrobiota > Verrucomicrobiia > Limisphaerales > PALSA-1396 > CAZYYS01. The sequence continues at coordinate 14,691 of CAZYYS010000054.1, forward strand.
GTGGGCTGCTTCTTCGTGCGTAGCAGGCCGTGCCATGGAGCGGAGCACAGTCAGTCGTTACTTGGCCGTATAACCGCCATCCACTGGAAGGTTCGCTCCGGTTATGTATCGGGAGGCGTCACTCAGGAGAAAAACAATTGTCCCCCCCAGATCATTTTCATCGGCCATTCGCCCCAACATCGTGCGCTGGCTGTACCGCGTAAGGAAAGGTTCTGGCTGGTGATTGAAAAAACCACCGGGAGAAACACAATTGACGCGCACGCCTTTCGCTCCCAATACACTCGCGAAATATCGTGTCAGGTTGATCATACCCCCTTTATGGAAAAAATAATCGGGCGGCGGTGTCCCAAGATTGGTACCCTCGTACAAATACAAACTTGGCCCGACCATGCCCTGTATTGATCCAATGTTGACAATGCTTCCTTGATTGCGCTTGCACATTTCCTGACCGAATGCCCGCGTCATCAGGAAAATTCCTGTTGCATTGACCTGCATGGATTCAGTCCAGGCGGCCAGTGAATCGTCCATTCGTTTCATGGGGCGAATCACCGAGTTGTTAACCAAACCGTCGATCTGCCCAAATGTTTTCAAAATCCGGTCGCGCAAATCCAAAACGGATTTTTCATCTCCTTGATCGAACGCTTCACAGACAACCGTGTAACCGCGTTGCCTTTCATCAGCGGCGACCTGCTGGAGCTTGGATAAATTTCGTGAGGCAATGACCAGTTTCGCTCCGGCTTCCGCAATCGCGGAAGTCAGTTGGCGTCCGTAGAGTCCGCTGCCGCCTGTCAGCACAACCACCCTGTCGCGCAAGCTGAATCGGTCAAGGATATTCATAAGTAAAATTGGCTATCAGGCAGCGGCGCAAGCCGCCCGAACCTCTTCGAGCAGGACGACTTGGCCATTTTGTTCCCGGCTCCGTATGCCGGCAATCAGGATCGTCATGAGTTCGATCGTTTCCTCAAATGGAAAAGGCACGCATCCAGTCTTGAGCATTTCAATGAATGCAACTAACTGGGCGCGGAAGGCAGCGTACGTGTCTTTCAGTGTCAAAGCCAGCTGACCCTTCGTCCCGTAAACATGGACGTTGCCAAAGCTGCCGTAAGCATCGTGAATGGCCGCGATTGAAATTTGAATGCCGCTCCGATGAGTCAAGTGAACAATATCTGAGCCGACTTGATGAAGTGTTTGTGCGCTGATAAATCCAGGACCGATTTGAGGATACACGGCTTCAAGCGCGTGAATCCCGTAACGCTCCCAGGTTTTACAGGTGAAGCTGGTCAGCCATCGAATGTCACCAAGCTCTGAGAGCTGCTGCTTCACAACCTGCATCTCCGGTGCGTAACGAAGTCCGCTCGACGAAAGAATGCGGTGACCTGCATTTTGCCAGCGAATAAATTGTTTCAGGTCCGGCAAATTAATCGCCAGCGGTTTATCGACCAGAACGGGCAAGCCAGCCTCGATAAAGGGCACCGCGCGCCGTACGTGATCATTGCCGTCGTCCGTGGCGATAACCACCGCATCCACCTTTCCTATTACATCCTCTGGTTTCTTGACCACGTTTTCAATCTTGCTGGCTGCCGCTACTTTCGGCGCTTCTTCGGAGTTGTCTGTCCAGATGTGCGTGACGCGCGCTCCCGGAATCCTCACCGAGTCGAGTGATTGCTGTCCAAGATATGTTGCAATAGCCGGATAAGGACACGAAGCCATGGCTTTCGGGTCGTAACCATTGATTATCGCCGACCATGAATAAGGGTGCCCATTTCCCTCGATCATCCCGAGCATTGCGAGACGGATTTCGGATGACGCGCTCATGCAATGGAAACGGGTTCTCCTGTGCGGGCGGATCGTAATGCCGCCAGGTTCACTTTCAGCGTTTGAATGGCTTCCTCACACGTACAAAGAGCATTCGGTTTTCCTTCCAATCCATCCAGAAACGCATGGGCCTGGGCAACGAACAAATCGTCCCGATGATTCACAGGCGCGGGACGATAATCCCAGGCTGAACTGCCCGCTCGAAATACACCCCAGCGCTGTTCGTGCAACTCCAACTTCAGGCTGCCGCGCTCACAATGAATCTGGATTGTGATTTCGTTCGGCGCCTGAAACTGGTTCAGACTGTAGCTGACAAGAACACCGTTGTTCCTCGCGGTGACACTCACCGTGTCTTCCACATTCACGCCATCCAACATCTGATGCGCGGCCTCGCTAAAAATCCGTGTCGTCGGGCCGATCATCCACTCAACGGCATTGAACAAATGGGTCAACGCATCCTGAATCGCGCCGCCTCCAGTTTCGTGGCGCGTGTAATAAATCTCGCGGTAAGCTGGCCGGAAGGTCGGAAAATGTTGTCCCGCCATGACGCACACTTGGAAGGCTTTTCCCAGTTCTGACTGTCGCAAATAATCCCGTGCCTCCCGAACCGCAGGCACGAAGTGATTTATGTACGCGACCCCAACAAATTTCCCGCTGCGCGCAATTTCACGCTGAAACTCATCGACCTGTTCCAATCCAATACTCAATGGTTTCTCAACCAACAATCCGCTGCCTGACCGCAATGCAGCCAACCCTATACCGATATGCGTGTGGGCCGGCGTGCAAACCACGACGCCATCAAACTTCCGGGATGAAAGGGCCTGCTGAAGGTTAGCCGAGCCTGATACTTGGTAGTCTGTTTGGATTCTTTGAAGTAATGCGGAATTAGGGTCACACGCTGAAATCTCGGCCCGACCGGTTTTCAAAAAGCAGCGCACGTGACGCTCGCCAATGCTGCCACAACCTACCACCAGAATGCTCTTTTGCATGCCTCAATCCAAGACGCCTGATCATTGCAAACCAAGGAGATGCCGGTCAATGGGCTTCTGTGCGATTATCACCGGCTGGTGGCACGCGACCGTGGGATTCTCAATTGCGGGCATTGGTAGATTTGGTATCAACGGAGTGATTCATGCCAAAACCATGCCTTCACCGTTAAACGACATATTCAGCCTTGCCCAAAAAGATATCTGGGTGTTTGGCGGCGCCGGCCATTTGGGTCGAGCGACTGTTTCCGTGTTGTGCAACGCGGGCGCAAGAGTGCTCTGCGTGGATTTGGAGAACCGTGCGCAAGCTTTGGCGCAATCCGCGAACCTGGGCAACGTCCTGACTCCCGCAACCTCCGATGTTCGCGATATCAAAGCGCTTAGAAAATTCATTGCGATCCACCTGAAGCAGCGTGGCGTGCCTCATGGTCTGGTCAATCTGACTTTCGCATCCACTGCCAAGCGGCTCGAAGACTTGACGGAAGTTGAGTTCGACGAGACCAACCACGCAGGGTTGACCTCTACATTTTTCCTCGCACGCGAAGTTGGTGCGGAGATGGCGAGATTGAAGCGAGGAAGCATCGTTTTGTTTTCGAGCATGTATGGCTCGATATCGCCCTACCCGGGCATATATGAAGCGCCAATGAACAAGAATCCGATCGAATATGGCATTGCCAAGGCGGGCATCATCCAGATGACCAGATATCTTGCAGTCCACTGGGGTTTGGAAAATGTGCGGACTAATTGCATCTCGCCTGGGCCGTTTCCTAAGTTCGAAGTCCAACGCGAGCATCCCGGATTGATTGAGCGGCTTGCGCAAAAGTCCCCGATGGGACGAATCGGGAAACCAGAAGAAGTTGCGGGAGTCGTTGCGTTCCTATTGTCTGACGCCGCCTCTTACATCACTGGACAGAATCTCTTTGTGGATGGCGGCTGGACAGCGTGGTGAAAATGTTCACTGCTTGGGCACTGCGACACACTCGATTTCGAACCTAAGCGTTGGAGGGAGGCAGTTGGTAATTGTCGTGCGCGCCGGGTACGGCGGTTGGAAATATTCCCGATAAAGTTGATTATACAACGGCACATCAGCGGGGTCGCGAACGTAATTTCGCGTTTGCACGACGTGCGCCAAATCACTGCCAGATGCTTCCAGGATTTCCCTCAAATTCTTAAGCGAGCGCCGAAATTCGCCTTCGAACGTATCGGAGACGATTTGGCCGGTCTTATCAACGGACGCCTGCCCGGAGACAAAAATCATCTTCCCGACCCGCACCGCTGGGCTGAATGGCAGGTGCGAAGTCGGCGTGTTGGCGTCTCTTGGGTAACTGACAATCGGATTGTTCATGGCGGTCTTAATTAAATTTGTCTTGCAATTCATCCAGTGGATAAATCGGTCGCTGCACGCGGCGGTAAGGTAGAATTTTCAAATTGCTGCTGCACGGCCCGGGTGTGTCCACCCAAAACATTCTTTGCGCAATCGGATCATACGCGCGACGATGGGCCACAGCTGCTTTAACCCCGATAACGGAGAGCCGCGTTGGCTCGATTCCCTGACTACGCCACTGTCCGAGGTCAAATGGCGGAGTTTTGCGGCTCGTGAGCAGAATTGAGATGCCCTCGTGCCGCACTACGGCGCACGGCCCCATCTCCACAAGATCCCCTACCATCGAGGCCAGATGACTCTGTCTATCTTCCAGCGGAAACCTGCCGTCGCTGCGGGAAATCAGTTCGATATCCAGCGAAATTGGTCCGGCGTCCAAGCGGCTCCCTTTCCCGCCGACCGACAAAGTGGTGCTGGCGCCGATTGAGAGCAACTGGAGTCTCTCAACTGCCTCCGGGTCGTTGATCGCAACGGCGGCATTATCCACTTTGTATTTTACCAAGGCGCGCAAAATACCAGTGCCGTCGCCGGGAGCGCCTCCGCCAATATTGTCGGATGGCTCAACGAGAACTGTGAGGCCAGTCGGCAATGGCAGCAGTTTTTCCATTACAGCATCAATCGGATCCTCCGTAATGTTGCCTCGTGCCCTCTCCTGCCAGGCAAGCTGTGAAAGTTGTTGCAAATATCCGCGCGCTTCGGCTTCCGAACCAGTGGTAGCGATCGCAAAACTCACACCTGTCTCCTGCGTGTCTGCAAATGCAAAGCCACCGAGGACGTTGACTGCCCAAATGTCGGCGTTGTTGGCTTCAATTTCCCGTGCCTGCTTTTCAAGCGAAGCCATGGGCTCGGTGGCCGTTCCGGTTCCAGTGGGCGGCCACAGGAGCGGCACGTGCTGCCAAAACAATTTCGGAGTTTTGCGGGTTGAAAATGAGCGTTCCAGCAAGGCCACTGCATCTTGTGCGGCTTGGCGGGCGTCAGTGTGTGGATTTTCACGATAGGCAACGAGACAGTTTGTGCACGCAGCCATACGCGCCGTGAAATTGGCGTGCAGGTCAAACACGCCGAAAATCGGGACATTCCCTGCTCCAGCTAATCGGCGAATGCGATCTAGAACCTCCCCTTCGACATCCGTCATTGACTGCGAAACCATCGCGCCGTGCAGGACGAGAAAGATTCCGTCAACGCCAGAAGCGAGATATGGCTGTGCCCGGGTTGCAAACTCTCGCCAAAAGGTTTCTACGACTTGGTCGTCAACCACACCGCCGGGTGAAGCGCGGAAATCGATCGTTGGCAGAATCTTCCATCCGAGATCCTGCGCCGCTTGCAACGCGCCTCCGAGTGGTGAGGCGTCGCCCAGACATGACAGCATTTCTTGACCTCGCAAAACACTGAAATCACCGAGACTGGTCCTGGTTTCCAAGAACGAATGGGTTTCGTGAAACAGACCTGCAAACAAAACGCGCCGCTCTTTGGACATCTTACGAAACTGGTTTCCACTCCGCAGCGTGATGGGCAAAAGCCGTGGCTGCCTTTTGCGAGGCTTCCTGAATATCCTGCTCGCGGTGCGCCATGCTAATGAACCACAGTCCGCGTTCGATGGCGCGCACGCCTTCCTCGAGCAAACACTGCCGCAGGTGAGTCCAGCGTGCCGCGTCGTGGCGACGAACGTAGTCACGATAGCTTTGCACCGCTCCTTCGGCCGCCCCAGTCTTGAGCATCAATGTGTGGAAAACCAACCCAGGTCCTTGTGGACGCAACGGAATATTGTGCTTGTCTGCCAGTGATCGTAAACCGCCCATCAGTGTCTTTCCCAGATTCATGATTTTTTCAGGGTGGCGCTGACCCTCGGCGACAATAAAATCCAGACACCACTTGCTGGCAGCAAGACAGAGTGGATTTCCGTTCAACGTGCCGGCGTGGACAACGTCCCCTTTGATGATTTTCGCCATTGCTGATTGCTTACCGACGAGTGCCGCGAACGGCAAACCACCGCCAACTGCCTTGCCTAATATCGTCAAATCGGGAACAAAGCCGTAGTATTTTTGTGCGCAACCTGCGCCAAAGCGAAAACCGGTGATGGTTTCATCGGCGATCATCAACATACCTTCCTGGTCGCATAGTTCACGAATCGTTTGCAGCAGGCCGGGCGCGGCTTCAATGCAACCGGTGTTGCACAGCACGGGTTCGAAAATGATCGCGGCGATTTTGCCTTTGTGTTCTGCGACCCGACGGCGCAAATGCTCCGGATCGTTCCAACGCGCGACTACGAACTTTTCCAGCACTTCCGGGATAACGCCCTGGCTTGGGTGTAGCCGGGTGGGATTTTCTTCCGTGCCCCACTGGTCGGGCGGTGGTGCAAAACCAACGAGCCCTTCGTCCGCCCAGCCGTGGTAATGGCCCTCGAATTTCAAGATTAACGGACGTTCAGTATGTGCGCGTGCCAGTCGGAGCGCCGACAGAACTACCTCGGTAGCAGAATTGTTGAAGCGCACCATTTCCGCCGATGGAATCATCTTCTGCAAACGCTCGGCGACTTCAATTTCCAACTGAGACTGTGCTGCCCAGTGGGTCCCAAAGTTCGCTTGAGTTGCGATGGCCTCGGCCATCCCGCCAGGTGCGTGGCCGTATAGCAATGCGCCCTGTCCAATTTGAAAATCGATGTATTCGTTGCCATCCACGTCCCAGAGGCGCGGCCCTTCACCGCGCTCGAAATAGAGCGGGACAGGACGTTCCATTTTGCGGATGCCGCTGTTGACGCCCCCGGCAATGCTTTTACAGGCGCGTTCAAAGAGGCTGCGCGATTTTCGGAATTCGTAAGGCATCGTGCTTTTCGGTAGT
>CAZYYS010000055.1:0-21695 GCA_964651015.1 uncultured Verrucomicrobiota bacterium
ACAGTTCGATATCGACCATAACTCAGGATTTGATGGCTTTGTTAGCCGCCTCGTATATTTGCTTCAATGGAACGCCGGCTCGCGCCGCCAGTTTTTTACACGACTCAAACTCCGGCGTCGCTTGAACCACTTCTCCGTCGAGCTTGCCGAGTTTGACAGTGACTTTGCCCCATGGCGTTTTTACTTCCACAAATTCGCGTTCCAATTTGCGCCGTTCCGCCGCAGTGCGCCGTACCCCAAACGCGCTCGTCTCGCGCAACATCAGCTCGGTGAATTTGTCCGCCTCCGCCGTTGCGCACAAAACCGTCAGCAAAACGCCAGGCCGATTCTTTTTCATCTGAATCGGTGTATGAAACACATCGAGCGCACCCGCTGCAAATGCCACTTCCACAAAATGGCCGAGCAACTCGGCGTTGATGTCGTCCAGGTTGGTCTCCAGAACGGCGATGGTGTCGGTTTGCCAATCATGCGCCGCACTGCCCGGTGCAGTTGTTTCGCCCAGGATGGCGCGCAAGACATTGGGTCGTGTCTGGTTGTCGCGGGTGCCAAAGCCGAAGCCGATCTTGGTTGCCGTCAACCCCTGCATCGGGCCGAAGTTCTCGACCAATTCCGCGAGCAAGGCTGCACCCGTCGGCGTGACCAGTTCTTGCGGCTCATCGCATTGCGAAATCGGAACGCCGCGCGCACCAAGAATGGCCAGTGTGGCGGGCGCCGGAATTGGAAATCGCCCGTGAGCGCAATTGATCCAACCAGTGCCTTCTACGACCGAAGAAGCGAAAACGCTGGGCTTGCCGAGCAGCTCCAGCGCGACACACGCGCCAACGATATCAACAATCGAATCGACCGCGCCGACTTCATGAAAATGCACGTCCTCCGGCGGCATGCCATGAATTTTCCCTTCGGCTACGGCCACCCGATGGAACGCGGCGGTTGATTTTTCTTTGACCCACTCGGAGAGAGCGCTGGACTGAATCAGCCTTTTTATCTCGGAAAAGTTCCGTCCGTGCTCATGCTCGTGACATTCGTGTCCATGACTGTGTGTGTGATGATGGTGGTCTTCGACAAATTCTGTTTTGATTTTTTCCGTGAGGCTGCCTCGCTTTGTCTTGAGAATGGCCGTGAATTCGTGCGGTTCAGGCAGTTCCTCCGTGGCTTCGAGAAACTCGCCCATGCGCTTGAATTTGAAAGACTGTCTTTGCTCGCCGGGGCGAATGGTTTCCAAAGCGACACTGTTTGGTGACGGCGGTGGCTTGGCATTTCCTTTCGCATCGTGGAAATACAGGCGAAAGCGAGGCGGAACGCCTTTTTCAAACACGCTGAGTTCAATTTGTCCATGGGAGGTTTTTACCAACGGGCCGCCGTGCAAACCATGGGCGTGGCCGTGCTCGGAATCGTGGCCATGATGATCGTGGCCGTGACCGTGACCGTGAGCGTGTGTGTGCGTCGTCCCATCCGCGTGCGTGTGTTCGTGGGCGTGCTCGTGCTCATGTTCCAAATGTACATCGAACTTGATGCCTTCGATGTTCGCCTTTTGTTTCCGAGACACATGCAAGTGGTAGCCATCGAGTTTGAGTTTGGCCAGCTCCAGTTCCAATTCACGAACCTCAACGCCAAGATCAATCATCGCGCCGAGAAACATGTCTCCGCTGATGCCGCTGAAAATATCGAGATAAAGTGTTTTCATTGCGATGCGTCGGCTGCCAGCGCATTGATTTGACTCGCCGCGTAGCCCGCCCCGAACCCGTTGTCAATATTCACCACGGTGACGCCACTGCCGCAACTCGTCAACATGCCAAACAGCGCCGTGATACCGCCGAAGTTGGCGCCGTACCCGACGCTCGTTGGTACCGCGATCACCGGCCGGGACACCAAACCTGCCACCACACTCGGCAACGCTCCCTCCATTCCTGCAACAACCACAAGGACGTTGGCCTTTTGAATCGATTCCAACCGGCTTAACAGTCGGTGCAGGCCCGCCACGCCCACATCGTAAATGCGTTCCACGCGATTGCCCATGATGTCCGCCGTGATCGCCGCCTCTTCCGCCACTGGCAAGTCGGTCGTACCGGCGCAAAGAACGGCGATCGTTCCCGGGCGTTTGCGCAAGGGTTTCTTTTCAATCGTCACACACCGGGAAATCTCGTGATGCACGGCGCGCTTGAATTTTTTGCGGAGGACGCGCGCGTGGTCGGGTTTGACGCGCGTGATGAGCAACCGTTGTTCGTGTTCGTAGATCTTTGTGGCAATCTTCAAAACCTGCTCCGCCGTTTTGCCCGCGCCAAAAATGACTTCCGGAAAACCTTTCCGCAAGGCGCGGTGCGTATCCACTTGCGCGAACCCAAGGTCGGCCAACGGTGCGGTTTGAAAAGCACGCAACGCCTTTTCACGGCTGAGTTTTCCGGCACTGAATTGTTCAAGCAGCCTGATAGCTTCGGCGGTTGTCACGCAATGACAATGGCACGCCGTGGTCGATTTGACATCCTAATTCTCGCGATGGTTCAGTGGCTTTGGTGATGATGGAACAATCGGGCGCGGTTTTGGAACAGGTACCAGACGATGAATACGTTAGTCCCCAGAATGACAAAAACCGGCCAGTTGAATTTGTGCGTCAATTCGTACACTTCAATCGGAACGAAGAACGCCGACTCGCCAATGGCCAGCCAGCCGGCCCAACTCACGCGGAATATCAACCCCACACCTTCCACCAACGAAAACAAACTGTAGAACAACGTGCCCACCGCCACCCAAACCACGTTGGCTTCGGTGAGTCGACCGATTTTCAAAGCCAGTTCCGTGAAGAATCTTTTCTCCGGGTTGAGCCTCAACGCGTGAAGGAAGGTGCGAAACTCCTTTGGCAAATCATTATCCGAAAGCGCATAGACCGCCAGCGCCACACTCACAAATAACAACCCTTTCACCAGTTTGATGGCGATAATGACATAAAGCGTCGGCGCACGCTTGCTCACGAAAGTTGTGGTATCATGGGTCATTCCCTCCCGCCATCACGCTGCTTCGGCAGGTTCTTCGAGATCCGGCACGGTGTCCTTCACCTTGTTGCGGGACGCTTCCACCTTGATGTAATGCAGCACCACCGGCGCGAGGATCATGCCGGGAATGCCCATGAGCTTTTCCCCCAGCACAATTCCAATGAGCGTCAGCCACATCGGATTCTTGATCCGGTCGCCGATGATCTTGCTGTTGAGGAAATACTCCAGCTTGTGAATGACGACGAGGAAGATGAGCGAAATCAAAGCCATCTTCGGCGAAATCGTGAACGCCACCCCTATGATGAGGGTGTTGCTCAGGAGGTTGCCGACGATGGGCAGCAGCCCGCACAAAAACGTCAGCACAATGATGACCGTCACGTAACGAAAGTCATTCCACACCAGAAACACGGACGTCAGCGCGGTATTGATGGCGGAGATGAGGATCTGCGCCCCGATCACCTTGGCGAAGCTCCGGTAGAAGGTGCGGAAACGGAGCACCAGTTCGCGCGCTACCGTGGCATAGAGGCTGTCCGGCGCCGTGTGTGGGTCCGGCTCGGTGCCCCACGGAACATTGAGAAATATGCTCACCGCAACCACAAGGCCAATGAGCAACAGTGCGATTTCGAAAACTGCCGCGCGCGCGAAACGTCCCACGTTGCCCACGCGGTCTTTGAACTCGCTCAACACCTCCGTCTTCAGACTGGCGTAATCCTTGAATGGAAGTTCAACCCCCTGGCTCTCGGCGTATTTGACAACCGCGGGTATCGTGACTTCCGCAATTTTCGGCAGTTGTTCCCTCGCCTGTTTGGAAAAAAAGAACAGGCCATAGCCGATGGCCGACACAACAATAACGTAAATCGTCACGCCCAAGACCCGGCTGCGTCCGAAGCTGAATTGCCGGAGTGCGAAAAAGCCGAACAGCGACGTCAGCACCAGCGCACCCAGGTGCAGCCAGGCGATGAGCACCAGCAACACCGCCATCATGCCATACGAAATGCGGGCAGACTTGCTCATGCGAACCCCGGAAACATCCAACATTCAACATTCAACATCAAACATTCAGCGAAGCCCGCTGTGCCGCATGCCAGACTTGTACGATGGGCGTTGAACGTTGAATGTTGAATTTTCATTCCGTCTGCTCTATCGAATCTTCTCCAATAACAGCGGCAACAATTCCGATATCCTCACGCGGTCCTGCTGGCCGTCGTCGCGATAACGCAGCGTGACGGTGTCTTTCAACTCCGGCCCCTTTTCGCCCAGCGTGTCGAAATCAATCGTCACGCAGAAGGGCGTGCCCGCTTCGTCCTGGCGCGCGTAGCGGCGGCCAATCGATCCTGCATCGTCATAAAAAACGTTCATGTGCGGGCGCAACAGATCGCGGATTTCCAGCGCCTTGTTCACCAGATCAGGCTTGTTCTTCAAAAGTGGCAACACACCGACTTTGATCGGCGCGACGCGCGGATGGAACTTCATGACGTAAACCGCCTCGCTCTTGCCTTTATCATCGGTCTTCACGGTTTCGTCGTAGGCGTTCGTGATAAGCGCGAGGATGAGGCGGTCCACGCCCGCGCTTGGCTCGATGACATGCGGGATGTATTGGCCCTTCGCCAGGCCGTCGGCATCTTGCGCGGCATCTTTGTCGGCCTGTTTTTCTTCGACACCCATTTTGACGAGATATTTTTTCCGGTTGGCAAGATAGCGGTCCCGAAGTTCCTTCTTCTTTTCTTCCGGAAGTTTTCCCCACGCGGCACGGAGCTCATCATCGAACACACCCATCGGCTTGCCGGAAAACCTTTGATGCTGTGACAAATCAAAGTCACTACGCGCGGCGATGCCTTCAAGTTCCTCGCCCTTCAGCTCGCCTTTCTCGTCGCGCTTGCTGAATGGGAACTTGAACAGGATGTCCACGCAGGCTCGGGCGTAGTGCGCCAGTTCCTCCGCCGTCTGCCGATGGAAACCGAGCCTGTCGCGCGACAAACCGATCCCTTCGTAGAAACGCACGCGCTCCTCGACCCAGTATTGATGCCACGCCTGCCAGCCCCAGTTCGGCTGCGGCTCGCCGGGATGACCCGTCTCAGGCACGGTCGCCACGCCGCCGTGAATGGCTTCAATGGCCTCATCGGGCTTGATGAAGAACTCGAGTTCCATCTGCTCGAACTCGCGCGAGCGGAAGGTGTAATTGCGCGGCGTGACTTCGTTGCGAAACGCCTTGCCAATCTGCCCGATGCCGAACGGAACCTTCTGGCGCGACGTCTCCAAAACATTTTTGAACTGCGCAAAAATCGCCTGCGCTGTTTCCGGGCGGAGATAGGCGATGGCCGAAGCATCCTGAACTGGACCTACGTAAGTCTGGAACATCAAGTTAAACGCACGCGGTGGTGTCTTCTCGCCGTGACAATCCTTAACAAACTTGCTCGGCTTCTGCGGGCAAGCGATCTCGTCGATTTGGTCCGCGCGGAAACGCCCTTTGCAGGTTTTGCAATCGATCATCGGATCGCTGAACGTATCCACATGGCCGCTGGCCTTCCAGATTTCCGGCGACATGATGATCGTCGCTTCGAGGCCGACGACATCCTCGCGCTGGCGGGTCATGGTGTTCCACCAGAGTTCCTTGACGTTGCGCTTGAGTTCGGCGCCCAGCGGGCCGTAGTCCCAAAAACCGTTGATGCCGCCGTAAATCTCCGACGATTGAAAAATGAATCCCCTCCGTTTGCAGAGGGAAACAATTTTTTCCATCAGTTCATTCGCTTTTGGCTCGGCCATAGGGCGGCCAGTTTTCTTTACCGCCACAGCGATGTCAAGGGAGGTGCAACGACGGTAATACCCCAAGGTGGGAGATATGGTTGACTGAGGAGCGCACGCGGCGAGACGCTCGCGCTCCGAGCAGTTTGTTGAAAAAGTTCGTTTTGCGATGTAGCCGCCGTGAGGAGGCGGGTTTCTGCGGAAAGCGCATCACCTTTTCCGCCTCGTTACCTCGGCGGCTGCTTTTTCAACAAACTGCCAGAGCAAGAATTTGGTTCGGCTTATCCATGCGCCATGTGCTCTACGGCTTGCGCAGGCGATAGAATCTATTTTGGGCCCCGAGGGGCACAGCAACGGAGACGCTCGTGGCGTTGGTCTGATACGGAAATGGCACCTGGGTCCAGCCGACGGTGGACGAAGGGTTGAGATCAGTGGTCTCTTCAAGCACGAAACCTGAAGCCACTACCGGCCAAGAAATTTGAACGTCGCTGGCGGACCGCTCGATCGCGAGTTGAGGCGCTGGCGGCCCAAGGCCGGTAAAGACATAAGCGGCCCCAGAGAAAGGTGCGTTGGTGTTGCTTTGGTTGCCATTCACACCGGTCGCATTGCTGAAGTCCCCGTCCGCCCCAACAACTACCGTGTCGCCGGAAACCGCCAATGAAATCCCGAACTCGCCATACGTCCGAGTGTTGGAGGGTTTGAGGTAGGCCTGCTGACTCCAGTTCGTCGCGCTCCGCACGAACACGTAAGCCGCGCCGGCGATTGAGGCGCTGTTATCGCTCTGGTCGCCGTTCACGCCGGTGGCTTTGCTGGCTTCATTTTTTGCCCCGACTACGACTGTGTCGCCGATTATTGCGACAGAGGCTCCGAAATTGTCATCGACGTCAGTGTTGGACGCTTTGAGATACGCCTGCTGACTCCAATTGGTCCCGTTGCGTACGAACACATAGGCCGCGCCCGCGTACAAGGCACTGTTGTCGATCTCATCTCCGTTGACTCCCGTGGCTTTGCTCGATTCGCCATCCGCCCCGACCACTATCGTGTCGCCGGAAATCGCCACTCTGTAGCCGAACTCGTCCCCAGCCCCACTGTTGGAGGCTTTTAGGTAGGCCTCCTGGCTCCAATTGGTCCCGTTGCGCACGAATACATAGGCGGCTCCAGCCTGGTGATCGCTGTTGTTGCTCTGGTTGCCGTTCACCCCGTCGGCATTACTGTCCTCTTCATACGCTCCGACGACGATGGTGTCGCCTGAAATTCCCACTGAACCGCCGAACTTATCGCCAAATGAATCTCCTGGTGATGGTCCCCCGGTGTTGGAGGCTTTGAGATAAGCCTGCTGGCTCCAATTGGTCCCGCCGCGCACAAAGACATAGGCCGCGCCAGAGTCCGTGGTACTGTTGTTAGTTTGGTTCCCGTTGACACCCGTGGCGTTGCTGTCTTCGAAAAGTGCACAGACCACAACTGTGTCGCCCGATAGCGCCACATGCCGTCCGAACCAGTCAATCGGCCCGGTATTGGAAGCTTTCAGGTATGCCTGCTGGCTCCAGTTGGTGCCCTCACGCACAAAGACGTAGGCCGCGCCAGAGTCCGTGGCACTGTTGTTCGTTTGGTTCCCGTTGACACCCGTCGCGTTGCTGTCCTCTCCATATGCGCCGACGACGATGGTGTGGCCCGAGATCGCAACCGAAATGCCGAAAAAGTCATTGGCCCCGGTGTTGGAAGCTTTGAGATACGCTTGCTGGACCCAGTTTGTCCCGTCGCGCACGAAAACGTATGCCGCGCCGGAGTCCAAGGCGCTGTTGTTCGTCTGGTTCCCGTTGACGCTGGTAGCGTTGCTATCCTCCCCAGGCGCCCCGATCACCATGGTGTCGCCCGAGCTTGCAACCGACCAGCCGAAGTTATCGCCCACCCCAAGACCCGTTTCTCCCGGTGATGGTCCCCCGGTGTTGGAGGCCTTGATGTAGGCTTGCTGAGCGATGAGGGTGGCGTTTTGGGCCTGTGATGAATAAGTGCCGCCCGCCAATAGTGTGAATATGACGGTGGCGATGAGTAGGATTCGTTTCATAGATTGCATGATTTCATTTCCTTTCAGCCGGCTGCGGCCGGCGGATGCAGTATTGTTTTTGTATTGCGACAGTTCAAAATCCTGGCGCTGATCGCCAAGTTCTAGTTATAGGCTGCTGCCCACTTTCAAAATCTGAAATCTGTTTTCATTTTTTTTGGCCGAGGGAAAGGGTGGGAATGCCCATGCTCTTAGAGCATTTTCATGAATTCTGTAGCCTCAATCCGCAAGGCAGCGCTCGGCTGGGAAGGTGGGTTTTGTCGCGCTGCGACAAAACAAGCCCGCGTTCAGCGGGCGATTAGGAGCGGGTCAAGTCGCGCTCCATTCTTTGCGCCGCTGTGCCGGCGCTACTTGTCGCAGCGCGACAAGTTCCACCTTACGGCTCCGGCTTACGACTCGAAATCTGATCTGATCTGACACCTACTTCTGCTCAGTTTCCTTTGGTAACTCGAATCCTTCCCGTTTCGCAACGTCATCCCAGCCGTTCGGAAAAAGGGGCCGGAAAATTCCGGGAAATAGAATCCGGATTGGAACCCACTGTCCACCGTCCACTTGAAACTTCAGTAATTGTTTATTGCCATCCGAGAAACGCCTGACAATCATCGTCACTGGCTTATCCCCGCCCCAATTGGCGAGCTCCGAAATCCAGTCTTGGATGCTACCTTCAAGCAGTTCGGTTGAACTGCCCACTTGCATCAGCTCCGTCCGCTCCTTCCCGATCGCACTAGAAATCTCCGACATGATATTGGTGCTCATGCTCGTCGGGGGAGCACTTGAGAGGGTATATTGCGCCAGAACGTCATCGTGCGGCTCGCTCCGCTCGGTATGGGAGATCGCCCAGTCCTTGAGATGCTCTTTCACGCGCTCCATTGCCGCTTCGACCTGACTGCGCTCTTGCGGAGTCAGGGCTAAGACGGCTGCTGCTGAATCAATCAATCTTGCATGCCAGAAGTCCCCATCAGGCCACCATCCAGTAATTGCGTGCATGTTCATCCGGTGCACCGTTTCTTTGCTGACCACGATGAAAGCCTCCGATGAGTTCCAATTAAAACCGAGTTCATCGAGCAAACGTTCGCGTAGATCGGGCGAGAGATGGCCGATGCGGTTGGTTTCCAGCACAGACCAAAGGTCGTTCTGATTGCCGGCTGCTTCCGCTTTCCTGAGACTCTGGTTGAGCTCACGAATGCGCTCAACCAGTCGCGCCCGCTCACTCTGCGCGTCGGTCAAAACCTGAGTTTGGACAACCCAGGATTCGCGGGTGGCGCTCGCCTCACGCTGGAGCCTGATCGTGGAGTGGCGCGCGGTAAGAGCGCCGGCCGTCCCTGCGCCCAGAATAGCAAATGCCAGAAGAATCTTGTTCATGGCTTTGCCCCCTTGCCCAGCCGGGCAATCGCCTGCTCCTGAAGCCATGCCATCGCGCGCTGGCGCAATGCATCCGAAAACCCAGCGGCAAACTTATCAGCACCCTCTGTTTTGTTTGGATCGCCCTCCGGCAGGAACATGGACAATGCCCCATTGCCGAAGCCCACATTACCGACGGAGATTCTATAATGCCATGTCGGCGTCCCCTTGTCGTCGGTTGCCAGCGAGATCGACAGTTCCTGCCCCCCTTGACTCAGGATGCGTTCCGGAACGGTATTAATGGAGTATCTGGGCTGCGCCAACGTGGCATCCGGCAATGAGGCCTGCACCAACGGCCAGCGTTCCTCACCGAGAATGCCGCGCAGTTCAGTCAACAGTCGATCCGCGCGTTGTTTCGCCTCGTCCAGCGATGGAACGCCGAATACCTTCTCGGGCACACCTGCGTCGTTGTTTCTGTTTGTCTCATAAATCCCAGCCTCCCTTTTTCGTTCCACATCCGCAAAATTCCGGTTAAGCATTTCCTCCACGACTTGGCGTTCCGCTGGAGTCAGACCCAGCAGTTCACGCACATGCGATTGGACGGTGGGTTGGGGGGTGCCAGGTGGTGAGAAACTTACGAAGGGGTTTTCTTCCGCAAGTTCGGGCAAAGCCGACTTGGGAATTCGCGCGAAGGGCGAGTCGTCGTCCCACCGGTAATCGTTAGCCGTGAGCTGAGTGCGGATTCTTTTCTTCCAGACGTCGAATGCTTTCGCCGACTCGGTGGCTCGCCTTGCGGTCTCGTTGGCTCGAACGAGGGATTGCTCCAGCCTTTGCGAATCCGCCCTCAGCCGCTCCACGTCACTCCGCGCGGCTGCATACTGGCTTTGGGAGTCGAGAAGTTGTGCTTGAATCTGCTTCGCTTCTTCGGCCGCGCTGTGTTGCTCCTTTAAGTGCCAGCCAATCGGTAGTGCCGCCAATGCCACGCACAACGCGCCGGTCTGAACTCGGCTCAAACTGGCCAGTCGCGCCAGCAACGCGCTCAACCCCACGAGGGCGGGCGGCGCGGCTTGTAACGCCCCACTCACAACCGCGCTCACCATGGTCGCCGAAGAAGATGTGGCGGTGTGTTGCAGGGCGGCGGCCGCCGCGGCCACCGATGCGGTCTTGAAGCCACGACGTTTGAAGAAGTCCGAGACTTTTTCCAGCGCGCTTTGCACGCGCTTTAGTGCTGTATTCTCACTCACACCAAACGCCGCCCCAACCTCCCGCAATGACTGGCTTTCGTAATAACGCAGTAGGAGCGCGGTGCGGTCTTTTTCTCTGAGCGAGAGCAGCGCTTCGTCCAGCAACGGCAGGAGCGCCTGAAACGCGGGTTGTTCCTCGGGAGTGTGCATGGTCGTACGCAATTCGGCCGCGGTTAGTTCACGCCGTCGCCGGCCCAATTCACCGCGCAGCCAGGATTTGGATTCGAGCAATGCCGCCTTGTGCAACCAGGCGGGCAGGGAATCGTCGGGCGCGAATTGCCAGGCCTTGCGAGCCAATACCGCGAAAACATTCTGGGCGACTTCCTGCGCCGCGCCGGCGTCTTCGACCTTGCGCAAGGCGGTGGCAAGCACCAGGTCGAGATGCCGCCGCACGAGGTCGGTGAAGGCCGATTGCTCACCGCCGCGCGTGAAGCGCTGCAGCAGTTCAAAATCCTGGCGCCGATCGCTCATCTCTAATTATAGGCTGCAGCTCATCTTCAGAATCTGAAATCGATTTTCAAATTGTTTTTGGCCCGAGGGAAAGGGCAAGAACGCACATGTCAATCACGGAGCGAAGGTTACAGAAAACCTGCTCTCAATCGCGGAGAAAAGGCTACCGGGATTTTGAAGATTCTTTCCACTGAGGCGCGACTCCCGCTACGGCAGACGAGTGCGGTAACCGCGGAATGCTTGGACTGCCGCGGCTGGCGCTTCAGCAAATCGGGGCAGAACGCAGCTACGGGTCCAGCTTGTTGAGTTCGGCTGCAGCAAATGGCCCCCAAGTGCCTGCGGTTGACCAGTCGTTGTTCCAGCGGCGATGCCACATGTCGTTCTTCGGATCAATGACTTGGTTGCGCACGGGATTCTCCGCGTGTCCATCACAGAACATCAAGTTAGTACGGCGATTGTGGCGATTGGAGGGCCACTCGGCAGGATTGGTAGGATCTATGTTGCCGTCGAAGCTGCGATCAGGTTTGCTGTCGCCCAACATAATCATCTCTGCCGGTTTGACGACCTGCGACTCTTTCACTTCCGGCCAGGAGTCCACATCCCCGCCCAAGCCTTTATCGCTGAAGGCTCCAAAAGAGCCCCAGTCATTGTAGCCCAATGAAAATCGCGCGGTTTCGCTCACGCCGTAGGGATCTCTGCCGCCGCCGTACATCGGAAGCGCGCCCAAGGTCTTGTTGACATTGGTGTCCCAAGAACAGTCGGGCTTGGTCGCTGGACACCAAAACACCGCTCGATTAGTTCCCAATTGCGTGAAGAGCCGGAGCGGCCACACGTAACGAAAGCCTCCAATGGTGAAGAGGGTTCCCGGGTATCTCCCATTTTCCTGCACGTACATGACCGTCGCGATGCCCAGTTGGCGCATGTTGTTCAGGCAGGCTGTCGTTCTGGCTTTGGCTTTGGCCTTGGCCAGCGCGGGAAGCAACAACCCCGCAAGGATCGCTATGATGGCAATGACCACGAGCAGTTCGATCAAAGTAAAAGCGCCGCGTGGCGGATGTTTCGTCGAAACAGGAGAACTTGAGTTTGTGCGCATAAGCCGTGATTGATTACGAACAACCATTTCACGAACCGGAGGATTTGCAAACAGAAAACTGTTGCCAAAACTCGTTCATCCAGCGGTTTTCCAAACGAAATCCAACTTTACAAGCTCCAATGGTTTGTGCAACGCTGCGCGGCAGTATGTCATATATCAGGAAATTCTTTCCTCTCATTTTGCTGCCGTTGCTGCTCGCGGGTTGCTCTTCCATCACCAATCTGACCCCGCTCCAGCAAACGCGCAATGCCACCGGGCTTTATCCGGTGGAAGTCGCCTTCGCTTCGAGACAGCAATCTCTCCGTTGGGAAACTATTCAACCTTATGTCGTGGTGGGAACTGAGATGTACCCGATGCGCCCGACGGCACTCATGAGAAACCGTTGGGAAACACTCGTGCCGGTACCCGCCGGGAAGAACAGCGTGGAGTACCACTTCAAATTCGATTACGAATACAACGACATGGGGCCGCGGGGACGGGACAGCAAAATGTCCGGCATATACAAACTCACAATCCTGGAGAAATAACCTGGCTTCATTCAGATTTTCCGTCGCCGTCGCCCCGTCTCCTGAACGCCGCCAGGTAAAGCGCTTCAAAATCCCTCGCCTTGATCGATCGCGGATTGAAAGCCGCAGTCCATTGCCCGGCCGCTTCGCGCGCAAGCATCTTTACGCTGGATTTCTCCACGCCACAATCTGCCAGCGAGCGGGCGATTTGCGCTGTGTTCAATAGCCAGTCCAACCGCGCGATCAGTGCGCTTACTGCTTCTCCCAACCCATCGCTGACACAGGCGATCTCCGGAGCCGAGGCTAGTTCCGCGTAAGCCCGACGCGCTTGCGGTTCGCGTGAATTGAATCGAACCACCAAAGGCAGCATGATGCCCACGGCTTCGCCGTGAACCACACCGTAATGCGCCGTGAGCGGGTTCGCGGCCGCATGCGCCGCGCCCAACATGCTGTTCTCAATCGCGGTTCCCGCAAACGCCGCCCCCAACAACATGCGCCCGCGCGCTTCCACATCGTTCGGATTGCTCAACACCCGGGGCAGATTAGGCACCGTCAACTTGAATGCCTCGTGGGAATACATGAGGGACAGCTCATTTCGCTTTTTGGTAACGGCCGTCTCCACGGCATGAGCAATGGCGTCGATCCCGGTATGCGCTGTCACAGCTTGTGGTTGCGAAATCGTGAGTGACGGATCGAGAATCGCAATGCGCGCAGCCGCTTTGGGATCGAGACACGCCATCTTTTGATGCGTCAGCTCGTCCGCAATGAGTGTCGCTGACTGGCATTCACTGCCGGTGCCTGCGGTTGTTGGAATCGCGATGAACGGCAGCATCGGCTTGGTCGCCTTACCGATGCCCCAGTAATCCTGCATCCGGCCACCGTTGGTGAGGATGAAGTTACAGCCCTTGGCGGTATCCATCGAACTGCCACCGCCAAGGCCGACGATTGTGTCGATGCCCGCTTTTCGAGCCACGGTCGTGCAGCTCTCCACGCAGCCGGTGGTGGGATTTTCCCTGGCCTTGTCAAAGACCGTGACTTTCAAACCAGCCGCTTTCAAACACCGATGCACCCGTGCCACGTGCCCGGCAGCGATGATACCCGGATCCGTAACCAGCAAAACCTTCCTTGCGCCGAGGCTGCGCGCCAGTTCGCCCACGCGCTCGACACTGTTGACGCCGAAGACGAGGCGCGTGCGGGGTTGAAAGTCGAAGCTCGTGGTGAGCGTTGATTGTTTGTGATTGCCGCTGTGTGGCATGGCCATTTCTGACGCCACCTTAACGACATTCATTCAACTAGCGCAAGCAACACCGTTTTCAGCCCGTGTCCTGGTTTACCGGGGCGCGGCTGTCTCAGCCGCAGCACTCGCGTCAGTTGTGAATGGGTCAAAACCATGGACGTGCTAGATGCAGTCGAGGCTGCTGCGGCTGGGACAGCCGCGTTCCAAACAATTCGCGGTCTTTGCCAATTCTCGCCGACGCGCACGGTAAAAAATAATTGATTGACAAACTACAGCCAAGTGTCCTATTGTCCTATGACACAAGCCAGACACCATGCTGCTCCAGATCAACTACAAGTCCGGCAAGCCGGTTTATCTCCAGGTCGTGGACCAGATCCGCGCCGCCGCAGCTTCCGGCCATTTGCAGACCGGCGAATCTTTGCCAGCCATCCGGACGCTTGCCGAGGAGTTGCGCGTGAACCGGAACACCATCGCCAAGGCTTACAGCGAACTGGAGAGTCAGGGCGTCATTGAAACCCTGCATGGCAAAGGGTGTTTCCTCAAGGCCAACAACTCTCCGCTCAAGAAGGACATTCGCCGCAAACTGCTCATCGAGGAGATTGACCAGGCCGTCGTACAGGCGCACCACCTGCAGGTGCCGCGCGCCGAATTCCTCGAACTGGTGCGCGACCGCCTCGATGCGATCGAGGAAAAGAAGCGAGTCAACGAAACGCAAAAATCCAACTGAAGGCATTCTATGAGCGAACCCACACCTGTCATCGAAATCAAAAACCTCACCCGCCGCTATGGCAAACTGGACGCGGTGAATGGCCTCAGCTTGATGGTGCTTCCGGGCCGCTGTTACGGCTTCTTCGGTCGCAACGGCGCGGGGAAGACCACCACGATCAAGTGTCTGCTGAACCTGCTCCGCCCGACCAGCGGTAGCGTGCGTGTGTTCGGACTCGATCCGCAGAAAGATGAAGTCCCTGTGAAATCGCGGCTCGCCTATGTGCCGGACGCGGTGGCGTTCTATCCGTGGATGACCGTGCGCGACACGCTCAATTACCTGGCGTCATTTCGCGCGAATTGGAATCGTGACACGGAAGCCGACCTGCTCCGACGTTTCGGTCTGAACGCCGACCAGAAGGCCAGCACACTCTCCAAAGGCCAGAAGACGCAACTCGCGCTCATCGGCGCGATCTGCCCCGAACCGGAACTCCTCCTCCTCGACGAGCCGACCTCCGGTCTCGATCCCATCGTACGCCGCGAATTCATCGAGACGGTCATCGGCGCGTATCAATCCGGCGATCCCGCTTGCCGCACGGTGTTTGTTTCCACCCATCTCATCTCGGAGTTTGAGGGCTTAATCGACGAATTCACAATCATTGAGGAAGGCCGGGAATTGCTTACCATGGAAGCCGATTACGCACGCGATCGGTTCAGGAAGATTCGCGCTCGATTTGCACTACCACCGGAAAAGTTTGACCTGTCCGGAGCGGTGAATGTGAAGCAAAACGGGCGCGAGCTGGAAATCCTAGCCAACGGAAACAGCGAAGAACTAATCGCCCGATTGCAAAGCCTGAAGCCGCAGGACTTGCGAACCGAATCACTCTCACTCGAAGAAATCTTCGTTGCGTCGAACATTCTTACGGGGTTGAAATCATGAGCGCACTCGTCCGAAAAGAGATTCGCCTGCTGCTGCCCGCGTGGATTGTGGCGATGCTGCTTGTAACCGCACCAGTTCTGTTGAGCAGGCTCATGGATGCCGACTCCGTCAGCCCGGACAGGAACGAAATGACGTTATTCGGCTTGGCTGTCGGATGTATTTTACTCGGACTGGCCGGTTTTGGGCGGGAATTGTCGTCGCGCACCTTCTCGCAGCTCCTCGCCCAGCCAAGGCCGCGCAGGGAATTCTGGCGTGCCAAGGTCGGGGTGCTCTTCGGGTCCCTAATCCCGCTGGGGCTTTTTCTGGGACTGGTCAGCTGGCAATTTGTTCCGTCTGACAAGCGTTGGGAAATCGTGCTCATCGGATTCATCACCGCGTGCGTGGCTGTGACCGGCGGTTTATGGACAACACTGCTTTTCCGCCAGATCATCGCGTCGTTCTGGATTTCCGTGCTCTTGCCGTTCGCAATTATTGTCACCGTAATGAGCGTGGGCGACGAGGTTGCTGAAGAGAGAACTCGCAACGGCATCGCAACCGTGCTGCTGCTAGCGTACTCGGTTGCAGGATATTTGTTTGCGCGCTGGCAGTTTCGCCACGCACAGGACACGGCCTGGACCGGGGGCGACGTGTCATTGCCCAGCGCCGCGCGATGGCTGCCGTGGGTACGCAGCTCAATCGCACTCCGGAAAACCCACCCGATCCGCGCGTTGTTGGGCAAGGAGTTTCAGTTTCAGCAGGTGAACTTTCTGCTCGCCGGGCTGTTGCTGGCGGTGCAAGTCGCCGCGCTGCTGCTGCAAAGGTATGTGAAGACCGCCGAGCGCTCCACACTCGAAGTGATTCTGCAAAACTTCTGGTGGGTCTGGATAGTCATGCCCATGTTGGTCGGGTGCGGTGCCGTGGCGGAGGAACGCAGGCTGGGCACGCTCGAACCGCAACTCTGCCTGCCCGTCGCCCGCGCGTGGCAATTCACAGTAAAGGTGTTCGTCACGTTGGTTTGCGGCATCATGCTCGGCGCACTCGTGCCGGTCGCCATCGCCTTTATCAATCCTATCCGGGACATGACCGGATTGGAATTTGCCGGCGCTTGGACGTTGGGCTGCGTCTGCCTCGCGCTCATTTCTTTCTATGCTTCCTCGCTCACGCATCAACTCCTCCAGGCGTTTGGCGCGACCGTCGGGATCATCGTGGCCTGGCTGTTCCTCACGTCGGGGTACTTGACTTTGTTCAGTTCCATTCTCGGGCAGAGCGCGTTGGTCTTCATCGTTGGCGCGACTTTGATGCTCTTATTCGCGATGGTGCTTACTTGGCGCCGGCTGCGATGGATTTGGGTCTGTTTCTTAGTTCTCATCGCGCTGTCACCCCTTCTGGGTAAAATCCAGTCATTACACGCAGCGGCCGAGTCGAAGATCTTCGGCGTAAAAATGTTCGTGGCTGTGACCTGGTCACTCGCCCTTAGTCCGGTTGCACTGACACTGGCACTTGCGGCCCAAAACTCCAAACACACCCAGACCTCACTCTCACTCTGGTGGCGGAACTCAGCAACGTGGCTGGGCTGTTTCATCCTCACCGGCGTCCTCACCGCGCTCGTTTACAACCGCGTCTGGGAGCTTGCAATGCGTTTGGAGCCAGTACCGAGGCCGTTGATCCTAAGCGGTTCGATCCGGCCGGCAATTCTTCCTTCGTACGATTCGGTCGGCCCGCTATTTGTGCTGATTCCTGATGGCCGATTATGGGCAGCAAAAGTAGATCAGACGGCCTCGACTTCCAGTTCCACCGTGCGCCTTCCTGATGGCCGATTAATGCCAGCGAAAGTAGATCAGACGGACCCGACCTCCAGTTCCACCGTGCGCTTCTCGAATCCAACCACGAGCTTCGTTGGGGGATCGAACTGGGTTTCGGTTGGCGTGGGGACCATGGGGGCCGCCGGAGTTCAGACCGATGGTTCGCTGTGGAGCATCGACTGGTGGGAGGTAGTAGAACCTGATGGGTCGGTAGTGCCAAGAGGACTCCTGGAAAATGCGGGACGGATGAGCATTAGCATCGACGGCCATAATTCAAAGGCCGCTCACGCATCCACAAACAGCTTTGCAATAGCGGTGACGCAGGCCCGAAGAAAACTTGTTGGTAAATTTGGAGTGTCGGTGACAAACATGAACGTTGAACTGGAAATCGATCCGAAAGCGACACAAATTGGAACGAACTCTGACTGGTCTGCCGTTGCCGCCGGTTCGATGCACTTTGTCGCGCTAAAACGCGATGGCACGATCTGGGGTTGGGGGCAAAACAACGATGGTCAACTGGGGGACCGTCCGAAGGAGTTTGGTAATCACCCGTTCCAAATTGGGCACGAAACAGATTGGGTCGCTATTGCCGCCGCTGGGAACGTCACCGTCGCTGCCAAACGCGATGGCAGCGTCTGGAAATGGGGTGGCGTAAATAAATTGACTGACCGAGGTTACGCGAAAGGCTACATTGGCCCGGTCCCGCAAGAAACGATGAAATTGCCTTCCGGAATTGGCAGGATAGTTACCTACGGTTGGCTGGACATCATCTTTTGCGAGGATGGCTCGGGCTGGGGGGCCGGCCAGTTCCCGGCGAATTTTCTTGGCTCGGGACAGGCAGTTTCTGGCTGGGTGGATGGAATTCGCCTCTGGAGGAATGCGAAATGGTCAGATGTGAGTGTCAATGGCCCGACTTTCAGCGCCGTTAAGCGCGATGGAACGCTTTGGCGTCGAGAAACGATGGCAGTCCGCAACACGGGACGACTGCCCGAACTTGAGCGCGTCGGAAGACGTTCGGATTGGATTGCAGCCACACAGCACGGTGAAGAAATTCTGGCTTTGGCCAAGGACGGAACACTTTGCCGTTTTAGCAACAACCAACACCCTTCCTACGGAACATTGCTTGCCCCAACGCGCCGCGCCACCTGGAGCATCAACTTACTGGACGCGGGAAACTGACCACCTCGGCGAAACTGCTTTTGCGGACCAAACAGACGCACCGCGAGAGGGACGCGGAAGACGGGATGTTTCTGGAGGCCAAAATCGCGCGTTAGGGAAGAGTAAAGGACCCCATGCATAGCATGGGGCTTTGAAGAGCCCCCATAGGGGGACAAAGTGAGAGAAGATCATGGTGGAAGGGCATAGCCTGACACCCCCGGCCAAAGGCCGGGGTTTCTTCAAGCAATGAATCCGAAGGAAGCGCAAAGGAAACATGTTCGAGCTTCTTTGGAAACGGCGGGCGATTGAACGGGTGTGGTGAATTGTCTTCAGATATTGGCCAAGGGGCAATCCCAGACCTTGGAGTCACGACACGAATCGGCGACCCTCATGGTTCATGACCGGCCGAGATGGCGATGCAGGAACTTGAACGTCTCGCCCCGATTAATTTCGTGTCCGGCGACAAATCATTCGATGGCGCAATCCTCAGGCAATTTGAGGCGGGCGTGTAGAGGTCGCGCACGTGGCGCACTTTGGCGAACTCGAAGCCGACCTGCTCGTCGGACTCCACCGGATCGAAGGTGCGAAAGTTCTGCCATTCGTTCGATGTATGCGCCGATCCAGCGCTCCTCAAAGTCCACGAACTCGCCCGTGTCGGCCTGCACCGCGCCGGGCAACTCGCCTTCCACGCCCATGCGCTTGCGGACTTTGATGATCTCCTTGCGGCTCTCGCAGTTGAAATCCACGGCCCAGTAGTCCTTCCAGTCGGTCCGTTGTAGGCGGCAGCCAACCGCACAAGAATTTCCAACCTTATCTGCATTAACTTCATCATTTGTTGTTTGGGATTTTCCCGAGCCAAAACTGAGAGAACTTGCACCATGGCCGATCCATCGTAGCAGAAATCAGAATCTTTGCGGGCAATTTCGCGCCGAGGGGTTGGGCGTTTTGCAACGGCCAACTGCTGCCCACTTCCCAGAATACAGCGTTGTTTTCACTGTTGGGCACCACGTACGGTGGCGACGGCAAATCCAATTTCGCGCTCCCAAACTTGCAAGGCCGCACACTTATGCACGCCGGCCAGGGGCCGGGCTTGAGCCTGCACGATTTGGGAAAATCTGGCGGTGTAGAAACCGTTGCTTTGTCGCAGGCGGAAATCCCGGCGCACAACCACACTGTCAGTGAACGCGCCTGCCACGACTGCGGATCCACAAAACAATCTGCCGGGGCAAACGACGGAAAATACCTATGGTTCACGCGGGACTCCGGTTAACTTGGCGGCCGGTTCACTTAGCCCTACGGACGGTGCGCAAGCGCATAACAACATGCAGCCATACCTGACGTTGAATTTCATCATAGCTCTTCAGGGAGTTTTCCCACCGCGGCCCTAGTGTGTCCGGCAGCATCACATTGTGGCCCGTTGCCGCAATATCGCCATGCAGGCATCGGCACAAAGTTGCTGCGAAACTTTCTGGCTGAAGCCGCTGCGGCCGCCCGACCAGTGCGGATTCGTGTGGAACGGTTCAATCCAGCGCGCCGCCTTTACGAGCGATTGGGATTTTCGCTGGTGGAGGAAGGGCCTATCTACGTGCTAATGGACAAACACCCCTGACTTCATGGAAATGGTAGGTTGCGCTGCGCAGGGGGTCCGTAAGACATCTTGACCTCATCGAACGCTGGCATCAATCACCGGTTGGCGTAACCTCGCATCACTGGCCACCCCGGTTTTGACGAGATCATGAAGCTCCGGTGCTCGTGCTTTGAGTTGTTCTACAGAAAGATTCTCGTGCAGGATCTTGCCATCTTTCGTCGCTACGCTATAGACCGTGCCCTTTGGCCCGGACTTGATGGTGACAGTTTGGTCGCGTTTCTCCAGGTAACCGATGACGGCGAGTTGCTGGGTCCTTTCTGGCCTTGCGGCTTTGGCACTGGCAGACGGCGTTGGCGCGGAACCCTTCGCTGACTCCACAGCCTTTGGGTTCTCTCCGCTCCAAACAAGCGGCAACCCAAGCGCGGCGACAGCGGCGGTGACAAAAAGCAGTTGCTTCGTTTTCATGGCTCACCTCTGGACCAACTCTGCACCTGGTGCCTCAAACGTTCAACCCCTTTGTTTGATGCTCAGTAGGGTATCTTGCCCGCCTTGCTTTCCCATTCGCAAAACGCCGCGAGCGCCTCAGTACGCAGGAGTTGTTTCATGACCAGTTTGCGCTTGCGAATCGGCAGCGACACTTCGTGGTAGATGGAGTCGGCGGCGAATGCGATTCTTGCCGCGTCCTTGAGCGTGTTGCCGTAAAAGACGCGTTTGAACCGCGCCCAGTAGATCGCCGAGAGACACATCGGACACGGCTCACAACTCGTGTAAAGTTCTTAATCGTCGAGTTGAAAGGTTTTCAGGCGCCGGCAGGCGTCGCGAATGGCCACGATTTCCGCGTGCGCCGTCGGATCGTCGCTCGAAGTTACACAGCGCGGCTTGCGCCGCAACCACCGGAGCGCAGACAAGGGTGTTATTGGTGTTCGGCATGGTGATGGCGGTGCTTGGAGAGAGAGGAGATTGGTTCTACGAAAGGTTGGGCCAAGGGATAAGAAGCCGGGCGTTGGGCGAGTGCAAGCCAATGCGTGGCCCGGAAGCATTCCGCGCCGGAATGTTCCCTGGTTCAACGACTCAGTTTTTTTTGCCCCCGCCTTTTCCACCGCCGCTTTCACGGCCTGCAACAACTCTTCCGCGCTGGTCCAGCCGATCAACTGAAATTGCAGCCGTTCCAACAGCCGTTTGTCGAGGCGGCGACCCAGCACCAGTTGCAGCAGCAATCCTGCGATGACCGCCAGGTGCAACTGCGTCGCCACGCCTTCGGGACTCTCCGCCAGCCAATGCCGGCAGCCCAACAGGCATTTGATCCAGCGGAAAAAACATTCGATCTGCCAGCGGCGCCGATACAGCGTCTGGATGTCCCGGGCACTCATCTCCGCCAGTTCCACGTTGCTGATCAGCCGCATGACCGTGCCGCTGGGCTTGCGCACGCGGATCACGCGCAGCCGCTCGGTGCGGTAGCGCTTTTTGCAGCCCAGCCGCACCCACTGGTCGCTCAGGATGCCAGCGGCCGGATCCTGCGAACTGAGGGGAATTTCGGCCTCAACCTGCACCACCGCTTCGTCACGCAAGCGCAGCACAAACTGGCAACCGACGGTCTGCAACCGGCCAAACATCTTGTAGTCTTCGGCAAAGTAACGGTCGCCCCCATAGGTCGCCCCTGGCTGCAACTGCGCGCGCCAGACTTTGCGCTCGCAGACCTTGCCGGGGGGGGAACGGCGACCTGAGCCGGTTTATCGTCCCAGAGATGAAAGGAAACATGCAAGCGCACCGCGTGGTTGGGCTGGCTGGCTTTGCCCGCGCCGTACTGGCCGCGCTGAGGGCGCGGAGGGTTTTGATCGTCGGGTTGACCAACCCCAGGAGC
>CAZYYS010000056.1:0-21549 GCA_964651015.1 uncultured Verrucomicrobiota bacterium
GACGTGGCGACCAGTCCGTTTCCTCGCCCGGAACTGGTCCGTGATCCGCCAGCGCGCTTGTTGGTACAGCCACGCGCGAAACGAACCACGATTGCCGGCATGCTGGAACTCCCCGATCTTCTTCGCCACGGCAATCAACGTCTCCTGCGCCACCTCATCTGCTTCGGAATCAGAGAGGCCGGCCTGGCGCGCGACATTACGAAGCAACGGCGCATAATCGTGGTCGAAATCCCGCCAGGCCGTCTGCTGACTCCAATCCTTCAACCGCGCCAACAGGCTCGGCCGCGTCGCCAGTGAACTCTCAGTTTCCGCCGACATCAAAAGCATCCAATCTGAAAACGGGTGAGTTGACCACAGTTTAACAAGGTTCTGAATTTGGGACTAACTTTTTTGTTAAATCCGCCTGCCTCGCCTCGTTGTCAGGATAGAACACATTCAGACACGATGAACTCAGTCTCCATTGAAGGACCACCGGGCTTGGAATGCGCCACCCAAAAACCCACGGACCTGATTTCTTGGCAGGACTGGACAAATATCACAATTGCGCCGTCTGCTGATCTTCTTTGGAACCGGCCACGAATTCATTCAGCACCTTCTATCGTGCGTACAGCTGTTGAGGGTCTGACCGAAGTCTCGTCATCGTCATCTTAGCCAAATATGAAAGATAGTGGAGTTCTTATCTTGCTGATGTCCCTTATAATTGGCAAAGCGACTCACGCACAGCCAGTAATCACGCGTCATCCCGCTTCCTCCGTTCCCTCGGCTGGGTCTACCGTAATCTTTACAACCACGGCATCTGGTTCCGGCACGGTCTCTTTCCAATGGCGGTTTCGGGGTCAGGACATCAGGGATGCAACCAATTCGACCTATCGCGTGATCCATGCCTCCGTCGAAAATCTCGGCAATTACAGCGTAACGGCGTCTGACTCGACGGGCAGTGCGGAGAGCCAGATCGCAACCCTTTCACTAATGGTGACCGTGCGTCCTGACTTCGTGCCAGACCTAAAAATCAAGGCAGCCTCGGAAAGCCTGGCACTTTCATTGAAAGGCGAGGCCATAGTCGAACGTGCTCCGAACCCTGCCGGCCCCTGGACCGCTCTTGCTGGCATTCGAAAAAACGCGTTCACTGAAGCCCTGGGCTTCAGCGCAACTTTTTACCGACTCCGAAACCCGCACCCCAGAACTGTCAGTCTGTTCCTGCCTTCAAGTTTCCGCCCTGAGACAAAGCCGCCGCTCCTAATCCTTCTTCCTGGCTATGGGAGAACAGGCGATTTCTACGAAAATGTTTACCAGATTCAACCGCTCGCTGAGGAGAAAGGTCTCCTCTACGCCCGTCCAGAAGGAGTCTCGGATCACCTGGGTCTCCAGTTCTGGAACGCCTGGAAGACATGCTGTGATTTCGACGACATGGAAGTCGATGACGCCGGATTTCTTCGTTCACTCGTTCTCAAAATTCAGGCCGAGTATCATACCGATCCGAAACGAGTTCATTTCGCTGGCCATTCCAACGGGGCATTCATGTCGCTTCGCATGGCGCAGGAGTCGGCTGATCTTGTTGCAAGCATCGCGGCCATCTCTGGCACCATGGACGAAAACATCGATCTTCCTCCTCCGTCAGACCCGGTCAGCGTCCTTCAAATCCATGGAACTTCCGATCAAGCTGTCTTTTACGATGGGGGAAAGCTCGGTTTGGGTCTGCCTGATACGGGATGCTACGCCAGTGCGCGTCTTGTGACGGAACGTTGGGCGGCGTGGAACGGTTGCCCAGCTTTGGAAACGGATTCCGGGGTGACACTGGATTTGGAGAGTTCTCTTGCGGGTCTGGACACCATCGTGACTCAAGGTGCGTGCCCGGTCGGCCTGTCCGTCGAACATTGGTCGATCCAAAAGGCTGGCCATGACCTCAATCCCTCCCCAGGGTTCTCACGGCAAGTCGTGGAATGGCTTCTGGCGCATCCAAAACCTTGACTTAATCTACTACCGTGCCGAGTTGCGCTGAAAGTATTTGGCCACATTCTGAAAACTGGGTAGCAGCCGAGGTGACGAGGCTCAAACTTTCTCGACGGATGGATTTCCGTACTCAACGAATGAGCCTCCTTACGCCGGCTGCGACGCCAGGGTTTACCTTGATTGAACTTCTCGTGGTGATCACCGTCATCGGGATTCTGGCAGGCTTGCTTCTGCCGACACTCGTTAGGGCCAAGACAGCGGCTAAAACTGCGAAGTGTTTAAGCAATCTGCGCCAGATCGGCGTTGGGAACGCCCTGTATGTCGCCGACTTCGACTTCTACCCAAGAGGCTTGTGGTTTTCTTTGCTTTCGGACACGCCTGGCTTCTGGGCGGACTTGCTGCAACCCTACTTGAAAAATGGATGGACTAACGATCTCTATCGTTGTCCTGGGAATCCTGAGAACCCACGGTGTGCGGCGGCTCCTTGGGATTGGCCCACTGGCGGCCGTTGGGCTGAACCGCAAGTACGCAATTACGATATCAACGATAGAGGAGCCCGCTTTCCAGCATGGGGTGGCCAGTATTGGTACGAATGGCAAAACGACGGTGGTATTGGTGGGATCTTTAGTGCTGACCAAAACGGCGTCTTCGGTGATCCGATCCGCCAAGTTAGCGAGTCGGAAATTCGGTCTCCATCGCAGATGCTTGCTTATGGCGATTCTGTTTTGATAGCGGGCCATGGTGGTTATAGCGGCCCTGGAGGTGCCAAGGTTCAGTGGTATGTAGATTGGCCATCGAGCTTCTCGTTGGGAGCGTATTCCGAAACTTGGCGTTTGAGCCCAACCGGCCTTAAAGCAAGAGTCCAAATGCAAGGGGAGCGCCACAATGGAAAATTCAACACGGTCTTCAGCGATGGCCACACG
Organism: uncultured Verrucomicrobiota bacterium; assembly: GCA_964651015.1. Lineage (GTDB taxonomy): Bacteria > Verrucomicrobiota > Verrucomicrobiia > Limisphaerales > PALSA-1396 > CAZYYS01. Next base: position 2,874 of record CAZYYS010000056.1, read on the forward strand.
GAATCACTCAAGACCAACCAACTGTTTGCGCCCAAGCCCGAAGTGTTTCGCATGTGGAACCGCGACCACGAGCCGCACCTTAAGTAAGTCTGCTGTGCTGCTTCGGATCATTTCCGCGGCGGCATGACTTTCGAGAAGCCGCTTTTGTCGAGTACTGCTTGGAACTGTGGATCATCACGCAAATCGTCCCAGAATTCATGGAACAGCAGCCAAATCAGGTTTGGCTCACGAGCCGCGCCATCCTGTTCCTGACGAATTCGAGCACATTCGTTCAGCAGATTCAGCGCTACGTTCGTGTTGCCGAGCTTTAGTTGGTACACTGCCTTCCAATAACGTTGGTAGTTCGGATCCATTTCGGACCGCTTCCACCATTCTTCCCAATAGCCGCGCGCGCCTCGCTCTTCAACCGCTCGGCGAACGCCGTCGGAGAGTTCCTTTGTTTTTGCCTCGTCTTCTCCGTTAAGAATCCTCGCTTGCTCCATGTAATCGATGCAGTTCTGGAAATCTCCGATCGCCCGGTAAGTCTCACCAATGCACTGGAAGGCGAAGGCGTGACGGCGATCGAATTCAATGACCTTTTGATATCGAATCAGCGCATTCGTATAGTCTCGCACAGCGAAATACGTATGGGCCAGACCGCAATGGATCGTGCCTTTGGCGGCATTCAGGTCGCGGCTGATTTCAAATTGCTCGCGCGCCTCGATCGGCCTTCCCCACGCCAGGAGCATGAAGCCATACGAAGTGTGTCCGAGTTCGTATTTAGAGTCAGCCTTGATCGCCTTCAGGGCCGATTCTTGTGCGCCTACGAAATCAAAACTCCGGTAGCTCAAAATCGATTGTGCGCAGTGTGTCGCGGCCATATCCGGTGCCAGTTCCCGCAGCTTGTCTGCGATAGTGCGCAGTTCATTTGGCTTCATGGGACCAATGCTCGGAATCGATTCGCGCAACCGAAGCTCCAGCAGACCGGCATAGGCTCGGGCAAATGTGGGGTCGAGTTCGATGGCTCTGTTGAAATTCGTGTAGGCCTCCGGAAAGGCGTCATAGTGGTCTCCACGAATAATGAGCATTGCTCTTTCGCACAGCGTGTTTGCATCAAAAACCCTGGAGAGTGAGCCGTCACCCGGCCTGGCCGGTCGCGAAGTCTGTCGCCACAGAATTGTTGCGCTCGCAACTACACCCGCCAGAACAACGGAAATGAGAGCGAACTTCCTGAACAGCGCCCACCCGCGCTGGAATGACTGCTGGCGTTGGACTGATTTGCCTCGTTGCACCAACTCTAGGTCGACACACATTTCGTCCGCGGTTGCGTAACGCTGGTGGTGATCCGTAGCGCAAGTCTTCAGCAGTACGGCGTTAAGTTCGAGCAGGCGGGCGTGATCGGGGCGCGAGGCAACATCGGCGGGTAACGCGGGAAATTCCTGGCGGTCCTTCCCGAACGCGGCTTCGTAGAGCACTTTGCCCAGCGCGTAGAGATCGGCTTGCGGCGTGCCCGGTCCTTCCGGCGCGATATAACCCGCCGTGCCCACCAGCGACCGAGCGTCGTCCATCGCCGCGACGAGGCCCGCGTCCGCCAGCTTCGGTTCGCCGCCGATGAACAGGATGTTCGACGGTTTCACGTCGCGGTGCACCAGTCCCTGCGTGTGCAAGTGCGCGAGCGCAGACGCGAGCTTGAGGCCGAGCGCGATCACTTCGTTGGCGGGCAACGCGCCGCGGGATTTCAAGTCGGCGCGGAGCGTACGTGGAATGTAGCAACCGACGTAAGGAGGCTCTGACTTGGGTTCGGATTCCGAGGAAGTGAGCCTCGTTACCTCGGCTGCTACGATATTGGGTCCGGTCGCCGCCTGGTCCGCCAGTTCCATCACATAATAAAATCCCGCGCCGTCCGGCAGCAGGCCGAGCGTGAGAATATCGACCAACCCGTCGTGCGCGCGTGAGACTGGCTCGAACTTTTGCAATCCCTTGAATTCGCGCTCGAAGGATTCGGCAGAGGCGTGCTGGTCGCGACGAACGATTTTTACCGCGCGAAGTGTCCCAACTGCGTTACGGGCGAGCCAAACCTCGCCGTAGGCACCAGACGCAATCGGCGCGATCAATTCGTGATCGGGAATGAAACGTTCCCCTAGCGGCATTGCTGGACCGGGCGTTGAAGCGACGTTGTCCATGAGTCATTGCATCCGGTAGCACAATGATCTCTCCCAGTCGAGAAGCTTTACGGCCGTGGCCCCTTTGTATCAGGAGGGGAGCAAATGGTTTGTCCCGCGGATGGGAAGTTTGCCGGGCCGGGAATTCAGGTGTTTTGGCCGAGACGATGCAGTTGACCGGGGAGCGCACGCGGCCCGCGTGCTGTCGTCGCCGGCCCGGCGACGACGTCCAGCCTGAGATCAAATCAGACGCTAAAGCAAGAGTTCACGAATAGGGTGTTCGGCGAGCCGCCGAACACGGCAGGCCAGCGGCCTACGATCCCCCAAGTCAATTCCATCTTTACAGGTGTGCCCCGATCCTATGGCAACAAAAGCAAACCGTCACACAAGGTTTTGACAACCTTGCCGTCTCCACATAAATAGGGAGTAGCCGTGACTCAGGTTAACACACAAGCAAGCTGACGCAGACGAGTTTCCATGGACACGCGGTTTACATCGCAGACGACCAGCAGAATGCAGCGCGCAAACCCAGGGCGGGGCTTTACGCTGACTGAACTGTTGGTGGTTATTGCAGTGGTCGGCATTCTGGCGGCCATGTTGTTGCCGGCCTTGGCGCGGTCCAAGGCCAGAGCGCAGGGCGTCTTCTGCCTTAACAATACCAAGCAACTGACACTGGCTTGGGTGATGTACGCCGATGATCACGGCGGTCGGTTGCCCTATAATCTGGGCGGCGACGTTAGCCGGAAAACTGTGGCGGAAAAGAACCCAATGAACTGGGTCAACAACATCATGAATTGGGAGCCGGATCAGGATAACACCAACACGACGACCATTACCGAAGCCAGTCTATCGCCGTACGCCAGCCGGGTGGTGAGTATTTACCGATGTCCGAGCGACAATGTATTGAGCGAAATTCAACGCAGTCATGGCTGGACCGCGCGGGTGCGAAGTTACTCGATGAATGCAATGGTCGGTAATGCCGGCCAGCTTTCTTCATCCGGTGTAAACATCAATAATACAAATTACGTGCAGTTCTTTGCGCTTTCGGCAATTCCACGACCTTCGGAGATTTTTGTTTTCCTGGATGAACACCCCGACAGCATCAACGACGGCTATTTCATCAACCGGGCCTACAAATGGGATTGGATCGATCTTCCGGCTTCCTACCACAACGGCGCGGGTTCTTTTTCCTTTGCCGATGGGCACGCCGAGCTGCATCGTTGGCTTTTCTCCAGCACAAAACGGCCGGCCCGCCCGGACGGAGCGCAATTGCCGGTCTCCATCCCCAGAAGGGAGTGGGCCGATTTTGACTGGGTCATGGACCGAATGAGTGTCGAGCGGTAAGTGGCGACGTTTCGGCATTCAGAAGTATTGTCGGATAAAATCCTCGTCGCCGAACCCGCCCAGGAGATAGACCTTGTCACCCGAACTCCAACTTGCGGTTGTGAGCTTGTTGACTTTGGCCAGCATTGGCGTGTTTGTCGGTGGGGCGTCCGGCAGCGCGGAGCGATCAATGACAAAGAGGAAGAGGTTGCTTTTTTCACCGGGCTCAAGTGGCTGACCTGAGTTGAAACAGAGCATCGAAACCCGGTGGCCCTGCCAGCTTGTAAGGAGGCAACCGGTGCTCGCGACGCGTTCGAGCTTTTGAGGCAACACGGCGTCTCCATGCGCCTTCTTCTCGGTCAGGAAAGCACGGATTTGTTTGAGGTCATTTGTCTCCAAATCCATGGCATAACTCCGCAAGGCCGTGCTCACCATTCGGCTGCGGAAACCCGAAAGGCCCATCTCCTCGCGTGGTCGCGGCCAAAAAACGGTGAGGCCCAATAACAATACAATGGCAGCCGCTGCCGCCAGGACGGACGGACGTTGCCACCAGATGATGGATCGTCGTCGGTTGCATTCGGCAAGGATCTGTTCACTCAGGTCTTGGGGGACGGTAATTTGCTGGAACTTGCGGCGAATGGCTGATTGGAGCGCGCGTTGTTCCGCAAACCAACCCGCCAGTTCCGCGTTCCGCTCAACCAGTGATAGAGCTTCAGCGAGTTGCGGATCACTTCCATCGGCGTCACCCGGCCGGTAGAGCATCAAGATTTCCCTGGCTTGCTGGATGTTCACGCAGTTTTCCTTTTCGCCCGATCCAGTAACGCGACCTCGTGGGTCAACGCCTGTTGAAGCTGCGCCATGCCCCGGGCAATCCGGGATTTGACCGTGCCGAGTGGTACGTCCAGGATCTCGGCAATTTCCTTATACGAGTAATCTTCTATGTAAAAAAGCGCGAGTGGCGCTTGAAAGAGTTCGTCCGTTTTGGCCAAGGACTGAAATACCTGGGTCGCGTCCAGTTGATCGACTGTGGCAGGCGAAATGGCCGGTAACTCGGCATCCACATGGCTGAGTTCATAGTGCGGAAACCGGGTCTGCTTTCGACGCGACTCCAAAAACTCGCGATGCAACGTTGTAAACAGCCATGTTTTCACCTTGGCAGGATCACGCAATTGATGGCCTTTGGTGGCCCAGACATAGAATGTTTGCTGAACAAGATCACAGGCGTCGGCCTCCGTCCGCGTGAGGCTGAAAGCGAATTGGTAGAGCGACTCATAATAGCGAGCCACGAGATTCTCAAAGTTTAGGCCATCAGCCATACACTGGCGTCAACGATAAGAGCGATTGGCCTCAGGATGGTTCCCGTCAATCTGCTCGAATCGCCGAGCGATTCAGTTTGCTCTCAGCGCTCGAGTGAATACGAGAGCAAAGATTTCTTCCTGGCGGGAACTAATTTCAGTCTGGTACATCTCATGATTGTTGGGGGGTTCGCTGCTTTTGATCGGGGGTTTGCCGATTTGGGTCAGCGGATCGGACGAATCGATTTTATTGTTACAACGGGACCAGAGCGTTCCCCGGTTCGCTCAGTCGGGGGGACGCTCATTTTTTCCATTGAGAACTGCGCACCGCATCAAGGCTTACTGAAGAATGCACTCGCGAAAGTTTTCAGCGACGGTGGAGATTCGTTTGTACCGTGGGCTTAATTGTGGTTTTGGCCTGAAGTGGGCCATGCTACCGCGCGGGAGACGAAAATGCGCCTTGGTGATTGCAAACATTCTTTCCGATCGACATTTTACAGAGCGGGAACACACGGGGAGAACTATGAAACCCAAGCGTATCCGAATCTGCGAGTGGCGTGCAATTTCCTGGATCAAACAATTGGTGCGTCTTTGAGCCGGCGATAGTCGCTCTGCTGGCCCACAAACGGTCGCTCCCTATCTGAAAGAAATTTACGGTCGTTTGCCAGGTAAGTGGCAAGTTAAGTTTGCATTTCGGCGCCTCAAACCACAACATGAATACACAGCCTGAAATCAAATGACTCCTCGCCGCGTATTGAACGGTTTCGAGAAGCTTCCTGCCTGCCAGTCGGGCTACCAGCCAATCATGTCTCCAACCAAACATCTCGTTACGCATCTTCTTAACAGTTTGCTGAGAAAGTCCGTTTTGCGATGTAGCCGCCGACGTGAGGAGGCGGATTTCTGCGGAAGGCGCATCACCTTTTCCGCCTCGTTACCTTGGCGGCTACTTTTTCAACAAACTGCTAAAGCGGAGATTTGCAGTTCGCCAGAATCAAGGAACCGCAGTCGGCTCGGAGGTGGCTCATGTTGAACCGGGATCGTTTCCTGCCGTGCATGGTCTTGTTGGCTGGTGCCGCGCTGGTTGGAGCACTGCTCATTTCATGTTCCACTGTGGAACGCACCGTGTTGTCGCCGCCGGAGATTCCGGGGGCGAATTACGTAGGCAATAAAGCCTGTGCCGAGTGTCATACCAATATTACCCGGCATTTTCCAGGCAGTGCTCACGCGCGTGTGCATTTGGAGACGGCGCGGCTTGCGGGCGGGACGGGTTGTGAATCGTGCCACGGCCCGGGTAGCAAGCACGTTGCAGCCGGAGGCGGACGCGGAGTTTTTGTCGTTAATCCACGGCAGGATCCGGCCGCGTGTTTTCAGTGTCACTTGGAAACTCACGCTGAATTTAATCTCCCGCATCGCCATCCGGCCATCGAAAACCGGCTGAACTGCGTGCAATGCCACGATCCGCATGGAAGCGACATCTTCAAGCCTGCGGGCGGGCTGGCGATGGCCCGCCTGAACGAGAGTTGCTCTCAATGCCATCGGCAACAAACGCGGCCATTTGTCTTTGAGCATGAAGCGCTGCGGGAGGGCTGCATCGTTTGCCACGCTCCACACGGTTCGATCAACCGCAAGCTGCTGGTGCAAAGCGATCCAAATCTTTGCCTGAAATGCCATGCGCAAGTCCAAAAAAGTGGGAGTCAAGGTGAAATCTACATTGGCCATGTCAACCACACCACGTTTCTGCAACAGGGCACGTGCTGGAGTGCCGGTTGCCACACTGCCGTTCATGGATCAAATGTTCACCCGCGATTGTTTTACTGAACGTAAAACGTGAAAACGTGACGCATGAATTAACAAAGAAGGTTGTTGCGGTGAGGCGGACAATCTTCCGTTTCACGCTTCACGTTTCACGTTTCACGTTGTTGAGCGCCGTTGCGGTCGCCGCCGAAGTGGACGTCTCGAAACTTCCTCCGCCCGCTCAAAAACAAGTTGATTTCGGGCACGACATAAAACCAATTCTTGAACAAACGTGCTTGCGTTGTCACGGACCGGAAAAACCCAAGGCGCGCTTTCGCCTGGACAATCGCGAGTCGGCACTGAAAGGGGGCGAAAATGGGATCGATATCATTCCGGGAGACAGCGCGAAGAGCCCGCTGATTCATTATGTGGCTCGATTGGTGGAGGACATGGAGATGCCGCCGCCAGGCAAAGGCGATCCGCTCACACCTGAACAGGTCGGTTTGCTTCGAACGTGGATTAATCAGGGTGCACCCTGGACCGGGACCGAGGCAACAGTGAAAACAAGTTTTGTATTTGCGCCGACTCTGCGTTGGATAAGCGTCAACGGTGATTCCAAAAGTTTTCGCGAGAACGAAGGGATTCGCGAGGGGTGGGCGACTGGAATCGAACAGTTTGCGTTAAAAGAGCAGTTGAGTGTTGACCGGACGTTCACGGCGGAAGGCCGCGCGCTGTTTCAAGACGAGGACTATCTATTGAAACTCAGACTGCAGAAGAATGACGTCGGATTTATCAGCGCCGGGTTTGAACAGTGGCGCTCCTATTATGACGATACCGGCGGCTATTATCGACCATACACGCCGCCCGCATACAGTTTGAACCGCGATTTACATTTGGACATCGGGCGCGCGTGGATTGACTTTGGGTTGTCACTGCCGAACTGGCCGCAAATGGTTTTGGGCTACGAATATCAGTACCGCGACGGTTCAAAATCAACCTTGCAATGGGGCGATGTGAGCGGGAAAAAGATCTACCCCGCCTACCAGGACATTGACGAACGCACGCACATCCTGAAGTTCGACCTCGTTCACGAAATCCGCGAGTGGCGGATGGAGAACAACGCGCGCGTGGAGTTTTACGACTCGCACACTCGCCTCAACAACGCCAACCCTTTTCCCGGCGGCGCCGGGCCGGACTCTTACACCCGGGTCCGCCAAGGATACCAGCACACACAAGGCATGAACGCTGCCCGCTTGGAAAAACAAGTCACTGACTGGCTCTTCCTCTCGGGCGGGTATTTGTATTCCAGATTGGATGGCGATGGTTCTTTCAATCGAATGGACGTAGATGCGTCTGGGGCGCCGGTGGCGGGGAACGTCTGGTTCAGCGACAACATCGTGCTCGACCGCGAAACACATGTGTTTAGCCTTGGCAGTCTGGCGATGCCGTGGGAGGGATTGAACATTTCCGCCGGTGTGCAGGGTGAATGGATGCACCAGGAAGGATTCGGAAAAGTTACGCTAGACGACGACGTGGATTTCTTCGATAACCCGGTCAAAATTCAATCCGACTATGACGAGACCAAACTGAACGAAAACGTTGCCATCCGTTTTAACAAGATCCCGTGGACGGTTTTGTTCGCTGAAGCCCGGTTATCACAGGACCAGCTTGCCCAATCCGAAGAATTCGATGCGGGTGGCACCGCTTCGGCCTATCCCCTCCATACGGATTTTTCCAACCATCTGCAGGATTATCGCACGGGGTTTAACACCTCCCCCTGGCGCTGGGCTTCTTGGAGCGCCCATTACCGCTATCGTGATAGCGACAGCGATTACAACAACAAGCGAAGCTCATCTACCGACGATGGCTATCCTGGCTTCATCGATGATCGGAAGATTATGAGCGACGAAGTCCAGACGAAGCTGGTTCTCAAACCGCTCAACTGGCTCAAGACCACCCTGACCTACCGATGGCTGGAGACGGAGTACCACACGACGACCGACGCCTTCACCGATGGCTTGAATTCGTATCCCGGCGGGGAAATCCTGGCCGGCGACTCGCGCGCAAACGTCTATAGCGTGAACAACGCGATCACCCCGATTCGACGGCTTCTGTTGTCCACGACCTTTTCTTATAGCGATACGCGGACCGCCACGGCCAACAACAACGATCCTTCGATCGTGCCATACCAGGGGGATGTTTACACGGTACTGTCCAGCGCCCGATTTGCGCTGAACCCATCCACCGATCTTTACGCGGCCTATTCTTTTTCACAGGCGAATTATGGGCAAAACAACTACGCTGATGGGCTTCCCCTCGGGGTTGAATACACGCGTCATGGCGTTACATTGGGAGTAACCAAACGCTTGTCCCAAATCCTGTCAACGAACCTGCGCTTCAATTATTACGATTACAGCGAGCCGAGTTCGGGTGGCTACAATGATTACACAGCGTGTGGTGTGTTCGCGACGGTCATGATGAAATGGCCGTGAGTTGATGGTATTCGCATGCGCGCTTTCGAGTGAAATCGAATTAAGCTATTGTGCGGTGGGATTGAGCTTGTGAACTGTTTGAAGGTCATTTGGAAGTTTGCCGTTGTGCTTTGTGGCGCGACCATCTTTTTGGGTCGTGCCGCGGGTGGCACAATCATGTTGCGGCCCGTCGCGGATGCCGAGATCCAGCAGGCTGCTCCAAACACGAACGTAGGAGCCGACCCCACGATGGTATCGGGCGCTCTAGGACCAATCGCCAACGCGGCATTGCGGCGCGCATTCCTCAGGTTCGATCTCACGGGGAGCATCCCGCCAGGAGCGATCGTCAATTCTGCTTCACTGACCGTCTCAGTTGTTTTTCGACTGCCCGCTGGCTCCCCAGTGAATTCGACTTTTGACCTGCGCCGGATTTTGCAGCCCTGGAGTGAGTCGAGCGTCAGTTGGAACTCGCGAATGCCGGCGACGCCCTGGCAGGTGCCCGGTGCGACCGGCGCAGCTGATTCTGTTGCTTCGGCCAGTTCATCTGTGCTCGTTTCGCGTTTGGGGAGTTACACATTTCTCTCCTCGGCGAGAATGGTGGCCGACGTTCAAGCCTGGGTTGCCAACCCGGGCACAAATTTCGGCTGGCTTTTGATCAGCGAGAATGAGGCTACTGCCAAAACTGCGCGGCATTTCGGCACCCGCGAGAATGCGAATAATGCGGCAGCGTTGGTCATCGATTATGCGCTGCCGCCAACGATCTCGCTTCAACCCGCGTCCCAAACTGTTTCGGAAGGTGACACGGTGACTAATTTCGTTCAAGCGGCAGGCACCCCGCCATTGAGTTACCAGTGGCAAATCAACACCCGAGATATCCCGGGTCAGACCAACAACTCGCTGGTTTTAGACAATGTTCAGACCAGCGACAGTGGCTCGTACACGGTGATCGTCAGCAACTTGGTCGGCTTTGTTGTAAGTCAGCCGGCCACTCTGGATGTGCTTCCGCGATCGGCGTTTCAGCCGCGCGTGGCGTTAACCAGTCCCACGAACGGAACCCTGTTTCCCATCCGCTCCAGCATGGCGCTTGAAGCGGAAGCGACCGTCAGCGACTTCGTGAGCAACGCGGCGATCAGACAGATCGAATTCTTTGCCAACGCCCTTTCCGTTGGCACGGTTACCAACAATCCCGCCCGCCTGGTTTTGAGCAATCTGGCGGTGGGCGCGTACATCTTGACGGCGCGGGCAACCGATACCCGCACCAACGTAGGCATCTCTACGAATCTGGTGGCTATTCGTATCCTGTCGCCGCCATTTCCAACGCTCGTCGCGCCGGAGCCTGGCGCGCGGATCGCGCTTGGTAGCAGCGTCGCCGTGTCGGCGACCCTTTCGCCGCCGGCTTTGCCCACTGACATTGAGCGGGTGCAGTTCTTTGCCAACGGTTCGTTTATCGGCGAATCGCTCTCCGCGTCCTCCAATTTGTTCAGCTTTACCTGGACACCGACTGTGGCGAATGACTTTGTGCTGACTTCCGTTGCGACGGATACACTGGGGCAAACCGGAGTTTCGTCGCCAGTCCGAACGCGAGTTTACATTCCCGAGTTGAACAACCCGACCGTTGCCATCACCCGAGCGCCACCAAACTTTTACCGGCAAACAACGAACGTGGTTACACTGTCTGGCATTGCGAGCGATGACATCGGTTTGGACCATGTGGAGCTTCAGGTCGATCATGGACCGTCGCTCGAGGTCCCGGGCAAACTCATCCTGGCGGACGGCACGACGAATTGGACGGCGACCAACATCATGCTGTTCCCCGGCAACAACAGTATCCATGTGCGCAGCGTGGATCTGGCTAGGAACGTTTCTCTCGATGCTGTTCGCTACATCGATTATGTGGTCACTGATTCACTGACGTTGAAAATAAGCGGGTCGGGTACGGTCACGCCCAATCTCACGGATCGCCCCTTGGAAATAGGCCGGCTTTACGCGATCAAGGCTGCGCCCGACCCTGGATTTGTTTTTGCCGGTTGGGATTTTGGTGGATCGGTACAGGCAGGCAATTCAAACCAGGCGATTTTGAGTTTTGTGATGCAGTCCAATCTGGTATTGACGGCGAACTTCACCGGGAATCCATTCGCAGCGGTCAACGGAAACTACAGCGGGTTGTTCTACAATCTCAACGCTCCGTCACCGAAGAGCTCGGGGTTCCTGTCGTTGCAAATCGGCCGTTTGGGAACGTTCAGTGGTAAGCTGGTCACGGGCGGCCAACGATTCTCATTCCGTGGGCTGTTTGACAATGATCTCCATGCCAATGTGTTTGTTCCGAGACGCCGGCTTGCTCCCATCTCAATGACACTGGACCTTGATTCAGTGGCGGGTGAGCTGCGCGGCAACCTGACAAATAGCTTGTGGACCGCCGAGTTGCTGGGCTACCGGAACGCCGTCCAGTTTTTGTCACCTCCTGCGGCGCAAGCTGGCAGTTATCAATTTAGGTTTGAGACCGAGGATGGCGTGGTAGTGGGAGACAGTTCGGCACGAATCAGCGCGTCCGGCTGGGTGCGGTACCGTGGGAGACTGGACGGACGCAAGTTCAGCATGGCTTCGTCAATCAATGAAAATAGTGAAAGCCCATTTTATGTTTCTCCCAAGGGTGGCAACGAGTGCATTATTGGCTGGCTGAATTTTCCTGCCAACCAGATCATGTCTCACGGCACAAACGTTTTTTGGGTGAGATCAGCGACCAACACGTTGCCGATCCGACTCGAGGCGGTTCCCGATTGATAACCTGGCTGAAGGTAATCCGTCGCCGACCAAGCCAAAGTGATCGCCCAATGGTCTGACCGGAAGGCAAGGAACTGTCGGCGCATTTATCAAATTGTTTTCTTGCCGGTGGCAAGTGGCGGAGTAAGTTGATCTCGATTGGAAGAAACCCGACTAAAAAAGCCTCTCGTGATCTCGATGACCACGTTCGTGATCGTCGTTGTTGCCTTGTCATTTGTATTGAGTTTCCACTTGCGTGCGCAGACGGACGACTTGAAGCCGGTTCCGCCCAAACTCGTGCCCGACCTCGGCACGTTCTATTCACTGCAAAACCCGGGTCAACCGCCCTTTCCCTACGATCCATTTCCCGAGCTGCCCGTCTTCCCTGGCGTTGTGGAATATGACAACACTTCTTGGGGTGATTATTCCGCGACGACGTTGGATCCCACTGACGACTGGAGTTTTTGGACCGTCCAAGAGTATGCCAATCCATGGACGGGTTCACAGGGATTCACATTCGGACGATGGGGAACTGTTGTTTCAAGGATTAGACCGAACCCTTGAGTCGGGGATGGTCGAAGGCCATCTAAGCTGGAAAGGACATCAGACTATGAAAAGGTCACTCTTAATTCTTGGCGCGCTTTGCTTGCCACTCCAAGACATTGCCCAAGGTCATATTTCCTTCAACAACTATGGTTCGGACGGTTCTCCCTTCGCACCGGTTTATGGCCCGGACCAGACCAATCCCGGCATGCAGAAATGGGGCAATGCTGCCGATGCCCTCCACCGGGTACGCAGACTTATGCCGGTGCACCTTTGGCGGGAACGAACTACAGCGTGGAAGGGTGGTATTCGTTGACACCGGTGGCGGATGTCTATGCGCTCAATTCGGCTGCGTCGCGTTTGGACGGGTCTTTAACCACGTTTCACATTGGACTTGGCTTTTTTATCGGAGGAGTGCCATACGTGCCAGACGTTTTCCCCAATGGTATTTCTGTTGTGTACCTGCAAGTTCGGGCCTGGGATAATGGGGGTGGCCAGTATCCCACTTGGACCGCTGCGTGGGAAGCGGCGTTGGCGGGCAGCGGCAAGCCCGTGGGTTGGTCAAAAGTCTTTTGGCAACAGGTAGCCCAAGGTGCGGCGCCACCATCCGGGTTACAAAACTTCGAGAGCTTTAACATTTTTGTTGTGCCTGAGCCATCGGTGGTCACACTTGTTGGCTTGGGTGGTTTTGTATTGCTGCTGTTCCGACACTGCTATCGGACATGATTGCCACAATGCAAAAGGAGTGGTCATGCTGCGCTGCCAAAGACAGACTACTATCTGCATGACGACGCTGCTCATTGCGACGCGCAACGCCCACAAGGTCCAGGAAATCCGCGCTATTCTCGGCGATGGCTTTCGTTATCTCACTCTAAATAATTTTCCTTCCGCGCCCGTCGTAGTTGAAGATGCCGCTACGTTTTCCGGCAATGCCACGAAGAAAGCGACGGGGCTGGCGCGCTGGCTTGCGGTTGCGGGCGATTCACGATTCACGACTCACGGCTCACGCGGTTTTGTTCTCGCCGACGATTCCGGGCTGGAAGTGGACGCGCTTAACGGTGCGCCGGGAGTTCTTTCAGCCCGCTTCGCCGCCTCGGATGCCACAGGCCAGGGGAACGCTCCCGACAATGACAACAATACCAAGTTGCTTCGCCTGCTCGGGAGTCTTCCGCTGGCGCAGCGTACCGCCCGGTTTCGCTGTGTGCTCGCACTGACGCCAATCCTTGAGCCGACACTCGAAACCAATTCGCCGGTTTGCAGTGCGGATGAATTTGAATTACAAACTGAATTATTCGACGGCGTATGCGAAGGCCACATTGCTTTTTCTCCAAGTGGTCAGGGAGGGTTTGGTTACGACCCGCTGTTTGTGCCCGATGGTTTTGATCAGACATTTGCGGAACTGGGAGAAGTCACAAAAAATCAATTAAGCCACCGATCAAAAGCGCTGGCGAAGTTAAAACTCAAGCTCGAACGCCTTCGCTAAAATTCTCAAACCCACCCGTGCTCGAACACTGGTCCGGATTCAATAACTGATCCTCACACGATAGAAACGAAACGCGTTTGTGGTGACCGCATCGGTCACGGTATAGCGTCCCCCGTTTCCGTTCGTGGTCAGCAACTGCTGCCAGGCAGGCGGCATGACAGTCGTGAATTCGACAATGTTCGTCTTGCCATTCACGCTGTTCCAGGAAATCTGCCGCTGGTGGTTCGTTGCGGTGACTTGCACTGAAAGCAGAGAGATGTCCACGTAGAATAAATCCACGTAGCGAGGGTGATTAGCGCCGAAAAAAGTCACCGGCAGCGTTTGGAAGAGGTTAGTGGCGAAAAAGTCCGTTGGGTACCAGAATTGCATTGGCACAAGAGCGTTCCCGTAAGACATCGAGTTGAAGAAGCCCAACACGCCACCGGTGTTGGTCGGGCCAGTATCCCGCACCACGCGACCGAACACGGTGAAGCCGCCGTTCTGGCTGTCCAGGTCCGCGGAATTGTTGGCGAGATTGAAGAACCACTCGCGGGATGCCGAATCTGGGTTTCCCTGTAGTTTGGCCATTGCCAGGGTGCCGTTCGTGTTGTTAAGCAGCGGTCCGACGTTGAATTCGTTGGTGATCATCCCGAAACTTGGGACCACGCCGAGATTTCCCCACGGTGGCGCAAACAGGTTGGTGGCATTACGGACAATGGTGAAATAACCGCCACCTTGCGCGATGAACCCGGGTATCACGCGGTGGAAGAAGGTGTTTTCGTACGCGCCAATCTGAACCAATTTGACAAAGTTTCTTACCGTTACGGGTTTGTCCTGATCGTAAAGCTCCACTTCGATATCGCCGAGCACCGTGCGAAATTGAGCCATTGTGCCGGCCCAGCCAATGGCGAGGTTTGACATCAACAAGAGCCAGCAGACGGCGTTGTGCAGAAAGTTCCTTCGCTTTGAAATTCCAAGTGAGCTCATGGTAAAGAACTCAACGTCCGACGTGAAGTTGCCGCCGAAGTAAACCGTTCGTGGCGATGAGTTGATAGGTATGGTCTCCAGCCACCGGGCGACGCCAGAACTCACCACCCGCACATTCGAGGATCAATCCACCCGCCGCGATGTCCCAGAGACGAATCCCGGCTTCCACGTATGCGTCGAACCTCCCGCTCGCTACGTAAGTCAATGCCAGCGCCGCTGCTCCCATCAGGCGCACCTTATGGACGCGCCGCACGATTCGATTAAAGAACGGAAGCAAAAAGTCCAGCGTCGCTCGACTCTTCGCAAAACCGATTACGACGATGGCTTCATCCAGGCGTTGCCGTTGGCTGACCTTGATGACCTGCCCGTTCAGGCGCGCCGGTTGACCGCGAATTGCCGTCCAAAGCTCATCGCAAAACGGATCGTAAACGACGCCAACAACGGTTGTGTAATCCTCACGTTGGGGCGAGCGTTTTCGCGGGCCGTTGTTCGATTTAGTGTGCCACTTCTGGTCGAATACTTGCAGTGCAATCGAGACGCAGGCGTGCGGAATTCCACGGGCGAAATTCACGGTGCCATCAATCGGATCGACCACCCATCGTTGCCCAGACTGAATATCTCCAGTGACACCTTCCTCGCCTAGGATTGCAATATCTGGATACGCTTTGTGCAGCGTTTTTTCAATTAGCTTCTGACAGCGGACATCCAAATCCAGTTTGATGTCGTATTGGGTTGTGCTGGTGATCTTTTTGTTTGAGCGTAGTGTTTCCCGCATCAGTTTGCCTGCGGCGCGCGCTGCTTTGACGGCGCAGACCTGGGCTTTCAGAAGCTCTGAAGTTGAAACCTTTAGGTCCATCGATTGCGGTGGATTCTTGCCGTTCAACCGACCCAGTTCAAACAAAAGTGCGATTCAATTTGCTTTTTGTACCGGGATTCAACTTGGTCACGCATGTAGAAGGAGGCTTCCACCAAGTCCGTTCGACGTGCACTTGGCACCTGAGGTATGGCAAACTGCTCTCCCTTGCCGCGAGTCGAAACCGCGATTGTTGAACAATCTGGAGTGGGCTGTGTCAAAACTCCAATCCAGCGTTGGAAATATCTGGATAAGGGTCGTGCAGGTGTGAATCCTGCGCGCAACAGAGCAATCAACAACCGGACTCCACCATGAATGACCCCACCGCTCTCTCCGGAAGTCGAACTTCCGATCATACCGATCTCACGCAAGGTCCTTTCTTTGCGCCCATCTTCGCAGGAATTGTGAGCTGGGTCGCGATTGGTTTGGGCTTTTTGGGGTTGAGATCGCTGATGCACGAACGTCCGGAATTCGTTGGGCCGCCAATGCGCGCCACGGTGGCCGAACTCGTTCAGGAATCACCGCAAATCGTCATGCGTAAGATGAGCGACGACGTTTCGGTAATCAAGCCAGTCCAACCTGAATCGTCGGACGTGAGCTTTGACATGGGTGGAAGGCGGGATTATCGCGGCTTGCGAACCATCCTGGACATGACTGGCGAATTCCGGGGTAAGTATGTTCTGACGAACGCGTTTGAGGAACCAGTTTTCGTCCTTTTCAAGTGTCCACACCCGCGGGCGCAAAACAGTGGGGACCAAAACGTGCTGGCCGGGGATTTGAAATTACAAGCTTCAACCAGTGGCTCGCAGGAGAACACCAAAGATGCGTGGTTCTGGAGCGGCACAATCGAGCCGCGCACGATGACCAGCATCGAAATCTCTTATCATGTGGGGGCCTTGAAGGGTGTCACATATCGGGTGATCGGTTCTGATGGAAATCAAGTAAAGCAACTCCGTGTGACTGTTCATCGGAAGTATATTCCCTCAATGCGGTTTGAAAGCGGCGACGGCACCAGGTTCACGAATGACGAAACGGTAACTTGGGAGCGCAGAGATTTTCTGGCGCCGGACTTCTTTTCGGCCACCATCTATGAAAGTCGGAACTTGTTCGCGTCGCTGTCGCAACTTTTGGAAATAGGCCCGGTGGTCTGCCTGCTGTTCTTGCTGGCTGTCTCGGCGATCATTCTGGCGCGGCAGCCTCTGACCGCGCTGCAAATGCTGACCATCGCAGCGGGCTATGCGATGTATTTTCCGTTGATCCTGTACCTGAGTGCGCGGTTCTCATTCATGTGGGCGTTGATCATCGCGTTCGTTGTGCCCGGCGTTCTGTTGGTGAATTACTCACGCTGGCTGGTTGGCGGCAAACTCGGTCTGGTCGGCGCGGTCGTATTGCTGGCGCTGTATCAGGTTTTTCCGACACTTGCGGCGTTCGCGGGCTGGAATCGCGGTATGTTGCTGCTCTGTCTCGGCGTCGTTACGCTGGCGGTTCTCATCAATTTGCAGAACGAGTCCCTCCGAAGGAAAGCAGCGAGCGCTGCGGCTTTGCTTTTGGTCCTATTGATTTCATTTCATGCCCGGGCCGCTGAAGTGCAAGTTATTCTTCCGGCGGAACTCGCAACGAAGTTCCAGGAATCAAGACGCGACGCAACCAATGCGCTCGTTGCCTTCAATCCTGCCCAGTATCACGTGCGCCAGGAAACGAATCATTTCCGGGTCGAAGTTCAACTACCGTTTGAAGTTTTGCGCGCGGGTGATACGACTGTGCCGATGTTCAACCAGCCGGTCTATTTGCACGAAGCGCAAATTGAACCGACCAACAACGACGTTGCCAGATTGGTCACGGTGTCGAATCGGATCGGCTTGTTCTTGCAACGCGCGGGCCAGGGAAGTGCGCGGCTGGTCTATCGTGTGCCGATTGCGAACCGCGATGGCAAAAAGCGCGCGCAAATCCCACTGTCGTGCGGGCCGTCTGGTAATGTGCAATTGGAATCGGCGCGGGGAGATCTTGAAATCGTGAGTGGGAGTCTTTGGGCGAAGAACGTGGTGGACAAGACGAGTGTCTATGACATCGGTGTCGCCGGCGACGATGCCCTCGTCCTCGAGTGGCGGGATCAGGGAGGTGATTCACCGCTGTCGCCTGGCGCGCAAGCGAACGCGACGAAAGAATTTTACGGCATTGGGCTCACGCGCGCTCAACATCTCACCGTCATCAACTCGGACTCCAGTTGCACTCACTTTTCCGAGTTCGAATTGCCCGCATTTCAAAACGAGGAATTTCGGATGAAACTACCATCAAAGGCGCGTTTGATTTCTGTTTCGGTGAACGGCAGCGAAATCGACGCTCCCGCAGTGACGGATCAACTCTGCCGCATCCGGTTGCCGGCTCGTGAGGGACAACAAACTTCGCACCGGCTCTCGTTCCGTCTTGCGTATCCGCTGGTTCGCCTCGGATTCGTTGGCATAGCGGAACTCACTTTGCCTGAAGTCTTCCAGACTACGGGTACTCTGGAATGGGTGGTCGCTCTGCCAAATAGTTTCAGTGCTCAAGTAATCTCAAGCGGGTTGGAGCGGCAGAAAGTGTCACCGGACTTGAGTCGGTTCGGCGACTATGGGCGCATCCTGCAGTCGCACGCCCACACGTCGCTGGCCAAAGATCTCGCGCCGCCGGGGGCCGTCGGAGTAAATCTAAAATACCGGCAAGCGGTGGCGGGCTTTTATCGAGGCGAAGAATGAATAGGACTGCTGCGAACAACTTCCAGCGGTCTGGCGCGACCCTGGCAGCGGGTTTGACCGGAGATTTTCGAGCGTTCGGTTCCAAGAACCGAATTTTGGAGCAAGCAGCCCAGCAGTTCAGCCTTCCAAGGCGTTTAGCGCCTCAATGACGTGCGCCAGCTTCGCCTGCCAGTCCGTGAGTCGTTGTTGGTGCTCCTGCAAGACCTGCGGTGGGACTTTTTGTGTGAAGTTCGGGTTGCTCAGTTTTTGTTGCACCTTGGCAATCTCCGCTTCGTATTCTTCTTTTTTTTTCGTTAGGCGCACCTTTTCTGCTTCCACGTCCACCAAGCCTTCCAACGGCAGGAACAATTCTCCGAACGGTGTGTGGGCTGTCGG
>CAZYYS010000057.1:0-21155 GCA_964651015.1 uncultured Verrucomicrobiota bacterium
AACAAGCGCCAACCGTTTTCCCGCCAGTTTGCTACTTGTGAAGGAAATCGGTCTGAGCTACAAACGACACAATTCATGCATACCTCGACTTCTTCTCTTGCCTCCGTGAAAACACTTGTACTGTTGGTCGGTCTGGCATCGTTATGCGTCGCTGACAAAACCGCAGTTGGTGGCGAAGCGACGCCGATCAAACACCGCATCATGTTCGCCGAGTATGGCAAGGGACCAAACCGGCTCGTTGAAGTTTCGGCGGACGGCAAACTGGTTTGGGAACACAAGTTTCCCAGCATCGCTGTCATATTTCAGGTTCTACCCAACGGCAATATTGTTTACGCCTACGGTGGCAAGCCGACGGGCGTCCAGGAGGTCAATCGCCAACATGAAGTGGTTTGGAATTACGAAAGCAAATGTCCACAGGTCCTCGGCTGTTCCCGCCTGCCGAACGGAAACACGCTGGTGGCGGAGCAAGGGCCGTGTCAGGCGGTCGAAGTAAATCCCAAAGGCGAGGTGGTCCGAATCACCAGACTGACCACCAGTGTGGAAGGGTATCATTTGCAGGTCCGCAATGTTCACAAACTGGCCGATGGCAACATTCTGGCGGCCCATGAGGGCGAGGGCGCGGTTCGCGAAGTGAATCCCGAGGGCAAAATCGTTTGGGAATATCCGAACGTAGAAAATGCCGGTGACGCGTTGCGGTTGGAAAACGGCAACACGCTCATCTCCTGCGGCACACAAAAGCGTGTTATCGAGGTGACGCCGGATCATAAAGTCGTTTGGGAATTTGGCGCAAAGGACGCGCCGGAACTGAACCTGACCTGGATTTCGAGCATTCAGCGGCTCAAGAACGGAAACCTCGTCGTCGGGAATTTTCTGCGCGGTCAGGAAGGCAAAGGCGTCCACGCGTTCGAAGTCACCAGAGATAAGAAGGTGGTTTGGACATTCGCCGATCATGAGATGTTGAAATCGCTGACGACGGTCCGAGTGCTGGAGGATTGAGTCGGCCTCGGATGACATTCCGAGTAAGGAGGGACGTAGCCCGAACGTAGCACGCCAGTGCGCTGCGAACTCGCCGGCATCAAATCCCCCAACCTCGAGTGCGGTATCCATTCGTGGTAGTTCCGGCGCCGCTCGGCCACCAGAACTTTCGCCTCCAACCCGGAAGCAAATTCTTCACGGTTCAATAGCCCACCGGCAGCCGCCCGCCGAGCGATTCGGCAATACGTATCTCGCACGGCCCCCCAAGCTCAATGTAGAGCGTCGCGGTCCCCTGGCGCTCCAGCCAGCGCCGCATCGCCACGGCGAAGAGGCGTTTTCATGGCCATTCGACCGGCCCCAAGTTCCGCCGCCGTGATTTTGCTCTTTGATTCTCAACGCCATTGCCTAAGCTTCGTCGCATTTGGAATGGCTTTGAAACTTTTTAACACCTTGTCACGCTCCGTGCAGGAGTTTGCGCCGCTCGACCCCGCGGGCAGGAAGGTTGGCATGTATTGCTGCGGGCCGACGGTGTATGACTTCGCGCACATCGGGAACTGGCGCACGTTTGTCTTCGGAGATCTGGTGCGGCGGTTCCTGGAGTTCAAGGGCTACACCGTCCAGCACGTCATGAACATCACGGACGTGGAGGACAAAATCATCAAGCGCGTCCACGAAACCAGAACTACACTGCGCGAATTCACCGGCAAATACGAGGCCGCGTTCTTTGAAGACCTGAAGACGCTCAATTGCGCGATGCCGCACCAGACTCCGCGCGCCACCGAGCACATTCCCGAAATCATTTCGTTGATCGAAAAATTGTTGGCGCGCGGCCTGGCCTATAAAGCGGTTGACGGCTCGGTCTATTTTAGCATCGAGAAATATCGCGGTTGCGGCTGCACGTACGGGCAGTTGGTGAAATTGAACTTCGACGAAATGCGCGTCGGTGAGCGTGTCGCATCGGACGAATACGACAAGGAATCGCTCGCGGATTTTGCCTTGTGGAAGGCACGCGTGCCGGAGGACGGCGATGTCTTCTGGAAAAGCGATTCGCTGGGTGAAGGCCGGCCCGGCTGGCATATTGAGTGTTCGGCGATGAGCATGAAGGCGCTGGGTGAAACGTTCGACTTGCACCTCGGCGGCGAAGATTTGAAATTTCCGCATCACGAGGATGAAATTGCCCAGAGCGAAGGCGCGACTGGCAGACCGTTTGTGAAGTACTGGCTGCACGGCGCACATCTGCTCGTCGAAGGCAAAAAGATGAGCAAATCGCTGGGCAACTTTTTTACGTTGCGTGACCTGTTGGCGAAAGGTTTCTCGGGGCGTGAAATCCGTTACCTGCTGCTCACCGCGCATTACCCGGAGACCTTTAACTTCACGCTGGAGGGATTGCAGGGCGCACGGTCGGCGTTGGGGCGAATCGATGAGTGCATCAGCAAACTGCGCGAAATCAGCCAACCGTTCACCCGGCCTTCGGCCACCCTCTCCACGTCCGATGGGGAGAGCGACGGGGTGGCGAGCGCGTCAGACTTGCTTTCACGCTTCGCGGACTCAATGGACAACGACTTAAACATCTCCGCAGCATGGGCCGCCGTATTCGATTGGGTACGCGAAATGAACAAGCGCATTGCAGAGAATTCACTCGCCCTGGCGGAAGCATTCGCCGCGCTCGCGGCATGGGATAAGATAAACTCCGTTCTTGGTGTCGGTTCACCAGTGGAAACGGAAGCGCCCCCGGACATCGTCGCGTTGCTTGAAGCGCGACAAGCTGCGCGCAAAGCGAGAGATTTCAAGCGCGCCGATGCAATCCGCGATGAGTTGAAGGCAAAGGGCTGGGTAATTGAGGACACACCGAAAGGACCAAAGTTGAAAAAGATTTGAAGAGACGCCTAACATCAACTTTCAACGCCCAACGCCGAAGGATTGCGCATTGGAGTTTAGTCGTTGAATGTTGAGCGTTGAATGTTGCCACTTATCTAGTGAGGGGATTGTTCATCACATTTGAAGGTACGGAGGGCTGTGGCAAATCGACGCAAGTCGCGCGACTGGTCGAGCGGCTTCGTTTGCTCGGCCATCAAGTGCGCGCGCTGCGCGAGCCCGGCGGAACTCCCATTGGCGAGGAAATTCGCCACACCCTCAAGCACAGTCAAGGGAACGCAGCCATGACGGCCGAAGCGGAGTTGCTCCTGATGAGCGCCAGTCGTGCCCAACTCGTGCGGGAGATCATTCGTCCAGCCTTGGCTGCTGGAGAGATTGTTGTCTGCGACCGCTTTTACGATTCCACGACGGCATATCAGGGGCACGGACGCGGATTAGATTTGAAAACCGTGCGAACGGTCATTGATTTCGCCGTCGGTGACACACGGCCAGACATCACGCTGCTGTTGCAAATCTCGCTTGCCGTGAGCGAAGCGCGCCTGCGCTCGCGTCAATCGACCCTGCCATTTGTGCGCGATCGCATGGAGGAAGCTGGTCGCCAGTTTTTCGAGCGCGTGGCCAATGGCTATCAGCAAATCGCGGCTGCCGAGCCGACGCGGATCAGAGTGATTGATGCCGCGGGCGACGTGGAAACAGTCGGTGCGGCGGTCTGGAAGTGCGTAAATCCGCTGCTTGCCGGTTTGCGTTAATTCGATCTCGCCATTCGCTGCTGTAGGCAGTATCTTTCAAATAAATTCCAGTCGGAAAGCGCAATATGATCGAAAAAACTGTCGAGAAGATTGAGAGCCAGATCAAGGGCGCCGACGCCATCAGCGGCGACAGGAAATCCGAATTGCTCCAACTGCTTGCGACATTGAAGTCGGAGGTCGCGGACCTTTCCAAAACCAACGCCGACCAGGCGCGCAGCATCACCGGCTTCACTGAACTTTCTGCGCATGAGGCAACGCGTGAACGACAGAATCCACAATTGCTGAAGCTTTCTTTGTCAGGCTTGACTTCATCCGTTGAAGGCTTTGAAAAATCGCATCCCAAGCTGGTGCAAATCGTCAACGCCATCAGCAATACGCTCTCGAATCTGGGTATCTGATTGCGTTCCGGCCCTATGAAACAGATTGTGAACCGCCGCCAGTTCGTGAAGCAAACCGCTGTTCTCGGAACGGCCCTGGCCACGGTGAAAACTTTCTCCGTTGTTCGCGCCGCTTCCAGCCCTAATGAAAAGGTCCTCATCGGCGTCATGGGTTGCAATGGTCGCGGTATGGCGCACATCAATAATTACCTTGCGCAACCGAATGCCGAAATCGCCTACATCTGCGACGTGGACAGTCGCGCACTGGAGAAAGGCGTGCAGGCCGTCGCTAGGAAGCAATCCAGAAAGCCGCAGGGGGTGAAGGATTTTCGCCGCATTCTCGACGACCCCAAAGTGGATGCGCTCTCCGTTGCCGCGCCGAACCATTGGCACGCACCCGCCACGATTCTCGCGTGTACTGCGGGCAAACATGTCTATGTCGAAAAGCCCGGCAGCCACAATCCGCGCGAAGGCGAGTTGATGGTTGCCGCCGCGCGCAAACACAATCGTGTCGTTCAGATGGGCAATCAACGGCGCAGTTGGCCGTGGAACATCGAAGCGATGGAGCGACTACACGCTGGCGAGATCGGCAAGGTTTTCTTCGCGCGTTCCTGGTACAACGCATCGCGCGGCACCATCGGTCGTGGCAAAGCTGCGCCGGTTCCCGAGTGGCTCGATTATTCGCTTTGGCAGGGCCCGGCTCCAGAACGTCCGTTCAAAGACAACCTCATTCATTACAACTGGCATTGGCACTGGCACTGGGGCAACGGCGAACTCGGCAACAACGGTATTCACTCGCTCGATCTCGTGCGCTGGGGTCTTGGCGTTGATTACCCGTTGCGCGTCACCTGCGGTGGCAACCGCTACCATTTCCAGGATGATCAGGAAATGCCTGATACTTACACAACCACGTTTGACTTCGGCGACAAAGGCGCGACGTGGGAATGTCACAGTTGCCATCCGCATGGATTCGAGGGTAACGGTTTCGGTGTCACATTCTACGGAGAGAAAGGGTCGCTCATCATCGCGGGCAACAGTTGCAAGATTTACGATCTCAATGGCAAGGTTATCGGGGAAATCGCCGGCAAGTGGAATGACACCGATCATTTCGCCAACTTTCTCGACTGCATCCACGACGGTAAACGGCCGCGTTCCGACATTGAGGAAGGTCAAAAGAGCACGCTGCTTTGCCATTTGGGCAACATTGCTTGGCGCACTGGCCACACAATCAATCTCGATCCCAAGACTCACAGGATTGTAGGCGATAAAAATGCGTCAGCGTTATGGAGCCGCAAGTATCGACGCGGTTGGGAGCCGAAGGTTTGAATTCGTAGCCGCCGACGTGAGAAGGCGGGTTCGGATGTTAACGTGAGATATCCACCTCGTTGCCTCGGTGGCTACGCCGCATTGATCTGTGCGCATTACACTTTTAGGGAAACGTTGCTTTGTCTTCGTTCGGTTCGAGTTTAGCAATCGCCGCCATGATTTCGTTGGCTACCTGCTGATAGATTTCTTTGAGCCGCGACTTGGAACAGGTTTTTGCCTCGGCCCGCAGTTCTTCAAACTGCATGAGGGGACCGTATTTGACAATCACCCGGTGCGGACGCGGAAAACGCAAATGCGGCCCGAACGCTTGGTAAGTTCCGAATACACGGACAGGCACCACCGGCGCGGTTGATTTGATCACCGTCAATCCAATTCCCGAGCGGGCCGGGTGCAACTCTCCATCGCGTGTCCGCGTTCCTTCAGGGAAAACGATGATCGCGTCGCCGGCGAGCAGTCGATCAAGAATCGCTTTCAGCCCTTTGGCGCCGCCGCCATCTCGATCCACCGGCACGACCTGCCACGAATGCAAAACCGCACCCATCACGGAAAACCGAAAGAGGTTCTCGCGCGCCAGATAGTTTATGGATCGTTTCAATCCGGAGCCAACCAGCGGCGGATCAAGGTAACTGGCGTGATTGGCCGCGAGAATGACCGGCCCCTGCAAAGGCACGCGCTCTGAATTGCAAAAGCGGCAGCGAAAGTAGGTCGCATACACCAAACGGAACAAACACCAGGCAATGAAGTAACTCAAATTCATGAGGTCTGGTTACTACGTCAAGGTGAAGGAATCATTTTGCCGCCGCCAGGCGTTTCTTGATTTCGGAGATAATCATTTCGCTGGTCTGATCTGCCGTCTGGCCCGAATTGTTGATTACCTTTGCGCCGAGCGCAACCATCAGAGGAGCAGCGGCGCGCTGGCTGTCCCGTTGATCGCGGGCCGCCAGGTTTTCCTGGACCCCCTCGGCGGCTCGACGCTTGGTCCGTTCCTGCAGGCAGGCATCGAGGTAAAACTTGAAATCAGTTTCCGGAAAAACATTTGTGCCGATGTCGCGGCCCTCCATCACCAGGTTGCCAAACTGGATGCATTCCCGCTGCTTTTTCTTCATCCAGTCGCGAACCTTGGAGACCGCCGCCACGAGTGGTACGGCATTGCTCGTTTCTGATGTCCGAATTTCTTTGGCCGGATAATACCCGTCCACGAGCAGATGAACTTTGTCATCGACACATTCGAGCGACGTTTTCCATCGGCGACACGCGGTAGCCACGGCCTTGGCGTCGTGCACATCGATTTTCTTTTCCAAACAATACCAGGCCAGTGTGCGATACATCGCGCCGGTATCGACATAGATGTAACCAAGCGCCTTCGCCACCAATTTGGCGTTGGTGCTCTTGCCGCTGGCGCTCGTGCCGTCAATGGCGATGACGATGGGATTTGTTTTCAAATTCTTAATCTTAATCTTGACCTTCATCCTAATCTGACCGAGGGGTCGGAGATTAAGAAAAGATCAAGATTAGGATTAAGCGCGGAAGTTAGTCCGCAAACAACTCATCCACTCCCAACTTCCTTCCAGTCTTTGCGTCCAAAATCGTTGCTCCCAAGCCGGACGGCGGCGGCGTGGCGAGTTTCTGGAAAAAGTTCGGGAACGTTTTCTTCACGCAAGCGGGATTTCTAATTTTGATGCCGGGCACTTTCAATCCCAGAATCGCAAAGCACATCGCCATACGGTGATCGTTGTAGGTTTCGATTTCCGCGCCGTGGAGTTTGGAGGGATAAACCGTCAGCGTGTCGCCTTCCTCGATCACTTTCGCGCCGCTCTTGGTCAGTTCGGTGCGCAGGGCGACGACGCGTTCACATTCCTGGAGGCGGAGGCGACCAAGATCAGTGAACTTTGCTGGCATGATTGCAAAAGGGGAGAGAACAATCGCAGTCATGATGCTGTCACCCATATCAGTTTTTCGAGAAACCTTGATTCGGGAATAACCTTCCCTTTCCATCAAATCAGGTTTGTTTCTCCAATCTGAACCAAACTGCTCTCCCATAAACTTGAGCGTGTAAATCCCACTCCATACTGAATCCATCGCGAAATCGCCCAACCAAGAATGGAACGTCGAATCCACTTGCCAATTGGATTTGGGCCAAGATTTTATCCAAACTTTGGGAATGCAATACTTGACGTTCTCGCCCTCTTTCTCATCGAAAGTACAATCACTGAATTCAAAATTTCCAGCGGCCCAAAAATAACTCCCACTCGAAGCATCTGGTTCGATTTGGAAAGTTCCGCCGCGATTTGGAAAGACTTCAATTATTTTCAACGTCATCGCGACGTATGGTGATTCTTCCGCATTCTCGCCAACGACTTTTACATCCCAACCACCGTGCTTTGCGCAAAGCAATAGCGCCGACGCAAACTGAGAACTCTCCTCGATGCTTACAGTGCAGGAGCGCTGCGGTCGGAGCGCGGCTGTCCCAGCCGCAGCATTTCCAATGTTGCATGAGTGCTGCGGCTCGGGAGAGCCGCGCTCCAAACCAACGCCATGAATCACAGCCGGCAACTTGTCGTTCGCTGAGTCCACACGGCACCCAAGTTCACGCAGCGCTTTGAACAGCGCGGCCTGCGGTCGCTCGTGCATGCGCGGCACGCCGGACAGGCGATAAGCTCCGTTCCCTAAACAGACCATCGCCGTCAGAAATCTCGCCGCTGTGCCCGCATTGCCAACGAAAAGTTCCAGTGGTTTCTCCGGCGTGCCCGCGTTAGGAATCTTTCCACCGAGACCGCGCACCGTAATGCGACGATTGCAAAACTCGTTTGGATCGTTCTCCACCTTGATCGAGAAACCGAGTTTGACAAGCGCTTCGGTCATTACCTGCGTGTCCTCGCTCCACAACGCACCCTCCAGCGTAACCTCGCCATCCGCCAGTGCTGCGAGGATCAGCGCGCGGTTGGTGATGCTCTTCGAACCGGGCACAGTGATTTCAGCACGAACCGGCTTGTCGAGCGGAACTATTTCGATGAGGTCAGGCAATGACATCAAAGTAACGATAGCGGATGGAGGACAGAAGATAGAAGATGGAAATTTACTCCGGCGATGGCGATGCGGTCTGCCCACACCATTGGTCGCGACGCTGTTTGGCCTTTTCAAAAAACTCTGCGACGAGTTTCATATCGCCGTTTTTCAGTGCCAGTTGGAACTCCTGCAAGTCTTCGATGAACACGCCGAGCACGCGCGTCAGGTGTTCACGATTGGCGAGCGCAATGTCGCGCCACATCTCAGGCGAACCGGAGGCGATGCGCGTGGTGTCGCGAAACCCGTTCGCGCAGAGCATCGCCTGCTCCTTGGGGTGCGCCGGGCTGAGCACATAATTCGCCAGTTCCGCCGCCACCACATGCGCCAGGTGGCTGGAGCGGCTGACCAGTTCGTCATGAATCTCTGCCGTCAAGCGGATTGTTCGCGCACCGACGCTGCGCCAGAATTCTTCGATCTGGCCAACGGGTTTGCCATTCGAATTCGCCGTCGACGTAATGACGCAAACGGATTTTTCAAAAAGGTCCGCGCGAGCGGCGCCGACCCCCATCTTTTCCGCTCCCGCCATCGGGTGGCTGCCGACAAAATGTGCTCCCGCACTCGCAACGAGCGGTTCCAATTCGCGAATGACACTTCCTTTTACGCTGCCGACATCGGTAACGATGGCACCCGGTTTGAGTGACGGCAGCATTTGTTCCGTGACCGAGCGCATCTGGGCGAGCGGCGTGCATAAGACGACGAGGTCCGCGTTCGCAACCGCGCGCTGTAAATCGCAGGTCGCATGATCAACGGCACCCAGCCTTTCGCACTCCACAATGCTGGCAACGCGACGAACAAAGCCATGCACCTCGTTGACAAGCCGGCGCTGTTTGATTGCCAGCCCCAGCGAGCCACCCAATAACCCAACACCGATCAATGTGACTTTTTGCAGGTGCATGGGGCGGAGTTTCGAGTTTCAGGTTGCAAGTTGCAAGTTGCATCTTTCCCTGATCCTTTCGAGAACCACCTCCGCAATGACCGATTCGCGATCGCGGTTGCACGCATACGAAGCAAGTTTGCCATCCTTCTCCGTCGGGTTGCGTCGCCCGTTGGCCGCGCTTCAACGGTTTGTGTCCCACATTTATGCTCCCGCGCCGTCAGCCCCTCGGCCGTAATCATAGCGGCTCGGAAACGGCAGGGCTATTTGCCTTCTACGGCGTATTCAATCGTGATTTGAGCTTTGTAAACTACTTCGCTGAATGAGGTGGACATTTCTTCTTCTTCGGGTTCTGCCGCGCGCGCAGCGGGCAAGGGCGTCGCACTCGATGCGTATCCCAGCGCTTTCCCATAACGCGCCTGCGGCGATTGCGGCATGATTACCACGCCGCTCTCGGAAAACCGCTTCGGCGACAATTTCACGTTTAGCTTTTCTTCGAACAGTTTCTTTTTCCGCCGGCCTTGTCCACAGCTTGAGCGAGGGCATTGGCTTTTAACCGATCCTTGTCGGAATGTTCGAACTCAATGCTCTCGTAGCGAACTTCTGAAAAACTGTCCACGAGATTGGCAACTGCCTGAAACTCCTTTTCATCTTGCGCGGTAATTCTTACGACGTTCTCGACCCGATAACTTTTGGCTTTCTCTTTAAACATTCCATACTTAGGTGTGGACGAAAATCTTGACGATTTCACGCGATCGCCCGGAATACCACGTTCCGCAAGCGCGCGCAGAATTTTGCCGCGAAGTTCCTGATTCGCGTGTGCCGCCTCCTGCAAAGATTTGTTTTCCGTGACAACCTTCAGGGAAATAAGCGCGCGGTCTGCGGCAACCTTTAATTCCGACTCACCGGCGATGCTTACGATTTTGGGAACGCCGGCGAGGTACGCCGTTAATTCGCTGGGTGGTCCTTTCAGTTCTGGTTCAGCCCGAACCTGAACCGCAGCCAGACCGAGCGAAACAAGCACAATTGATTTCCACATAACAAGCCTTTCTATTTGGTTAACAGTTCACGAGCTTGGACGAAGGACTGGCAAAAATAATCATTACAACCAAGGTCAT
This sequence comes from uncultured Verrucomicrobiota bacterium, assembly GCA_964651015.1. Taxonomy (GTDB): domain Bacteria; phylum Verrucomicrobiota; class Verrucomicrobiia; order Limisphaerales; family PALSA-1396; genus CAZYYS01. The sequence goes on from CAZYYS010000057.1 coordinate 10,361, forward strand.
TACCGCGCCATCTCGCGAACACGTTCCAAAATCACCTCCGCAATCATCGGTTCGCTCCCGACGCTGCGTGAATACCAGACAAGTTTACCGTGCCTTTCCGTCGGGTTACGCCAGGTAGGCTGGCCACTTTTCAACCGCTCGCGCACGGCACGCTCCGGTTCGCCAAGCGCCACCGGAATGTCTTCAAAGGAATGGAGGCCATCGCTGATAAAAAATGGCACCATCACCAGATTCCTGGCCGATGCCATCCGGTAGCCATCGCTCACACGCGGCTCCTCTTCCATGAAAACGGGATACACCTCGGCATAAATCCTCTGCTGATGAATGACTTCGACCTGCCGCTCGATGGCTTTACGGGAGTTTTCGTTCTTTGGTGTGCCGTGCCCGGCGATGAACAGCGCCGTGTCAGCGGGCTTCGGTGCGCGCGGAAACGGAAACTTTTCAGCGACCTCCCGCGCGCGCGCCAGAATGACGTCAGTCATGCTGTCATGCGTGCCGATCGGTTGACCGTAGTAAAGCGTGCTCTCGCCACGCTTTTGGACGCGTGGAAAACCGGGCTGGTCGCTCGTGCGCAGCCCGAGTGCGCGCGGGATGGCATCTTCAGTGAAATAGCCCTCGCTGATGAAGAGGGGAACGACGAACACCCGTCGGACCTTTGCCGCAGTCCGCAGAACTTCGGCGATTGCTGGCTCTTGTTTCCAAAAGCACTCCAGAACTTGAGCGAAGATGCCACGCCGGCGCAATTCCTTCGCGTGTTGGTAGGTCGGCGCGGCGGACTCGGCATTCAGGGTCGAGCCGTGTCCCACCAGAACAAGCGTCGCGTCGGAAAAGTCGTTCATTGACACGCTGTCATCGTTACGTAAGCGCCCGGCATCGGCAAGCCACCAAAGATCGAAGTCTCAAATAGAAACTCCTTGCGCTTCTGCCCGGCCACAAAATATGTTCACCCGACAATTCCTGATGAAATTGAACTGAATGACCGTCGATACATTATGAAGCAAAACAAATCTTTGGTCCGTGTTGCCTGTCTGGGGGTTTTGTCTCTTGCCACCGCGTCTTCAACGCTCGTTGCGCGCGAAGCCACGCCTGCCGAATCCCTCTACACCTTGCCCGGTTTCAAGGTTGAACTCATCGCCAACGCCGAACCGGAGGAAGGTTCGTGGGTCGCCATGTGCAAGGATGACAAGGGCCGATTCATCATCAGCCCACAATATCCCAAGAACAACACTAACGGCGGCCTGCTGCGCGTGACGCTCGGCCCGGACGGCAAGGTGATCAAGCGCGAATTCATCGCGAAGCCGCTTTACGACGCGCAAGGCATGACTTGGGCAAACAACGCGCTTTATGTTGTCGTCAACAAGTACAACAACAAGTTTGAAACCGGCCTTTACCGCGTGCGCGATACCAAGGGCAACGACCAGTTCGAGGACATTGAGTTGCTCAAGAAAATCCCCGGCGGCGGCGAGCACGGCCCACACGCCGTCGAGTTGGGGCCGGACGGAAAACTCTACGTGATGGCGGGCAACCACACGAAACTCGTGGAGGGCACTTCGCCCAATTCGCCGCACAAGAACTATGCCGAGGACTTCGTGCTGCCCCGTCAATGGGATGGCAACGGCCACGCCGCCGGCATTCTGGCGCCGGGGGGCTATATTTATCGCACGGACCTCGATGGCAAGCACTGGGAGTTAATGCTCGGCGGTTTCCGCAACAGCTACGACTTCGATTTCAACGCCGACGGCGAAATCTTCACCTTCGACAGCGACATGGAATGGGAGTGGGGCATGCACTGGTATCGTCCGACCCGGGTTTACCATTGCACGAGCGGTGCGGATTTCGGCTGGCGCTCCGGTTCCGGCAAGTGGCCGAGCTATTACCCGGACGGCAACCCACCGACACTTGACGTAGGCGTAGGTTGTCCAACGGGAACAAAGTTTGGCTATGGCACAAAGTTCCCAGCCAAATACCAGCGTGCTTTCTACATTTTGGACTGGACGTTCGGCCGCATCCTGGCCGTGCACCTTAAGCCGGAAGGGGCCAGCTACGATGCGACGATGGAAAACTTCATCGCACCCAAAGGTCTCGTCACGCTGGGCGCGCCCAAACCGCCGTTGAACGTAACGGATATTGAAGTTGGGAACGACGGCGCCTTGTATTTCACCGTCGGTGGACGTGGCGTTCAATCCGGCCTCTACCGCGTCACCTACACCGGCAAAGAGAGCACCGCTCCCGCCAACCTGAAGGACAAGGCCGGCGCCGAAGCTCGCGCGCTACGTCATAAACTCGAGGCCTTCCACGGCCATCAAGACGCCAAGGCCGTCAACTTTCTCTGGCCGCACTTGAACAGCGACGACCGATGGATTCGTTACGCCGCACGCATCGCACTCGAAGCTCAACCAGTAGCCGAGTGGAAGCAACGCGCGCTGGATGAGAAGCAAACCAACGCCGGCCTCACCGCACTTTTGGCGCTCGCACGCGTTGGCGGCAAGGAAGCGCAAGATGATTGCATGAAGGCATTGTCCAAATTCCCGCTGGCGAAGATTACCGAGACGCAGCAGTTGGAGAAGTTGCGCGTGATCGAAGTCGGCTTAGCCCGCAATGGCAAACCATCAACGGACGTCGTGCAGACGGCAATTGAGAAGCTCAGCGCCGCCTACCCGTCCAAGAGCGAACGCGTGAACCGCGAGCTTTGCCAGTTGCTCGTTTTCCTGGAAGCGCCCGGCGTCGTGGCAAAAACGTTTGCACTCATGGATGCGGCGCCGACCCAGGAGCAACAGATGGCCTACCTCTTCGCGCTGCGCAACTTATCAAGCGGTTGGACACCCGAGCAACGCAAACACTACTTCACCACGCTCAACAGCTACCCACAGCCTGACGGCCCGCACGACCCGACTTTGATTCGTTGGTTTCAGGAAGCCGGCCGGCCTTATGGCGACGGCAACAGTTTTCTCAAGCAACTTGACCTCATCCGGAAGGAAGCAGCGGCGAAGTTAAGCGAGTCTGAACGGGCCGAACTGGAACCACTGGTCAACGTCAGCTCGGTTGCCGGCAAGACCGGCAAGCCCGCAGTTCCGTTTCCGAACGCGCAGCAACGCACGTTGGTGAAGGAATGGAAGCTTTCGGAACTATTGCCATCGCTCGAGACCAGCTCGAACGGTCGTAACTGGGCGAAAGGTCGTCAGGCTTTCGTGGACGCTCAGTGCATCGCCTGCCACAAAATGGGCAATCAAGGCGGCGGTGTGGGCCCGGACCTCACGGCAGTCGCGGCGCGCTTTTCACGGCGCGACATTCTTGAGTCCGTGTTCGAACCATCAAAAGTCGTGAGCGAACAATTCATGAACACGACTTTTACGCTGAAGAATGGCGACGAACTCACGGGCCGCATCATTGATGAAACACCCGACAAAGTGGTGATTTACGTGGACCCGTTCAAACAAGACCCAACTGAAATCAAGAAAGCCGACATCAGGTCGCGTCAAGCCTCAAAGCTTTCCCCCATGCCCGAGGGCCTGGCTAACGTGCTGACGAAAGAGGAGATTCTGGATTTGCTGGCGTTCCTCGAATCGAACGGTCGCGAAAACGCACCCGCGTTTCGCGCTGCGAAGTAAAGCTTTCTGGAATTGCTTCTCATGCAAGCGCGACTACGGCTGGACGGTGCGGTAAAAGGCGGCGTCTGACGGCGGAATTGTTTCGCGGTATTCGAGGAGGCCGGAGGCGGGCGCGGTTTGAGTGTCGATGGTGTCCCAGGGGCCGTTCACGCTTGGGGCGCGCTGCAAGCGGTAAGTAAGGTCAGGGATACCTTTGAAATTGATGAAGTATCCGCGACTACCGTCCGCCGCGAGGGCCAGCCGGGTGCCCACGCCAAAGCCGGTGAAGACGTAGGCCGCGCCGGCGTCCCTCGCGGAGTTATCAGTTTGATTGCCATTGACCCCGGTGCTGCTGCTGTCCTCGGCGTGCGCTCCGACGATCACCGTGTCCCCCGACACGCCCACCATGTGATCGGCCCCGAAATCGTCGCCGTAAAACTCACCCGGTAATGGTCCTCCAGTGTTGGAGGCTTTGAGATAGGCCAGTTGGCTCCAGTTCGTTCCGTCGCGCACGAAGACGTAAGCCGCCCCGGCGTCAGATGCGCTGTTGTCGCTCGGGTCGCCGTTGATCCCGGTGACGTTGCTGTCGTCCCCCGGAGTCCCGACCACCAGGGCCTCGCCTGACACTGCTACCGAATAGCCGAAGAGATCATCCGCCCCGGTGTAGGAGGCTTTGAGATAGGCCTGCTGACTCCAATTGGTCCCGTCGCGCACGAAGACGTAGGCCGCGCCGGAGTTTGGGGTGCCGTTGTTGCCTTGGTTGCCGTTCACCCCGGTGGCGTTGCTGTCCTCACCGTTCGCCCCGACCACTACTGTGTCGCCTGAGATTGTGACGGCCCAGCCGAATTCGTCTCCCGTTCCGGTGTTGGAAGCTTTGAGATAGGCCTGCTGAGTCCAGTTGGTCCCGTTGCGGACGAAGACGTAAGCCGCCCCGGAACCTGCGGCGGTGTTGTTGCCCTGGTTGCCGTTTACTCCGGTGGCGTTGCTGTCTTCGCCGCCCGCGCCGATTACGATCGTGTCTCCCGACACTGCGACGGACTCGCCGAAGGCGTCGCCGTACGATTCGCCGGGCGCTTGGCCTCCGGTGTTGGACGCTTTGAGATACGCCTGCTGAACCCAGTTGGTGCCGTCGCGCACGAACACGTAGGCAGCGCCCGAGCCAATGGCGCTGTTGTTGTTCTGAACTCCATTCACTCCCGTAGCGCTGCTGTCTTCACCATGCGCCCCGACCACTATCGTGTCACCCGAAACCGCAACCGAAAAGCCGAACCAGTCACCCTCGGATTCGCCAGGTGATGGCCCTCCGGTGTTCGAGGCTTTCAGATAGGCTTGCTGCACCCAGTTAGTTCCGTCTCGCACAAAGACGTAGGCCGCGCCGGAACTGTTGGCGTTATTATTACCCTGATTTCCATTCACTCCGGTGGCATTGCTGTCCTCTCCATACGCGCCGACGACGATGGTGTCGCCCGAGATCGCGACCGAAAAGCCGAATTCGTCACCGGCGCCGGTGTTGGAGGCTTTGAGATAGGCCTGCTGAATCCAGTTGCTCCCGTTGCGCACAAACACATAGACCGCGCCGGATTGAAAAGCGCTGTCGTTGGTTTCGTTGCCGTTTACTCCGGTAGCGTTGCTGGACTCATAGTGCGCCCCGATGACCGCCGTGTCGCCCGAGATTGCGACCGACCGGCCGAATTCGTCTCCTGTCCCGGCGTTGGAGGCTTTGAAATAGGCCTGTTGGGCGGGTGTGAAGCTTTGGGCGGATAAATGATAAATGCTCGTCAAGAGCGTCATGGACAGGCCGAGTTTGATGCGTTTCATAGGTTTCATGCAATTGATTCTGTTCACGGAAACCGGCTTTCCAATCGGTTCACGTTTGTTGACCACTGGTTGTGCCTTCACCTCGTTACTGCTCAATCGCGGGGGAAAGGTCACAAAGAATTTGAAGATTCTTTCCGCTGACGAGAAAAATCCCTTGGCTGTAACGATTCAGTTCAACCACCAATGGACACGAATGGAAACGAATCAGGAGAACCCAAAACGGGGAGTTTGCAGAACAAGTTCTCGTTACCCAATGGTGAGGGCTACCGGCCGAGCTCTTCGCGCAAAATGATCAATCCCACTCGTGCGAATTTGTGTCGATTCGTGGGGCTCCGTTTTTCTCTACTTCACGGAGTTCATGGCACGTCCATCCAGTCGAGCGAGCCCATGCCCCAGCCGAGCGGGCCGCTCGGATCGAGCTGCCAGACGTCGGTGCGGTGAGGCGTGCCGCCCATCCAGACAGGGTACCACGTAATCTTTGCATGGCCGTCCACAAACAAGGTTGGCCACCGCCCTCTGCCGTGCTGTTGAGGCAAAGTGCCACCGTTGGGGCCAGATTGGTACTGGCTCCAATCCTTCGTATTGATAGCCTGGCAGTCCATGATGAGTTTTTGCGATGGATACCGCACCTCACTAACAGACCTCTGGTGCGGGGTCTGTGAAAAGTCGCTCCCTTGAGAGAAAAAAGCCACCCAGTACCAGTACGAATTGGGAAAGGGAAGGTCGTTGGTCCGAATAGTGTTCCATGGCCAGCCGGTCACAACGAGGGCGAAATTGTTCGGGCCTCGGTCCGCTGGACAAAGGTAAAACGAGCCGTTGGTTGGAACGTAGGGATTCAGCAGGGTCCAGACATCAATGAATTCCATGCGTAACCAATTGGTCTGCACGAACGGGAACTTCTCTCCATACTCTGAAGTGTACAACGAATTGGCGATTCCAAGCTGGCGCAGATTGGAAAGGCAACGCGCCGTCTGCGCCTTGGTTTTTGCCTTCGACAGCGCCGGCAAGAGCAGCCCAGCCAGAATCGCAATGATGGCAATGACGACGAGGAGTTCGATCAGCGTAAAAGCGGCCCGGACTACTGATGTCACGCGAACTACCGGTCGATCCCATTCAGGTGTTTTCATCGTTCACCTCGTTACTGCTCAATCGCGGAGGAAAAGTAACACGATAAATCTCTTGTCTCCCTTACCGGTGCTCGGCGGCCTGGCTGCGCCGATTGGTTTCGATTCTTTTTGCAGCCGCGCGCTCTTCTTCCTGCCAGGCGCGAACTTGCTCCGGTGTCGCGGCGTCCCAGAGTGTGGCCAGACCATCAAAGCTGGCGAGGGCGATCCGCCGACCATCTGGAGAAAAGACTGCGGCCTTGATCATACCGGTGTGCACCTTGAACGTGAAAACCTCCCGGCCAGTTGCTGTCTCCCAGAGTTTGGCGGTGTTATCCGTGCTTCCAGTGAGGATGCGCCGACCATCCGGGGAAAAAGCAGCACAAATAATCGTACCGCTGTGGCCCTTGAACTGGAGCACCACGCGCCTTGTCGCTGTCTCCCACAGCAGGCCTGTGCCATTATCGCCGCCCGAGAAAATTTGCTTGCCGTCAGGCGAGAAACTCACCCCCCATACTCCAGCCCCGTGTTCCTTGAAGCGGAACAACTCGGCGCCGGTGGCCGCATTCCAAATCCTTGCAGTACCATCAAGACAGCCGGTGAGGATCCGCTGGCCATCCGGCGAAAAGGCCACTCCCCTCAGCCCGTCAGAGTGTCCGATGAGTTTGACCAGTTCCTTCCCGCTGCTGGTTTCCCACACGACCGCTGTTTTGTCGTCGCTGCACGTGACGAAGCGTTGCCCATCCGGCGAAAAAGCCACGCCTTCAACGGGAGCTTTGTGCCCACCGAATTTGCGTAACTCCTGACCGCTCGCGACATCCCAGATAATGCCCGAACCAGCTGTTGTCACGATGTGCCGGCCATTGGGTGAAAAAGCCACGGCAACTCCCGAAATTCGGTGGAGCACTTGAGCGGTGGTGGTGTCCCAGATCTTTGCCGCGTCAAAATAACTGCCCGTAACGATCCGCTTTCCGTCCGGAGAAAAAGCGAGTCCACACAGTTTCGGGTTCTGCCCATCGAGTGTGATCATTTCCCGGGTCGCTTCCGTATCCCATACTTTGACCGTTTTGTCAGTGCCGGCAGTAACGATCAGCCGATCATGGGAGGAAAAGGCCGCGCAGCCGAGGCCGCTACTATGCCCTTTGAGCGTGACCAGATTCGTTCCGGTTGCTGCGTCCCATATTCTGGCCGTTTGATCCGAACTGCTGGTTACAATCCGTTTTCCGTCTCTGGAGAACGCCACGGAACTGATCTGATCGTTATGTCCACTGAGGGTGGAGAGATTGGTTCCGGTCGTCGCATCCCAAACTTTCGCCGACTTATCCCTGCTTCCCGTCACGATTCGTTGGCCGTTGGGCGAAAAGGCGACGCACATGATCAGGTCGCTGTGCCCACTGAACTGAAGGAGCTGGCGATCGCTCTCCGCATCCCAAAGCGTGGCCTTAGTCGAACCTTCAATGGCGAGCAGATTGCCTCCAACCTCATAAAACCCGGCGGTCGTGACAACTCTTCGGCCGTCGGTCGAGAGCGCGGCCGCATGCCCTGGGAATCTGCGCAGTTCGATCCCCGTGCTCGAGTCCCAAAGGCGAACCGTGCGATCCGTGCTGCCAGTCAGAATCCGTCGGTCATCAGAGGAAAACGCGACGGCTTCAACGTTGTTCGTATGGCCCACAATCGTGAGCAGCTCGCGGCCGCTGCTCGCGTTCCACACCCGGGCTACTCTATCTTCGCCACCAGTGATAATCTGCTGGCCATCGGAGGAGAACGCAACGGCGTAAATTTGGCCCGTATGCTGGATGGTGAGTATCTCTCGGCCGGTTGCCAACTCCCATACCCTGGCGGTGCGATCATTACCACCGCTGACCACCCGCTGGCCGTCTGGAGAAACAGCCACTGAATTCACCTCCGCGACATGTCCACGGAACGTCCTCTGTTCCAGGTGCGCGAGCCGCTGCCAATAGTACCATTCGAAACCGCGGTGCGGAGAGTTCTGAGTGTCCTCCAGCAGTTGGCGCACTAAGCCCGCGTTGTTTTGTTCCCAGGCCGCCTGAGCCCGATTCATGTTGGCGATGTAGAGCAAGTGCTCGGCTCGCTGGCGCTCGCGATTGATGCGGAACACGGCGATGGGCGAGCCGATAATGACGATTAAGAACAAGATTAAGATTAGGAAAACCGAAGTCGCCAAAGCGGGCTTGCGGCGGTACCAGCGCGAAAACTTTTCCACTGTGCTGACGGGCCGCGCGGTGATCGGCTCGCCGTTGCGCCAGCGATCCAGATCGTCCGCCAGCATTTCGGCCGAGCCGTAGCGGCGTTGCGGATCTTTGTTCAGACATTTCAAGCAGATGGTTTCCAGGTCGCGGTCCACCCTAGCCGCCGGAGTAAGGAGGCGGACTTCTGAGCTGTATACGCCTTTCCGCCTCCTTACGTCGGCGGCTACGAGACGCGGTGGTACCGGTTCCTGTTCGCAGACTTGCCGCAGAGTTTCCACCGCCGTTTCCGCTTGAAAAGGAGGGCGTCCGGTCAGCAACTCGTAGAGGATCGCACCCAGACTGTAAATATCGGCGGCGGTCGTGAGCCCTTTGCTCCGGCCCGCGGCTTGTTCTGGCGACATATAAGCTGGCGTGCCGAGGACCGCCGCGCTCATCGTCAGGCTGGAATCGTCCTCGGCCAGCTTGGCCAGACCGAAGTCGGCGACGTGCGGCTCGCCTCGCTCGTCGAGCAGGATGTTGGTCGGCTTCAAATCGCGATGGAGAATGCCGCGTTGGTGGGCGTAGTGAACGGCGCGGGCGACCGTCGCAACCAGCCGGGCCGCTTCATGCGCTGACCTTGGACTTTGGACCTTAGTTGGACTGATCTCGGCGAGCGTCCCGCCTTCAATCAGCGTCATGCTGAAGTAATGCAGGCCGTCGTGTTCGCCGATCTCGTAAATGGGAACGATGTTGGGATGGTCGAGCCGGGCTGCGGCTTCGGCTTCGGTGTGAAAACGTTGCTTCAAGGCAGGCGTCGCCAGTTGGCCCGCGAGAATCATTTTGAGCGCAACAGGTCGATTGAGGCTGATTTGCCGTGCCCGATAGACTACACCCATCCCGCCGCGAGCGAGTTCTTCGATCAGTTCATAGTCTCCGAAGTAATCAACCATCTGCTCGCGCGTTGCAGAAACGGCAGCTCGATTCTCACCACCGGTTGGGGCGATGGCCAAGGCAAAGAGACAAGCGGGACAACTGCCTGCCGGCCCCTTGCCCGAGAGCTTCCCCCCGCACTGCGGACATGTTTTTACCGTTGGCACCGTTCCAGTTGTTGAATGCTTCCACCGTTACTGTCGAAAAATCCCGCAAAGGTCACATCCGATTCAACCACGAAGCACGCTGAAGAGAAACTGCAACTCCTCATCGGCCTCTTCCGGAGTGGTGACGGTTTGCGCAACTTCAGCGCGAATCAATTCACCGTAGCGCCGCCGGAGACGAAGCACGGCCATCTTGATAGCCCCCTCGCCCATGTTCAATTCCGCTGCCACCTGGGCATAGGATGCCTCCCCCTTCTCACCGGACAACAAGCATTCCACTTTGATGAGGAGGTCGCCTTTGTTGTTCGACACGCATTCGTCCCGAAGTTGGGCCATGGCTTGATCAAGCACGGTCATGGCCCAGCGCCAGTCGAACATCTTTCTCGCTGTCAAATCATGAGCTGGCTCGAGGAGATACCGATTTTCAGCATCCAGTTCATTGAGCGAAACATTGGAACGTCCGCCACCACGTTTTTGCGCACGTGCTTTGGTCCATTCGCGGGCCAAAAAATATTCCAGCGAGCCCAGCAGGAACGAGCGGAACTTCCCTTTATTGCGGTCGGCCACGCTCAGGTAGTTTCTGGCGAGCAGCCGGGCGAAGAATTCCTGAGTCAGGTCCTGGGCATCGTCGACGCCATAACCCTTTCTCCGAACGTAGGCATAAAGCGGATACCAGTAAGTCTGGCAAAGTTTTTCCAGGGCCTCACTGGCTTGGGACGATTTCGTATCACCAGCCGCCAGCACCACGCTCCAGTGTGTGGTGGCGAACCATTGCTGACCACGGTCTCCGTCGGATGGGACTTTGGTGTCCGGGGAAGGCATGATCTCGACCGTAGCTCGATTCCAGCCCATTTGCACGCTCCATCTACAACATTCCAAACCCTGTGACGACCCAACCGTCCAGTTGACCCGCTACAACGCTCTGAAAGAGTTGCCAACTCATCCAGGTTCATCTTAGCCTGACGTCAGTGAACTTTCTAAAAAACAAATGAGCATCAATACCA
>CAZYYS010000058.1:0-20892 GCA_964651015.1 uncultured Verrucomicrobiota bacterium
CTCTGAGTCTGGAAAGCCGATCTTGAGAGCAATAGTAACAACGTCCCGGTTTTGATTGATTCTGCGAATCAAATTTCCGGACTCCCGAACGGATATGTTATCAGCGGCATCGGCAGCTAATTGGCAGGGACTGCCGGAGACACCGTTCAACGAAACATTCGTTTCATAGCCCGAGCCGCCACTGACTCCTCAACCACGAATGTTGAAACCTCACCGCTTGGCGTAATCTTCCTAATCCGAGCATTATACTGATAGGTATCCAGTACAAACAAGTTGCTTGAAGTGTCCGCCACGACTGCCGATGGATTGTTGAACATTGTTTGTGTTCCCTGCCCACCTACGTAGCCGGAAAAACCGGAACCGGCGAATGTTTGCACAACGACATTGTTCGTGTCGTAGATTTGCGCTTTTACCTGCCAGCAGAGTACAGAGAATAGCAACACCAAGCATGATTTGGCGGTTGTTTTCATAGATAGGAAGTTTCCACACGTTGCACCCGGCTAACGGAATTGCAAGCGGAATGAAATAACCGGAATTAAAATAACCGCAGAATTTAGACCGCACCCCTCACAAGGATGAAGTTGGAATCTCGGACGCGGCGGCGCAGATTGAAAAGCAGAAATCAAGAGACCGCACTCGCGCCAAAGCCGCCAAGCCAGAGTATAGCTACAGAAAGCGCACAGTAGGCAGCCTTTTAGCGAGTCGTGAGACGCCAGCACGCCTTCACCTTGGCGCAAGATTGGGAAGACATTTCTCGCCGTGGCCTATTTTGGGCTAGTCGGAATCATTACCGGCTCGGACACGATTAAGGCCAAAGTAGACCAAGCGCTAGGCCAAAAATAAAACCTCTCCGACTGCCGATTCTTGTTTCATTCACAAACACCCTTGTTTTACTTGGATAAAAGTGGTGGCTGGAGCCGGAATCGAACCGGCGACACAAGGATTTTCAGTCCTCTGCTCTACCAACTGAGCTATCCAGCCAGCTCCCTGAAGCAGCGTTATTGAAAATTGGCGCTGTCGATTTGGCAAGGGGATATTTCCGAGTTCGGAATTCTATGATTGCTATTGCAAATTCATTGTCAGGGTTCAAACTACAGCGGAAGTCCAACATTCCAAACGAAAGGCTGCTATGGCTCACGTCGTTACCAGCAAATGTGTCGATTGCAAATTCACCGATTGCGTCGAGGTCTGTCCGGTGGCCTGCTTTTACGAAGCTGACAACCAACTCGTGATCCACCCGGATGATTGCATCGATTGCACTGCCTGCGTGGCGGAGTGTCCGGTGGAGGCCATCTATGCTGAACATGCTGTGCCTGTTAATTTTCAGGACAATGTGGAATGGAACAGGACAGAGGCAGTCCGGATAAAAGAGTCTGGACAGGGCGCAATCGTGGCGAAAAAAGACCCGCTTCCCACCGCCTTAAAGCGCAGGGCTGAACTGGGTTACTAGCCGGTTGTCCCAAGGCAGCATTGCTGAACTGCACAACCAAAAGAATCTGCGCCTAACTTTCCTACGCCAGCCGACATTGGACCGGACTCATCAATCCCAACACTCATCTGGCTGGCAGACATCATGCTTTGGAATGGTGCTGATGCGTCAGGCCTTCAAATCAAAAGTTGTCAGCGGATTCGCCCAAACGTCCGGATTGGCACTTATCGGAGGGGCATTTGCCGTGGTAATCGGGTGTCCGTATTCCGATCAAATTCGCGAGATAGGCTTTTGGATTGGCGCGGCACTGGTTACGGGGCTGACCCTGTACTCTGCCTCCCAAATCATCACTCACTTCAAAGCGATCTTCACCACAATGCTGTCACAGGGATACAGACTGGCGAACATTCCGAGCATCGCCATTACAGCCGCAATTTCGTTTTGGCGTCGGGTCTGGCCCCCTCAAACGATCCAGGCTCAGAATTTGCGTTTGCCTCCTGATATTTTCTGCGCCAACAAAATGCTGAAGTAGTCTCGGCGGACCGTCCGGTTTGGAGCCAGTTGTCGGACTCGAACCGACGACCGACGGTTTACAAATCCATAACAATCACTTCGCGACGGCAACGCCAACAAGCACGAAAGCCGCATGAATACAGGCGAAAAAGGCGCTTTCAATGGTTGTGTGAATTTGTCGTAAAAGCGCACGGAAACGCACTTCCACTGTTGCACTCTGTTGCACGGAGAATGAGCCTTCTTTTCCCCCGCCCAGCATCCCCCAAATGCTTACCCCCATCCCCCCTTTTTGGGGGTGGGCTTTTACGTAGTACACCTGAAAAAACTTTTGGTGATTTCCGGATTTTGTCTTTGAGTGCGGGCGCCGTCACCACGCAGAAATTTCACAACCCGTGAATCGCCACTTGACGCAAAAAGTGGTCAGGCGCAGGCTCACTGCATGACCACCGCCGCGCCCCAAGTCACGTCTCACCCGTGCCGCGTCAAAAATCACATTCGATTCTGTGGCTTCACGTTGATCGAGTTGCTGGTGGTGATTGCGATCATCGCCGTCCTGGCGGGTCTGCTCCTACCGGCACTCTCCAGCGCCAGACAATCTGCTTGGGGCGCGGCCTGCCGAAACAACCATAAGAGTCTCATCCTCGCCTGGATGATGTATGCTGATGACAGCAATGGGCGGATCGTGCGTGCTCACGACCTCGGACGGACTCAATTCGACTGGGTCGGGCCGAAACAAAATGCAGCCGGCCTGGCAACCGGCCCCGGCGGATCGATCGAAGACGAAAAACGCGGGTTCAAGGACGGCATGCTCTGGCCGTACCTCCAGGCAGCTGGTGCGTATCATTGCCCTGCTGATCGCCGCGACGGACTGGAAAAGACGGGGAAGGTCAATCAAGGCAAGGCCTATCGCAGCTACGCGATTCCTTGCAGCATGAATGGCGAGCCCTATTCTCCCAAGCCGATCATTAAAACCGTCCAGATCGTTTCTCCCTCCACGAAATACGTGTTCTTGGAGGAAGATACCGACGTAGGTGGAGCGAACTGGGGCGGTTGGCTTCTGCCGTGCCCATTTACGGATGCCTGGTGGGACCCGATTGCGATCCGCCATGGGAAAAAGAATTGTCTCGCTTTCTCGGATGGCCACGTCGAACTGCACAAGTGGCTTGACCCTCGCACTTTCATCATGGCGGACGGCAAGGTTTTCGGCGCCTCAGCCCCTGGGAGTCCCGACCTGACATTTATGCAGCGCGGCTACGCCCAAGTCGGCGACAAGCAGTAAACCACTATGGTGACAGTGGCTAAACCCGCCGCCGCTCCTAATTAGTCGAGGTCGGTTTCAACAATCTCAGCAGCGCACTCCCACTTCAAAAAAGGGTCAGTCTTTGCCAAATAAGGGAGAGCCAAAAATCTGCGGACGCAGGGATTATTTTTGTGGTTAAGTTCGTTGGTTCGTTTCATTGGTGCTACATCCCGGCGCGGGGGGCTGGATCTGGCGGAACTGACCCCGCGCCGGTAATCGACCTTGCACCGCCGAGTGGCCCGTCACTCACCGCTTGACGCCGAACCGGGTCCATCGCAGGCTCGCCCACATGACCACCAAGGCAGAACAATCCTCCCTCAACTGTGGAACGTCGAAAAGCGATTCCCGATCAGTTACCGCATTCATCTATGTTGCTCGTCAAGGTTTCTTTGAACTGCCCTACAGATTTTTCACCGACTTCACCGACGCGAGGTGGGGAGGCGGGCTGCGGGCCGCGCTCACGAAGCCTGGCGCGGCCCGCAGCCGGACTTCCCACCGGCCAATCTCGTTAGCTCGCTTGGTTTCTGCACTCACCGGATGTCCTCATCTATTCGCGGACGCGCGCCGCCGATTGGTGGATCCACGGAGGGAGCGCCGCCTTCACGCTATCGAGCACGATGAGTTCGTCACTCTGGCTCCTGAAAGCCGCTCGCGGATTGCTCCGTCCGGAAACACGGTGAAGCTGCATAAACCGATTCAGCGCCGATTTGCTTCTCAGCGCAAGAGCAACATAGGCTTCACGCTCATCGAACTGCTCGTGGTCATCGCGATTATTGCAATTCTCGCCGGCTTGCTTCTCCCCGCCCTCAGTAAATCGAAGGAGAAAGCCAAAACCATCCGCTGCAACAACAACCTTCGTCAGCACGCGCTGGGATTCGCGATGTATGCCGACGATAATCTGAGCCTCTATCCGGTTTACGAAGGCTGGTCGAACCTAGGTGGAACCACCGGGCGGATGGACCTTGCCAGCGGCAAAGTGCCGGCCAATCGCCGCCCTTTGAACGTTTATGTTCCCAACACGGAGGCGTGGCATTGCACATCGGACAAGGGCGACACGCTTTGGCGGAATATGTTTGCGGCGGAGTATAGACAAGCCTATCCAAGTGGCCGGGGCGGCAGTTGTTTTGACGCCTACGGCAACAGCTACCTGACCGCTTGGAGTGTAGAGACGCTCCGGATCCAGCACGTCTGCGGCAGCTCAGTGGCACCCAAGGGAACACCTGAAGCAACACCGATGAAATCCAGTGAGATTGCCAGGAGCCCGTCCAACAAGCTGATCTCCGGTGACTGGCCTTGGTGGGCCGATCGCGACAAGAATGATTCCTTCAGCCAATGGCACAATTACAAAGGCCAGTACCGCTTCAATGTCCTGTTTGGCGACGGCCATACAGCCTTCTTCACCTTTCCTCTGGAAGCCTACAAATGGAATTACACCGGCCCCAAACCCGACCCTGGCTTCACCTGGTGGTAGAGTGATGGGACGCCCTCGCTTATTTAGCCACCTAGCCACCAACATACTCACACACGCCCCGTGTTGGGGACCGTGGAGCATCACAAACCGCCTTGTGGTGATGGCCAGTCCGACGGGCGGCATAGCAGGCCCCAGCCTTGGCCCTGGTGTATTAAGTCTCTGAGGCCACTTTCCTGATTCGGCTATTGAAGGGGACTGGCTTTGCTTTGCAGTTCCGAGCACTGCTACTGAATAGAGTTTGGGAGCCGGCGCAGCCCCTGAATCCCCGCTTGACGCTGAACAGGGTCGGGCGCAGGATCGCGGCATGATCACCGAAGCAAAACCAATTCTCTCAGAACCGCGCAGCGTCAATAAAGCAAATTCCTATCAGTTATTGTGTAGCGCACCGTTAACAATTTGTTGCCATTGGCCGCATGACTCTTACCTCAGTAATGCCCGTTGTTTTCCAACGTTGGAGTTTGGTGAAGTAGTTTGTCTTTAGTAAATCAATTATGCCGCGATTTTCTGCCAATCTTGGTTTTCTCTGGTCGGATCGACCGTTGCTGGACCGCGTCGATGCGGCCGCGGCAGCAGGCTTCCGAGCGTGTGAATTTCATTGGCCTTACGATGTGCCCGCACAAGATTTGGCGGCTCGTTGTCGAGAGCATGGAATTCAAGTGCTTGGCATCAATACGCCGATGGGTAATGCAACACGGGGTGAGCGAGGTTTAGCTGCGTTGCTGGGGCGTGAAGCAGAGTTTCGAGCCGTGTTCAATCAAACGCTTACTTACGCTAAACAGATCGCCGCGAGTGCAATTCATGTCATGGTGGGCAAAGTGGCTGAGCAAGATAAGCCCACCGCACGGGCTGTGTTGATCGATAATTTACGGGCGATTGCACCATTGGCCGCTGCTCATGGCATAACGTTGTTGCTGGAACCGTTGAACCTTCGCGATAATCCTGGCTACTTCTATTCGGCCGCAAGTGAGGCAGCTTCCATCATCCGCGAATTGCAGTTACCGAGTATCAAATTGCAGTTTGATGTCTATCATGTGGCGATAGCAGAGGGTGATGTACTGAATAAGTTAGAGCTGTATCGCGATATGATTGGCAACGTGCAAATTGCCGCAGTGCCCAGTCGCAATGAACCCGATGAAGGTGAGATCGCCTATGGCGCAATCTTTTCCGCACTCGATAAAATCGAATATCGTGGTTGGGTGGGATGCGAGTATAAACCACGCGGTGATACGGATGTGGGGTTGAGTTGGGTGAGTCGGTTAGGCCAGTCTGCGATTGGCGTTGCTTGTCCACGCTTAACGGGTACAAGCAAGCATGAAACTCCTATTCCCTCCCTTGCGTAGCAAGGGAAGGGACGTTCGCGATGATGTTGATGGCTTGTTAAGCTCGGAGTTTCATATGAAAAAGGTCGCAGTAGTAACCGGAGCTGGATCGGGCATTGGCAGAGCAGTGGCGATAAAACTCGCGCAGGCCGAATACTCGGTAGTGCTTGCGGGGCGACGCATGGATCGATTGCAAGACACCGCTGCGCAGACAGGCGGGAACTGTCATCCGATGGAATGTGATGTGTGTCGTCCCGAGTCGGTGAAGAAATTGTTTGCACGTGTGCGCGACCAGTTTGGTCGTCTCGATGTGCTCTTTAATAATGCTGGTACTGGCGCGCCCGCTGCGCCGCTTGAAGATCTGCCCCTCGAAACATGGCGTGCGGTGATTGATACCAATCTCACTGGCGTTTTCCTCTGTACCCAATCAGCTTTCAAGTTGATGAAGGAGCAATTGCCTCAGGGTGGCCGCATTATCAACAACGGTTCGATTGCGGCGCATACACCTCGCCCACACATGATTGCTTACACCGCGTCCAAGCACGCCGTGTCGGGTTTGACCAAGACCACTTCCGTAGAGGGGCGACAATACCACATTGCTTGCGGGCAGATCGATATCGGTAATACGCAAACAGAGCTAGCGTCGGCAATGTCCAACGGCGCGTTACAGGCCGACATGTCTCGTAAGGTTGAGCCGATGTTTGATGTTTCGCATGTTGCTGATGCAGTGCTCTACATGGCTAATTTGCCATTAGATGCTAATGTGTTCTCGATGACGGTGATGGCAACAACGATGCCTTATGTAGGCAGAGGTTAGTTTGATGGAATCCACTTCTTTGTACGCTGGTTCGCTTTGCACGCACTCAAGCGCACGCAAGAAGCGATTCGACAAATTGCCGTCTGTAGCGAAGAAGTTCCGCAAGGTCTGGACAATTCCTTAGAACCTTGATTGCTACTGCGCCCAACTTGGAAGGCTGAAGGAGTGCGAGCAGTGGTTCAAGCAGACGATGGCGATCGACAAGGACTCAGTCGAGCGGGCGGCACTGGTCTGGTTCAATGAGCGGGACGTTCTGGAAACGAACGGGGTAGTTTGGACCGGTCAGTTGCGCCAAGAGAAGGCTGGTAATTGGCAACATCGTGATAGAATGTATGGTTACCAACACTTCACGTTCCTGTTGTCACCATGAATGGTCAGGCACAATTTTCCCGCATGAAGGCCGACGGGCCGTTAATTCCTGGCAGTCACGGACAAGTTCAGTAACCGGCCTTTTTCGCGGCCTCGTCACCACCCTTAACACCGACCGCTGGAAATGACTTAGCTCCCAATAACTCCCCAAGCCTATGAAAGCTCGTTTCCAATGTTTGCTCGCCACTTCCGCACTATTGCTCCTTGCAACGGGCGTGGCCTTTGCCCAAGGCACGGCATTTACGCGCCCTTAAAACGTGATAAATATCCTTTTTTACAGGTGGAGCCAGTTGTCGGACTCGAACCGACGACCGACGGTTTACAAAACCGTTGCTCTACCACTGAGCTAAACTGGCAACCAACTCCCGAACAGTATCGCACCGCACCGGCTTCGAGAAAGAAGTTTTTATCGAGTGCTCCCGACATTGGCGAAGGCATCCTTTTTTGCCACAAGCGATCGCAGAACTCTCAAATTCTCCACGTCCTCGTGCAAGTCGGCGGACTTGGGAGTCTCCAAGCAACCGGGCAGATCGCGAAATCGATCGTCGTTTACGATGTGGCGAAACGCATGGCGACCAATTTTTCCCTGTCCGATTCCGGCATGACGATCCACCTTGGAGCCGAGGTCGGTTTTGGAATCGTTGAGATGAAAAGCCACGACCTCGTTCACACCGATAAGGGAATCGACCTCGCCGATAGCATCATCCCAGCCTTTGGGCGTGCGCAAATCGTAGCCCGCTTCGAAGAAATGCGCCGTGTCGAGGCAGACCCCGAGACGCTGAGGTTTTTGACGCGGTCAAAATGGCCGCAAGATGCTCGATTCTGTGCCCCAAGGAAGTTCCCTGCCCGCGGTGTTCTCCAGCGCGATTCGAACCGTTGAGTCTTTTGTTCCTTCAAATACTTCGTTCAGGCCCGCAACAATTTGCTTCAGTCCGGATTCTTCGCCCGCACCGAGATGCGCTCCCGGATGCAGGACGAGGAATGGGAGGCCAAGTTCCCCCCGCAAGACCGATTTCCTGGATGAGGGACGTGATCGATCTGTCGCGATTTCCGCAACTCGCGGCGCCCAGATTGATCAAATAGCCGGCATGGCCAAACACACAGGCCAACTTTTTGGTCGCCAGTTCGTTGGTGTATTCGGCAAGTTCGCCTGGTGAATGCGGCCTGCCGAACCACTGCATATTATTTTTGCCAAAGATTTGAACGACTTCACAGTTGATGGCGATGCCGCGTTGAAGGGCCTTGCCCACGCCGCCGCTGGTGGACATGTGCGCGCCGAATTTCAAGAGAGTCGGAAGTTGTGTTGGAAGAGTCGATGAACGTCACCCACTGGCTATAATTTTTCCGGCTGCGACAATAACTCAGCGACGCGCGTCAACAGGCGTCCAGCCGCACCACCGTCGAGTACGCGATGATCGAAACTGAGGGTTAGGTTCGCCTCCATCACCGGCACGAATTGCTCCTTCTTCTCGTCCCAGTGAGGCGCGCGTCGTCCGGCACCGAGACCCAAAACCAATGTTTGTTCCGGTAACGGAATCGGTGTGGCCCAGATAAGACCGAACGTGCCGAAGTTGGTCACGGTAGCAATCGAACCGCCCGTCGCATCCGATGGCAGGCGGCGTTGCCGCGCCAACTCAAGCAGCTCATTATAGCGTCCCACCAAATCGTTCAACGACCGGCCATCCGCTTTTCGGATCACGGGCACCAGAACGCCATCCTCCACTTCGACCGCAAAGCCGATATCAATGGCGGATGGGTGAACAATCTTATTTCCCACTAACCTCCCGGCTGGCGCACTGTTCTCCGACAACGCCAGAGCCAGTGCGCGCAAAGCGTAAAGCGCTGGTCCAGCCTTGGGATTTGAGTTCTTGCGGTGAGCAAGCAGTGGATCCAGACGCGCAGGTAGTCCAACGGTGGCCAGTGGACGCGTCCAACTGCGGCGCATCCCATCGGCGACCGCAACACGCATGCTCGAAGCCGGGGTCAGTTTGTGTTTCTCCAGATTTGCGAGAAATTTTTCAAAATCCTGGATGGTCAAGCGCCCCGCGGCACCGCTTCCAGCCACGCCCGCCAGGTCCGCCGCGTGCAGCCCTAGTTCATTCATGCGAGCTTTCATACGAGGCGACATGTAGCTCGCACCCGCAGCATTGACCGGCACGGGCAACCCACGCACAGTAGGCTCGACTCCAGATTTTTGTCCGCCTTCCGGTAGCCTGCCATCAATTGTTGAAACTGCTTCAGTCGGCCCCGAAGCCCCCGGTCGATTCGGATTGTCCAAGCCGAGTCGGGCCACCTCCGCCGGACTGGCTTCGAGATAGCCGAGCACGGAATCGACGGGATAACTTTCGTTCAATTTGACGAGCAGCTTTTGCACGCGACCGGAACATGGCGACGAGACATTCATTGTGGCCTTGTTGGTTTCAACTTCCATCACATTCTGGTCAGCTTCAACCGAGTCGCCGACATCCACCAAAAGATTAACGACCGTCGCTTCGGCAATCGATTCGCCGAGTTGCGGCATGATGATGGGAATCTGCGCCATACTTTAGAGTTGGAGGAGTTTACGTGCGGCCACGCCAATGCTACCGGCGGTGGGTCGATGTGCAGCCCACAGGTTGGGATGGTAGGGTACCGGGGTGTCCTTGGCGTTGAGGCGCTGCGGAGGCGCATCAAGCAATCCAAACCCTTCAGTGGCAACGCGGGCAATTACCTCAGCCGTCACGCCACCCCAAGGAAACGATTCGCCAACGCAAAGCAGACGCCCCGTGCGGGCGACCGAGGCCATGACTGTATCCGTATCCAACGGTTTCACAGAACGAAGATCAACTACCTCCACCTCGGTCCCTTCGGTTGCGAGTTCCTCCGCAACAGCGAGAGCTTCATGCACCATGGCGCTGTAGGCCACAATTGTCATGTCGCGTCCGGAGCGCGCGATCCGCGCTTTACCGGTCGGCATGGCTTCAGCGGGAAGCCCGTCTGCCTTCAAGTGGTAATAGAGGTACTTGTGCTCGCAAAAAATCACCGGATCGTCGAGTGCCACTGCTTCCAGCAACATGCTGTAGGCGTCCGCCACTGTCGCTGGTGTCATGACAATCAAACCCGGATAATGCGCATAAATTGCTTCCAGACTCTGGCTGTGAAACGGTCCGCCACCAGAGGTCCCACCGGACGGCAGACGAATCGTAATGGGGCACGGAACTTGGGTCCGCCAATGCAAGGCTGCGGCGTGATTGATGATCTGGTTCAAGCCGACAGTGGAGAAGTCGGCAAATTGCATTTCGATGATTGGTCTCATCCCCTCAATCGCAGCGCCGATTGCGGCCCCAACAATCGCATCTTCACTGATCGGGGCGTCGATCACTCGACCGGGGAATTCCTGGGCTAGATTCTTTGTCGCCTTGAAGGCACCACCGAATGCGCCGACATCTTGACCGTAGATGAAAACACGCTCGTCATCCACTAGCGCGCGTTTTTGAGCCAGACGAATCGCTTCAAGATAGGTAATGCTCATAAGGACTCAATGAGCAGCAGAACCGGAAGCATCACGGATATCATCATTCGGCGTGGACTTCGGTCAGATGGGTTGAAGCCAGCGAGCACCAGTTTTCCCTGTAAGGATCGGGCGACGGTTCGCGCTGGGCTTTGGCGACGGCTTCTTCGACTTTCTGGATGGCCTCAGTGCGCCAGGCAAGGAGGGTATCCTGTTCGGCCCAATTTTGCCGCAACAAGTACTCTTCGGCAACATTCAGACAATCGCGGCCAAGCGGTGACTGTTTCAACCTAAAATCCACGTAGGCGGCATCGTCATGTTCGCCATGGCCGCAGAGACGAAGCAGGCTTGCCACGACCAATTGTGGACCGCGGCCATCGCGGGCATTGGCTACCGCCTCACCAACGACCTTGAGACAGGCGCTCAAATCAGTCCCGTCCACTAAATGACCTTCAACCCCATAACCAACCGCCCTGTCCACGAGCGAACGACAGGCAAATTGCCGCGCGGCAGGCGTGGAGTAGGCATACTGATTGTTGGCCACAACCAGCACCAGCGGCAATCTTTCCACCGCGGCCTGGTTGAGTCCCTCATGGAAAGCACCGGTCGATGTACCGCCTTCGCCAAGGCAAGTCGCACCAACCATTCCGGTGGCACCTTTGAAACGGCGTGCCAACAACATGCCGTTAACCACTGAGATCATGGCGCCGAGGTGGCTGATCATTGGCAAATAGCCCTCTCTGGGCTTCCCACGATGAACATTCCCGTCACGACCACGCATCGGCCCAAGCGCCGACCCGAGGTAAGTGCGCACTGCATCCAGTACCGATTCCCCAAAAGCCAAACGACCGGCTTGATCGCGGATGAGCGGGGCGAAAATATCACCTCTCCGCAACGACAGACCAACTGCAACGCTCAATGCCTCCTGACCTCGTCCGAGAAAAACGCCTCCATGAATCTTGCCGGCGCGATATAGGCTGGCAAACTTCTCATCCAAGACACGCGCAAGCAACATCCAACGAAACGCGGTCAGGCAGGCGTCGCGATAGGCAGGAACCTCGCCAGCGGTTTGGCGTTTAGCAACCGTCTGAATCATACGGTGAAATTTTATCCGCCTTTGGCTAGTTTGCGCAATCTTTCTTTGTCCGCTCATTGAGAATTTTGTGAGATGGGGTTGTCGCCTCGCTAATCGATTTCGCCTTCCAAACGTTTCTCAGCTGCACGCCTCAAACTGGGGAGGCGGTAACACGGCAAAAAAATATTCGCCGCTCTTTAGTATTGGCTTTACGTTTGATTTACGCTTAAACAATTGCCCTTAAGTTGTGGTGATCGGGAAAATGCGATAAACACGAATAATCGGTTATGACTCTGCCACTATCCCAAATTTTGTTGGTGGAAGATGACCTTAAGATGCAGGAGGTGCTCACCGCGTTGTTGCGCGAGGACAACATCGTACTTTCCAGTGCCAGTACGGCTGAACAAGCAATGGCCCAAGTGCAGGAAAATAAGTTCGACTTGGTTCTTCTGGATTTGGGGCTGCCCGGCACGAATGGCTTTGAGGTGCTGCGCCAACTCAAAAGCAGCCCGGAGACGAAATCCATTCCGGTGATTGTGCTGACCGCTTGGAACAGCACGACGGACAAACTCCGTGGATTTGAACTGGGGGCGACGGATTATCTCACCAAACCATTCGAAGCAGCGGAACTGCGCGCCCGATTGTGCGCGACGCTACGCGCCAAACACCTGCAAGATGAATTGACCAAAACCAATCGTGAATTGGAAGCCGCCCGCGTCGCTGCCGAAACCGCCGCGCGTGCCAAAGCGGAGTTCCTGGCCAACATGAGCCACGAAATCCGGACGCCAATGAACGGTGTGATCGCGATGACCGGTTTCCTGCTCGAGACGACGTTGAACAACGAGCAACTGGGTTACGTCGAAACCATCCACGCCAGCGGCCAATCGCTGCTTACTGTGATTAATGATATTCTGGATTTCTCCAAGATAGAGTCCGGGAAGATGGATCTCGAAAGCCTGCCCTTTGATCTGCGGGCCTGCATTGAGAGCGCGTTGGACCTGCTCGCGGGCAAGGCGGTGGAGAAAAAATTGGATCTGGCTTACCAGATGGACGACGAAATCCCCGCCATGGTCATGGGTGACGTTACCAGGGTGCGCCAGGTCCTTGTCAATCTCATCGCCAATGGTATCAAGTTCACTTCCACCGGAGAAGTCGTGGTTCAGGTCAAAGTTCAATCTGCGCCTGGCGGCGTCACACCAACGCCGGGAACTGTTTCACCGCCCCCGGCAGCAAAACCGTGGGAATTGCACTTTTTGGTCCGCGACACCGGCATCGGCATTCCGCCCGATCGTGTTGATCGGCTGTTCAAATCGTTCAGTCAGGCAGACCCTTCCACCACGCGCCAGTACGGTGGCACGGGACTCGGCCTAGCCATCAGCAAGCGACTGATTGAATTGATGGGCGGTCGGATGTGGGTCGAAAGCGTTCCGCAAAAGGGTTCGACCTTTCACTTTGTAATTCCCTTCGCCTCGTCACCAGAAGCCGCACAGCCACCTTTGAAAGGCGTCCAGCCTCAGTTAGCTGATTTGCACCTGCTGATCGTGGATGATAACCCGACGAACCGGCGCGTTCTGACCTTGCAAACCGCCAAGTGGGGAATGATTCCACGTGGTGCGCAAAGCGGCGAACAAGCCCTGGAATGGTTGCGGCAAGGCGAAAGGTTTGATCTGGCAATCCTCGACATGCAAATGCCTGGTATGGATGGCTTGATGCTGGCCAAGGAAATTCGCGCGCTTCCCAGCGCAACGACGATGCCGCTCGTTCTGCTGACCTCGACCGGCGTCCGCACCGATGCGCCGGCAAACGCAACTTTCGCGAGCTGTCTCACCAAACCAATCAAACCCGTTCAATTGCACGAAACGCTCGTTCGTGTTATTTCGGGCGCGAAACCGGCCGCTCGAAAACCTATTGTGCCAGTCAAGCCCGATGCCACACTGGCAAGCCGTTTTCCGTTGCGCGTCTTGGTGTGTGATGACAACCTCGTGAATCGAAAGGTTGCACTGCGCCTGCTGCAACAACTTGGCTACCAGGCAGACGCCGCCAACAATGGACAAGAGGCCATCAACGCCTTGGAGGCGAAACCCTATGACTTTGTTCTCATGGACGTACAGATGCCGGTTCTCGATGGCATGGCGGCCACCCAAATAATTCGTCAACGACAGCAAGAGTCATCGTCAGCTTCCGAATTCAAATCACCCATAATCATCGTCGCCATGACGGCCAGCGCCATGCAGGGAGATCGCGAAAAATGCCTGGAGAGTGGCATGGATGATTACTTGGCCAAACCCGTACGCCCTGAAGAGATACGAGCCGTTATCGAACGATGGGGAGCAATTGCCAATTCTTCCGAACAATCGATTCCAACTGCGGCCAAGCCAGTGGCTGCCACACCTTCTGACGTGCCAACTCCGGCGGAACCACTCCCGGCAAGTGCGGAAACCGAACCACCGGTGGACATGGACCGCCTGCTCGATTTTGCAAACGGCAGCCCCGAGAATTTGCGTGAACTCATCACCCTGTATTTGGAACAAACGACTGGCCAGATTGAAAAGCTCGAGGCTGCCGCCCGATGTGGCGATGCTGCGGAATTGCAACGCGTGGCTCACAGTTGCGCCGGCGCCAGTGCCACTTGCGGCATGGATAACTTGGTCCCACTGCTGAAAAGGCTCGAACGCATGGGGCATGAAGGAAATTTGACGGAGGCCACGCCGCTGTGTGAGGAGGCAAGGATGCAATTCGGACGAATCCGAAACTTCTTGAATGACTATCAGGAACGTAATCGCTCCTCCGTTCCTTCCACGTGAAAATATCATGCACAAATTGCTACTGATCGACGACGACGTCGTCGTAACGAACATTTATCGAAACAAATTCTCCCTGGAAGGTTTCCAGGTGGAAATCGCTGCTGATGGGCAGGAGGGAGTGGATATGGCTTTGGCCTTCAGGCCAGAGGTGATCATCCTCGACCTCATGTTGCCAAAGATGTCCGGCGTCGAAGTCCTCACCGCCATTCGTTCCCTCCCGGACTTTAAACAATTGCCGATCATCGTCCTTTCGAACACCTACCTGACCAACATGGTGCGCGAAGCTTGGAAAGCCGGCGCCACCAAGTGCCTCTCCAAATCAAACTGCAACCCCGCTGCGCTAGTAAAATTAGTGCAGACCACTTTGAGAAATCCTTCGCCGCCGGGCGCGGAAACCAAGGTGACCCTGAGTGGCACGGACGAAGGCGGCGCAAAGGCCGAAGCAGATGCCGAACTCCGCAATTCCTTTATCGAAAACCTGCCGACCACTCTGAGCATTTTTCGCACTCATCTCCGGGGATTGATCCGGAACGAGCCCGAAACCGAACGCCGAAAACAGTTGAGCGAATTCTGCCGCAAGGTTCACGCCCTGACCGGCAACGCCGCCGTTGCTGGCTTGCACCAGATTGCCGGATTTTCCGATGCCTTCGAAGCGCTGCTCAAGGAGCTTTCGGAAAACCCGAAAAACCTAAACGCCTCGACTTTGCGCACCGTCGCCAGTGCACTTGATTTTCTGGCGGTACTTTTTGAGCCGGAAAATTTTTTGCGCGGACAAGATCCCGCTTCAGCCAAAATTCTCGTGGTGGATGATGAGGAACTTTCCCGGCGCGCCGTAATTCAGGCGTTGGATAAAGCGAAACTGCCGTCCGTGAACGTCGAAGACCCGACGGTTGCGCTCCGACTGCTCTCTGATAATTCCTACGATCTGGTCTTTCTGGACATTAATATGCCGGGTATGAGCGGCATTGATTTGTGTAGCAAGATGCGCACTCTCCCGGCGCAAAAGGCCACCCCGGTCGTTTTCGTCACCGGTCTCAATGACGTTTAAAACCGGGCCAATTCCCTGATCAGTGGCGGCACCGACATCATCGGCAAACCATTCTTGTTCATTGAACTGGCAGTTAAAGCCCTCGTTTACGTGATGCGCGGGCGGTTGGAGAAGAACAAATGAGTCGCGGATTTGATCCATTGAAGCAACAGATCCCGGTAATTCAACGGCTTTGCTTGCGAGAATTGTCCCCTTTGCTTGAGTTCAACGGCACTTGAATTTATGGAAACACTACATGCTCCGTGGCGCATTCCGTACATCCTATCCCCCAAGACTTCCTCTTCGGAACAATCCATTTTTTTGCAAATCGCTCAATCAAGTGACGATGAAACTAATCACGTCATTGCTCGCGACCGGACTTGTTACGCTGTGTTGAACACTTATCCTTACACTGGAGGGCATCTGCTGATTGTTCCCTATAGGCAAACCCCCGACCTGGATGGTCTTACCGAAGAGGAACTCGCTGACTTGTGGAAACTGACCCGCCGCTGTTTGGGCGCGCTTAGGCAAGTGATGAATCCGGCTGGGTTTAATATCGGCATCAACCTCGGCAAAGCCGCCGGCGCTGGCATCACTGAGCATTTGCACATTCACATCGTGCCACGCTGGAGCGGCGACACCAACTTCATGCCCGTCATCGCTGACACAACCGTTTTGCCTGAAGCGTTGACAGACCTCGCCGCAAAGTTGCGCACCGCGCTCGCCAAATGAAGTCCTATCTCGTTACGCTGTTAAATCGTTACATCGGAAGGATACAAACCGATCTAGCGATTCGACGATTCAAGGATTCAACGATTTAACGATGCCCACCGAGACTCTCCATTTTGAAAATGCCCGCCTCGCCCAGCAGCTTTTCAACAACGACACTCGCAATCTCCAGGCGCTCGAAAAACAACTCGGCGTCAAAGCCGCCGCTCGCGATGGTTGGATCAAACTCGATGGCCCGGCTGACGGCATCGAACGCGCCAAACAATTGTTTCTACTCCTGGAGAGCTCATTGAAAGCCGGGTCGGTCGTGCGCAACCGGGAATTTGCCCATGCCCTAAACATCATGCAGCACGAGGGCGCTTCCACGCTCAAAAACCTGATGGGCGACCGTATTCAGACCTCCGACAAAAAGGCTAATGTCACGCCCCGAACTGTCGGCCAAAAAAAATATGTCGAGTCCATCCGACACCACGACGTAACGATTGGCATCGGACCAGCCGGCACGGGCAAAACTTATCTCGCCATGGCCATGGCCGTGGCCGCTCTGCACGAAGGGAAAGCCTCCCGCATTATCCTCACCCGACCAGCAGTCGAGGCCGGTGAAGCGCTTGGTTTTCTGCCCGGCGATCTCTACGAAAAAATCACCCCTTACCTCCGTCCGCTCCACGATGCGTTGCACGATATGATGCCGGCCGATGAAATCCAAAAGAACATGGAGCGTGGCGTCATCGAAATCGCTCCTCTGGCGTACATGCGTGGTCGCACGCTCAACCATGCCTTTATCATTCTCGACGAAGCGCAGAACGCCACCACGGAGCAGATGTTCATGTTCCTGACTCGATTGGGCCATGGCGCCAAGGCCGTCATCACCGGTGACACGACGCAAATTGATCTCCCGCCGCATAAGCGGTCTGGTCTCGTTGAGGCCCATCGCGCACTGCACCGCACTGAAGGCATTGCCATCGTGGAATTCGGCAAGCGAGATATTGTCCGACATCCGCTCGTTCAACGCATCATCGCTGCCTACGAGACGCATCGAGGCAAACCCAATGAGCCGTGAGCTGTTTTTGCAAAGTCGCCAGCGCACGCGCGCCGTTGACCTGCAACTGCTCCGCCGGATTACAAACACACTTCTGATCGAAGAGTTGGCTGTGGATCATTTTGAACTCGGCATCCATTTGGTCGCCACAAAGGAAATGACTCGGCTCAACCAATCTTTTCTTCGCCATGCAGGCTCAACGGACGTGATAACGTTTGATCATCGTGGCAACGATTCACGTTTCACGATTCACGATTCACGGTTTCATGGCGAAATCTTCATTTGCGTCGATGAGGCCATTAATCAATCCCGTAAGTATCGAACCTCCTGGCAATCGGAACTCATCCGCTATTTGGTTCACGGGCTACTACACCTACAGGGCTTTGACGACTCTCGCTTGTTGGCCCGCCGCAAAATGAAACGCGAAGAAGATCGACTGCTCCACGAATTAGCCCAGCGCTTTGCCTTGAGCAAACTGGGGCGCAAGCCTAAGGTGCAGGCATGAACAACTTCCTTGGCCGCTCGCGGGCTAATTTCTTGACCGGGCTGGCGGTTGTCTTACCGGCAGTGATTTCTTTGGCAGTCATCAAATGGCTGTTCGGCACGGTTTCCAGCATCACCGACACGCTGCTGATCTTTCTCCCCACAACGCTGACCCATGAGCAGAACGGTCGGGGACCGATGTATTGGTACTGGAGCCTCGCAGCGCTGGCACTGGCAGTTTTCCTGATCGGACTGGTCGGGCTGTTGACGCGCTATTATCTCGGCAAGAAGCTAATCCGCTGGGTGGACGACGCATTGCTGCGGGTCCCATTGCTTAACAAAATTTACGGCGCCATCAAGCAAGTCAACGATGCGTTTTCTTCGGGCAGTAAGTCTTCCTTCAAAACCGTCGCGCTCGTCGAATTTCCTCGGGCGGGCACTTACTCAATCGGTTTCATCACCAGCGAACAACACGAAGAAGTACAGAAGAAAACGAAAGAGAATGTGGTTTGCGTCTTTGTGCCTACCACGCCAAACCCCACGTCCGGCTTCCTCATCCTGGTACCCGAGGACAAAGTGACCAAGCTCGACATGTCCGTTGCCGACGGCATCAAGTACATCATCAGCCTCGGTGCGATCTCGCCTGAATATGCCCCGCACGGTGTGCAGACGTTGCGCCGTTAGAGCGTCGAATCTTGAATCGTACGGCCTCTGCAAACGCGTATCGGTGTAACGAAGCGACAATTTGACAATACACGTCATGATTGAATCCACCACAGGTTTGATCCTCCGCACGCGACTGCTCACCGAGACGAGCCTGATTGTCTCCTGGCTCACGCCGGACTTCGGACGCATCGCCACAGTTGCCAAAGGCGCAAGACGACCCAAATCGCCGTTCGCCGGGAAGCTGGACTTGTTTTACCTGGCCGACTTCAGCTTTCAGCGCAGTCCGCGCTCGGAATTACACACGCTGCGTGAAATAAGTCTGCGCGAAACGCATGCTGCGCTCAGGCGGGAACTTGGCTACCTCCAACAGGCCTCCTACTGTGCCGCGCTTGTTGATCAAGCTACCGAAACCGAAACTCCATTGGCTGCCGTCTTCGAATTGCTGTGCGGACTGCTCGCCCATCTACCCAAGCAGCCGCCTCAATCGCAAACCATCTTCGCCTTCGAGTTGAAACTGTTGTCTGAACTTGGTCTAAAGCCCGAGACAGAGAAAAGCCGCCTTACGCCGGGCGCCAAACAAGTCGCTAACGCGTTACTGAAACGTGATTGGCCTGCTTTGGCGCGACTCAAATTAAGTGAAGCGCAGACTGCGGAATTGAAGCAATTTCTGCACGGCTTCATAGTTTTTCACCTCGGTAAGATTCCGAAAGGGCGTCCGCTTTGAATGGTCGATCTTTTGGCTTTTGCTCCGGCTAGTTCCGTAACCCAAAGCCTTAATTATCCGTTCCGCCCGCTCCGGGGTTCCCGAGATCTGGATTTATGATGGCAATCAGTGGCAGAAACAACGCAATCACGATGCTGCCGACTACGACCGCCAGAAACACGATCATGATTGGTTCGAGCAACGACGTCATGGCATTCACGGCATTGTCCACTTCATCGTCGTAGTTATCGGCAATCTTCATGAGCATGTCTGGCAACGCGCCCGTTTGTTCGCCAATGTCCACCATGCCGGCGACCATCGCCGGAAAAACGTTCGACGCTTTCAGCGGCACCGCAATGGACTCACCTTCTTTTACACTGGCGTGGATGTTGGCGATCACTTTGCCGACGACTACGTTGCCCGCTGTCTCTTTCACAATAGTCAACGCCTGCAATACTGGCACACCGTTGCCGAGCAAAGTCCCCAGTGTCCGGGCAAACCGCGAGATCGCCACCTTGCGGAAAACCGGGCCGAGCAGTGGCATGGTTAATTTGGATCGGTCAAAGATTCGTCTGCCGGGCCTCGTCTGAATAAGAATCCGAAGCGCACCGATCAATCCCAAAGTCACGACCGCCACGATGACGAAGTGACTTTTGATCGCGCTGCTAATCTTCAGAACAAACAGTGTAAACGCCGGCATCGCCCTGCCGTTGAGCAGGCCGTCGAACACCTCTTGGAACCTGGGAACAACGTAAACCATCAACACCCCAAGAATGATTGTCGCGACGATCATCACCGCGATCGGATAAAACATTGCCGCCTTAACCTTGCCCTTGATCCGGTGTGCTTTTTCCATGAACTCCGCTAACCGCCGGAGTGCCATCTCCAACGCGCCGCTGATTTCACCCGCCTTGATCATATTCACATAAAGCGGATTGAACACTCGCGGGTGTGCCGCCAGCGCCTCGGACAGGGAACTCCCGTCTTCGATGGACGCAGCCAGTTGACCAACGATACGCTTAAGGGTCCGGCTTTCCTCTTGCTCCCGCAAAATGCGCAGCCCGCGCAGCAACGGCATTCCTGCATCAATCAACGTCGCAAGCTGCCGGGTGAATACAGTAAGGACGACCGGTTTCACTCTTCCGCCCAGGATGGGAACTGAAAATGCCTTCCTTGCAGCAGGCAGTCTTGCCGGATTTCGTTTCGTGCGCAGCGACATCGCTTGGGTAATTTTCGTTGGAAATAATCCCATTTCCTTGATGCGCTTCAGCGCTTCGCTTTGATCAACAACCTCCACCACTCCCTGAATCCTCTGACCGCCGGAATCCACTGCTTCGTAGGCATAGTTTGACATAAGCTTCTTCTTTCTAGCGCCCGTTGGCGCCACGGGGTATTGTCTGTTTGATTAGACAATACACCTGAATATTCGTCACGCAACCAGGGCAACTTTTACGCGAGTTCCAACGGATTTGGAATAATCGGCGGGAAGTGACGCTAGGCGTGTACTTAGGTTTCCCTAACTTCCGGCTCCACCCACTTCCCGTGTTCGCGAATCAAATCCACGAGGCGCTCCACCGCTTCGGCTTCGGGGATGTTGAATTTGATCGGCGTCTTGCCGACGTAGAGATTGATCTTGCCAGGCGCGCCGCCAACGTAGC
>CAZYYS010000059.1:0-20807 GCA_964651015.1 uncultured Verrucomicrobiota bacterium
CCCGTCCGGTTCGGAGGGAGGGGTGGCGCCAACACGCCATCCCTACCCCTATCCCGGTCAACTGCACCGTCCCTCCTAGCTAGCTAGCTGGCGAACATCGGCGTCAAAAGCCGCTCTCGCTTCTTTCAAGTTCGCTAATCGTCTCGCGCGGCAACTTTGAGAGCCGGTGTTTGACCAGATAAACCCGCGCGACGTTCGTGCCCAGCAAGCGCGCCACTTCGGTCACCGGCATCCGGCGCAGCACATACAGATCGAACATCTGGAATTGATCCGGGCTGACGCGCTGCTTCAACCGCTCGACCGCCCGCGCCAGCGTCGCCTTTTCCCATTCCTCGTTCCAGATGGCCTCCAGTTCCGGCGATTTTCCACCCGTCAATTCGTCGAAGGCAGTCAGCGCGGTGGCATCGTCGCGTGATTCAATCGGCTGTGCGCCGGGAACGCGTTTGCGAAGTTGATCAATGATCCGCCAGCGCGTCAGTCGCAGCATCCAGGTCTTGAACGAGCAGACTTTGGGATCGTAGCGGAATTCCGGCAAGTGCCTAGCCACCGAGATGACCGTTTCCTGCACCACCTCCTGCGCCTCGGTTTCAGTAAGCCCCGCCTTGAGGGCGACGCCGTGAATGAGCCGCCAGTAGATGTCGTAAAAACGCTGCCAACTTGATTGATCTTCCACGTCGCGCAGCCGGTCCAGCAAACTCGCCCGCGTGGCGATGGAAGCATCTTTGTTCTGGCTCATGGGCTACACCCGGACATTACCGCAAACGCAGTGGACCATCCAATCATACAAACGGCTGAAAGCGGTGAGTCTTTCATGAAACGTCCGATTCACAAAAATACTCTTCCCACCTGAAAGATTCGACCAAAGCGCCCGTTGGTATGGATAGGCGGACCTTGGCTGGTGTGAGCCAATACAAGGCTTGGCCAGAAAAACGCCCGTGGGCCCGCCAAGTATGGTTGAGAAGAGTCAGAGCACAATTATGAAAGCAAGAGCAGTGATCCTCTCCTGCGGGATTTTCCTGGCGGGAATTTGGGCCAGCTTTACCCAACCCACCCTTGAGTTTTCCGCCACAAGCTACACCGTGGCTGAAAGCGCCGGATCGGTAACCCTTGCAGTCCAACGCTTGGGCGACACCAACCCTGTCGTGACCGTGGACTATGCCACCGCAGACGGCACGGCCACCGACGGCTTAAAATACCTCGCCGCCTCCAACTCGCTCACTTTCGCCGCAGGCAATACCAACCAGACCATCTCCGTGCCCATCCTCGATGACGGATTGGTCCAAGGGAACAAGAACTTCCGTGTCATCCTGAGTAATCCCACTGGCGGCGCGGTCTTGGGGACGGGCTTACGCACGAACACGACCGTGTCCATCACCGACAATGACGTCGGCGTTCAGTTCCAGTTTGCCACATACTCTATTGCGGAAGATGCCGGCGTCGTGTGGGTGGCCGTCGTACGCGGTGACAATGGAACGAATGCCTCCTCTGTGCACGTTTCGACTTCCGACCTGACCGGAACCGGCGGCGCGGACTACGTGGGATTCACCAACGCCTTCCCCTTTGCCCCGCAAGAACGGCTCAAGCTCATCCCAATCCAGATTCTCAACAACGCTCTCAAGCAAGCGAATCGCACCTTCCGCGTGTCCTTGAGTAATCCAGTGGGCCTTTCGCTTGGCAATCAGAAAACGGCCACCGTTACGATTATGGACAACGACCAAGGCTTGCATTTCGATTTGGCCAACTATTCTGTCGCCGAAGATGCGGGTGCGGCTCGGCTCAATGTGGTGCGGGACACCGATGATACCAACTCCGCTGTGTCCGTGGACTTTGCCACCGGCGATCTCACCGCCGCGACCGGACTGGATTACATCGGCCTCACCAATACGCTCGTATTCGCTCCGGGAGAAAGAATCCAGCACGTTAGCATCCCGATCCTCAACGAAGGGGTTAAGGAACCGGTCGAAAACCTTCGCGCGACATTGAGCAACCCGACAGGTGGGGCCGCGCTCGGATCACCCATAACCGCCACGATCAAAATTGCGGATAATGATTCCGGGGTTGGCTTTGACCTTAACGCCTATTCAGTTTGGGAAAACGCAAGCAGCCTCCTTATAACCGTGGTGCGAGGAAACGATGCGGCCTTGGGGCCAATGACGGTTGACTACAACACCTCCAACCTTTCTGCCGTGGCCGGGACTGATTACCAAGCCGTCTCCGGCAGCCTCGCGTTCGGCGAGAACGAAACGGTGAAAACGATCGCGGTTCCGATCCTGCGCAACGGCTCGTTCACGAATGATCGGAGCTTCCGTGTAATTCTAAGCAACCCGACCGACGGCGTGCTGGGAAATGCGTCAAGCACAGCAACCATTATGAATATGTCCGAACCGGGAATGTTCCGTGCTGTGTCACCCTCGTTCGACACTGCGCTGATGGTTCGGCAGGAGGCGGGATTAAACGTCCTGACTTGGGCGGGGGGCGGCCAATTGCAACGGGCGGACTCCCCCAGCGGTCCTTGGCAAACCCTCACGACTGCTACAAATCCTTACACCATCCAGTCTCCGATCCCGACGTCGTTTTACCGGGTAACGAGCCCAAGGCCGGTGAACGTTTATGTCCCTTCCGGTTACAATGGCCAAACAAACATGCCGCTCGTGATCCTGCTGCACTTTTACACTGGCACCGGAGCCAGCCAGGAGAACTACATGCAGTTCCGTAGCTTGGCGGAAGCACGAGGATTCCTTTACTGCTACCCCGATGGCACAATCGATCGCGCGGGCAACCACTTCTGGAACGCGACCGGTGGCTGCTGCGATTCCTGGAGTACCGGCGTTGATGATGCGGGCTACCTGCGTGCTTTGATCGAAGAGATCGGCCGCCAGTTTGCTGTGGACCACAAGCGGATCTATCTGATCGGACATTCGAACGGCGGCTTCCTGGCTTATCGGATGGCGTGCCAGTCCGCAGATCTCATCGCCGGCATAGCCAGTCTTGCCGGCATGACCTTCCTGAATCCCAGCGACTGTGCACCTTCCGAGCCGGTCAACATCCTCCATATCCACGGCACTGCCGACGAGATTGTTCCTTACGCTGGCGGTGCTTTTACGACCGTCGGCCAAGTGATCTCCCACACGGCGAACATGCCCGCGTTTCCCGGTGTACTGCAGACACTGCAACTCTGGGCCGGATACAATACGGCGAGCAACCCAACCAGCGACACCGGAGCGACCCTGGACCTCGATTCGGGTGTGCCAGGGTTGGACACGGTCGTCACACGCTATGCCAACGCTCCGTCTGGCGGCAACGTTGAGCTGTGGACAATCAACGGTGGAGTCCACATTCCGATGTTATCGCCACAGTTTTCATCGCTGGTCGTAGATTGGTTGCTCGCTCATCCCAAACCATGATTCCCAAGTCAACGAAGGCCGAAGTCCATGGTCTGAGTGTCTGAACGGGGATTCGATGGCTGGGACGCTCGGTCCGAAGTCTCCGTTGTTCAATTGGCGCGCCGTTCGGCAAGGTTCATCCGGCGTAACAATTGATGAAAGCGCGGGTCAGGGCGTAAGTTGTCGTAGATGGGGTCCACATTGAGATATTTGACGTCATCACGCCCCTCGTGGCAGGCCTGCTCAAGCCAAGAGAACGCCTCACCGACTTCGCCCGCTATGATGGAGTACCTCGCCATCAACAGCGATGGCAGCGATTTGCCGGCGAAATCTGCTTTCATTTGTTCGATTCTTTTCCGCCAATAAGCCTCCATTCCACCCGCTTGGTAGGCAGCTCGCCTCTCAGCCGCCTTGGTGGGATTCGTTCCCCTGATCTCGAAGAATTTCTCCAACTCCTCGATCGCCTTGTCATTCTGGCCCACATGAAAATAAGCCCAGCCGAGCCGAGCGTGGGTTTCGGCGTAATACTGATCCATGTGGAGTGTTCTTCGCAATTGTTCGATGGCGCCGTCATAGTCGCGGGCGAAGAGCAGATACAATCCCAGCGTGTTGTTGAAGATGAGTGAAGTCGGTTGCAATTCCACAGCCCTCTGGCACTCGCGAACCGCTTCTTCGCACCGGCCCATCGTCGCCAGGTAATCAGCATACCAGTGGTGGGCCACTGCGTAGTTCGGGTCGAGTTCCAGTGCTTTCTGGAACGCTTGGGCAGCTCCATCCCAATCCCGCTCTTGCGCGAGCTTGAACTTTGCCAGCGAGGTTTGCACTTCAGCCAGCTTTGGATTCAGTTCCAAAGCTCGCGTAACCGCACCGTGCGCCTTTGGTCGGATTTCGTCGGGCGAAACACCGGCATAGGTGTCGAGTAAGTTGTAGCTGTCCGCAAGACCGGCATAGGCTCGAGCAAAATTCGGGTCTAACCGGGTCGCATTCTCGAATAGCACGATGGCATTGCTTAAACCTTCGGCAGTTCGTTTCGACCAATAGAACCTGCCCATGGTGTAGGCGTTGTAGGCTTCCCGGTTCTTCGTGCCAGAGTTCTCGAAAGTCGTGACGCTACTTCTTCCTGCCAGAGCATTGAAGCGCCGTTCGCTATTTGACACCAGAAGCATTGCGATGAGCACCACGACCAGTGAAGCAGCGAGCGCCACTTTTCCCACCAGAGAAA
This sequence comes from uncultured Verrucomicrobiota bacterium, assembly GCA_964651015.1. GTDB lineage: Bacteria > Verrucomicrobiota > Verrucomicrobiia > Limisphaerales > PALSA-1396 > CAZYYS01. Next base: position 4,606 of record CAZYYS010000059.1, read on the forward strand.
AGCGCCAGGCCCAAGTACGCCGCCGTCTGATTGATTGGCCGCATCGGAGGAGTTCAAAATCATTGAGGAGCGCATTGGCGCTCGTGTAGCGGAGCTGCGGGGCGAACTGGCACGTCCGGACGACGATGGCGTTGAGTTCGGCGAGGGCGTCGCGGTCGGGGCGGGTGGCGACGTCGGCGGGCAGTTCCGGAAATTCCTTGCGGTCGCAGCCGGTGCTCACTTCGTAAAGCACCTTGCCCAAGCTGTAGAGATCGGCCTGCGGCGTGCCGGCGCCTTCCGGCGGCAAATAACCTTCCGTCCCCACGAACGAGCGCGTGGCATCCACACTCGTCACCAACCCAATGTCCGCGAGCTTGGCCTGGCCGTTCACGAAGATGACGTTGGACGGCTTCACATCGCGATGCACCAGTCCGTTCCTATGCAGATGCGCCAGCGCCCGCGTGAGCGCGAGGGCGATGGCGAGGCACTCCTGCGCCGGCAAGGCGCCGCGATCGTTCAGGAGGCGCTTGAGGGTCTTCGGTTGATACGTAGCAGCCGACGTAAGGAGGCTCTGATCAACTTCAGATTTCGGATTTCGGATTTCGGATTTTGAATTGAGCCTCGTCACCTCGGCTGCTATGTCGTCGGCGAGTTCCATCACGTAATAGAAAAATCCATCGCCACGGCCCACGTGCAGGATCGCCACCTGACTGGGATCAGTGCGGGAAACCGGTTCGAAGCGCTGAATGCCCTCGAACTCGCGCTCGAATGGGCGGTCATGGTCGAACGCCGAGCGATGAACGATCTTCAACGCGACCCATGAGCCGGTCACATTGCGCGCGAGCCAGACTTCGCCATAGGACCCGTGGCCGATCGGGCGAAGCAACTCGTAGTCGGGGATGTTGAAACCCGGCCGAGTGACTGTCGTAACCTGCTGGGACATTAGTTTGCAGGCTACGCCGAATATGGTGTTGTTGGCGAGCCGATTTTGGCTGCGTGTGCCAGCGGCGCAACTTTGCGCTGCCACCGGAGCGCGGCGGTCCCCAGCCGCATCGCACTTGTGACGCGCAAGCCGTTGGAGTCACCGGAACCGACAGATTCTTCGCCACCGCTGTGGCTGGGACAGCCGCGCTCCGTGATGGTGGAGGTGTGAAATCGCGCCTCGTGCCGGCGGATAATTATTTGACGGCTCGCGAAAGTGTCACCAAACTCGCAGGGTTGGATTATTGACTTATTGCCAAACGAGCGTCATGAAATTCGTCATCCCGTTCCGGCCAAAGCTGGCAGACACGCTTAAGAACTATTCCAAACAAGATTTTTACCACGACCTCATTGCGGGACTGACCGTTGGCATCGTGGCCCTGCCGCTGGCAATGGCATTGGCGATTGCGTCCGGGTTGAAGCCAGAAGTGGGCATTTTCACAGCCGTTGTTGGCGGTTTGTTGATTTCCGCGCTCGGTGGTTCGCGGGTGCAGATTGGCGGTCCAGCGGGCGCGTTTGTGCCGTTGCTGGCGCCCATCGTTGCCGCGCATGGGCCAGAGGGGTTGGTCGTTTGCTCTTTCATGGCGGGGGGCGTGTTGATCGCATTGGGGGCGACAAGGATGGGCGCGCTCATCAAGTTCATCCCGTTTCCGGTGGTAACGGGTTTTACAAGCGGCATCGCGATCATCATCCTGAGCACACAGCTTCGCGATTTTCTCGGTCTGGATTTGAAACTGCCGTCGGACTTCGTCGGGAAACTCGCGACATTGGCTGGACATTTCAGACCCAACTGGCCAACCGTGTTGCTGTCGGTAGTTGGAGTACTGTTAATCTGGTTCTGGCCAAAAAATTTGAACCGGCGTCTGCCCGGATCGATTGCGGTCATCATCATCAGCGGTGCGGCGGTGGCGTGCTTCAGGCTCGATGCGCGTTGGGGAATTCAAACGATTCAGACGCAGTTTGGAGGCATCGCGCAGAGCCTGCCGTCACCGCACTGGCCAGTGTTGCCGTTCAGCGAATGGCGCACCCTCTTTAGCGCGGCACTCACGATTGCTGTGCTTGGCGCCATTGAATCGTTGCTATGTGCAGTCGTTGCAGACGGCATGATTGATGATCGACACGACTCGAACCAGGAGCTGATGGCACAAGGAATTTCCAACGTCGCATCGGGCTTTTTCGGCGGCATGCCGGTAACGGGAGTGCTCGCGCGCACGGCAACGAACGTGCGCAGCGGCGCCCGCACACCGGTGGCGGGAATGATTCACGCCGCGACATTGTTGCTGATTATTTTGCTCGCCGCGCCCTTGGCGAAGCATATTCCGATGGCGAGCTTGAGCGCGGTTTTGGTGGTGGTGGCTTTCCGGATGGGAGAGTGGCATCAATTCCGGCTCCTGGGCCACTGGCCGAAAAGTGACGTGGCAGTGTTTCTCTGTGCTTTTGTGCTGACGGTGGTTGCAGACCTGCCGACGGCCGTTGGCGCCTCGTTGCTGCTCGCCTCGGCGCTGCTGGTGAAGCGTCTTTCGGAAGCCACCCAAGTCACCGCCGACGAGGAAATCACACAGGCCAGTGCGCCCGGTCAAACCACCACCGGCAAAGAGATCCCGGACGGAGTCATGATCTTCCGCGTGTTCGGCGCGTTCTTTTTTGGCGCGGCGGACAAATTGGAAACGTCGCTTCGTCGCGCCGGGCAACTGCCGGAGGTATTGATTTTGCGGATGCGCGACGCGCTGGTGCTGGACGCGACAGGCCTCGACGCACTCGAGGATTTGATGGAAAAATTGCAGAACAAAAGGAAGCACCTGATTCTTTGCGGTCCGCACGCACAGCCGTTATTCGCGTTGGAGCGCGCTGGTTTTATGGATCGACTTGGGCGGGAGAATGTTTGCGCGGACATCGATTCCTCGCTGGAGCGCGCCCGGGAAATCTTACGGCACAAAGGCGAAACGACGCACCACCCGGGGTGATTTAAGGTCAAGTGCCGCCTTGCGCTTCAACCCAACGAACGGCGAAGCGCACCAGTTCGGGCGCGGTCTTCAAATTCAGTTTTTCTTTAATGTGGGCGCGGTGAACTTCGACGGTCTTGACGCTCAAATGGAGCTGCGCGGCTATCTCGCGGGTGCCTTTGCCTTCGCCAACCAGTTCCAACACTTCGAGTTCGCGGTCGGAAAGTTTGTCAACGGAGGCGTCGGTTGAAGCGGGCCGACCGGAAAAACTTTCCAGAATCCGGGCCGACATTTTTTCGCTCACGTAAATCTGCCCGTTCAGCACCTGTCGGATGGCCGTCATCAGTTTCCTGCCGCCTTCCTGTTTCATGATATAGCCACGTCCGCCGGCCCGCAGCACTCGTTCGGCGTAGAGGGATTCATCGTGCATCGAAATAATGAGCACTGCGAGTCCGGGCTGAAGAGCCCGCATATCTTTGATCAACTCGAGGCCATTGCGGTCAGGCAGTGAAATATCCGCCAGCACCAGATCGGGTTTCAATTTTTCAACAGCGTCCAGTGCCTGGGCGGCCTTTTCTGCTTCGCCGCAAACGACCAGATCGGTTTCTTCGCCAATGAGTTGAGCCAACCCCTGACGCATCATGGGATGGTCATCGACGATGAGGAGGCGTTTTTTCTTTTTTGCAGCGGATGATTTCTGTGCGGCAGTCATAAATCCTTGTTGAATGCGCAGGCAACAGTGGTGCCGCGACCAGTTCCTCGCCGGATCTCTAAATCGCCGGCAATCATGCTGGCCCGATACTTCATGATCCTCAGCCCCATGCCTTTGCCCGGTTTCGCTGCCGCTGGAAAACCGATACCGTCATCACTGACAGTCAAATGAATCCGGCCCTGAGCACGCTTCAAAGCGATCAAAACGCTTCTGGCCTTACCGTGTTTAATGGCGTTGTTGATGGCCTCCTGGGCAATCCGGTAAACGTGAGTGGCCACCGCGTTGTTCCGAACCGGGATCGACTGCTCGCAGTGAAACCGGCATTCGAGTTTGAACATGGTTTCCACGCTGACTGCCAATTCCTGCAAAGCGAACATCAAGCCGTTGGCCTCGAGGTCCACGGGAGAAAGTCCACGGGCGAGGCGGCGGGTGTTCTTGATGGCTTCGCGAACGTGCTGTCCGATCTCGGCGGCGCGGGCCGCATCGGCGGCGGACTTGGTTGCCAGCTTTTGTTCGAGCACCTGACTCAATAGCTCAATGCCCGCGAGTTGCTGACACAAACCGTCGTGGAGATCCTGACCGATGCGCCGCTGTTCGTAGCCGCTGATTTCGATGATTTCCTGTTCCAACCGTTTGCGCTCGGTAATGTCACGGACGAAGCCGGTGAAGATGCGGCGACCGGCCAGCCGCACTTCGCTCACCGCCAGATCCATCGGGAATGTTGTCCCGTCTTTGCGTTGCCCCACGACCTCGCGTCCGATGCCAATGATTTTCGCCTTGCCGGTCCGGCGATAGTTCGCGATGTAGCTGTCGTGCTCCTGTCGGTATGGCGAGGGCATCAGGCAACTGACGTTTTGGCCGGTAATTTCGCTCGCTCGAAAACCAAAAATTCGTTCGGCCGCCGGATTGAGTGATTCGACGGTACCGCGTTCATCGATGGTGATGATGCCTTCCACGGCGGTTTCGAGAATGGCGCGCAGGCGCGCTTCACTGTCTCGCAAGGCGGCCTGTGCCCGCTTTCTTTCAGCTTGTTGCACGTCGGTGGCGGCGGCCTTTTTTTCCAATGTCTTGAGCCGTGCAATCAACTTGGCCTTGGGCAATCGGTCGTACTTCATCAGCGGCCGGACTATAACCGATCCGTTTACTGAGACACGACAAAAGCGTCCGCGAAAAGTGGTGGTTCACGCGGTAGGCAACTGTCCCCGATATTCCGTGGGCGACTGGCCGAGCACTTTTTTGAAGACGCGGTTGAAGTGGGTGAGCGATTGAAAGCCCACTTCATAGGCGATCTCACTGACGCGCAGATTTGGATTCAACAGCAGGTTCTTTGCCTTCTCAATTCGGACGCGCGAAAGATATTCGGTGAAGTTGATGCCGGTCGCCTTCTTGAACATCTTGCAGAAGTAGTAGGAACTGGCGTTGACCGCTTTCGCCACCATGCCCAGGCAGAGATCCTCGCTCTGGTTTTCATTTATGTAAGCTTTGGCGCGCGTGATCATGTGCGGCTCGGCGTTCTCCTGTTTGACGATCAGTTGATTGCTCACCATGGAGAGGTGTTGTGCAAAAATCGAGAGGAGCTTGACCGCCGATTCATGCTGTTTTGCCGAAAGCACACGAGTCTCGAAATAAGCGCTCCTCAATTCTTCCGGTTTTGCCGGAACACCCCATTCGGCGACGAGTTTCGCAGCGCGTTCAAATTGAGCCTCGGTCGGTTTTCTGCGGAATACCTGGCCGGTCTTCAAGAACCCGATGAGGCGGTCTCCGGTCCGAACCGGCACCGATGTGTCACACATGCCGAGGGAACAAGTAACACTTTGCGCCGATTGCGTGGCGGTTTCGGACAGCTTTTGTTGCACTTGAAGGCACGCGGCACACGAGCGGCTGTTTTGCGCCATCATTGCGCAAAACGGGTTCTCCTTCCGTCGGCCGTGATGCGGCAGTTGCCAGGATTCAAGAGGCTGCAAGGAAACCGGCATGCCGGTGGCTTCGCTGAAGGCGCGCTCATAATCCTGGTAAATTTTCGAGGTGGCCAGTGCTTCGACCAGATTCTTGTTATCGTTCATATTCGTAGCTTTCTCTTAGGCACGTCACCAAATTTGTTTTGGTGAGAACAAAATAGGAGTAGCGGCGAATTACGACAATTGGGAGCACCCCTGATCATCGCCTAATGGAAGTCACCGTAAAGAGATAAGGGATACCCTTAGCCCGCTGAATTCATACGGGCGCTGATTTTATGTTGATGAGAGCCTGCCTGGGATTAAACACAGGCAGGCCGGTAATGGGAGTGCTCGCGTCCACGACGCGAACGTGCGAAGCGGTGCCCGAACACCGGTTGCGGGAATGACCCACGCCGCGACGCTGCTGCCGATTCTCTTGCTGGCCGCGCCGTTGGGGGGGAAATGGAACGCTGGCTCGGCCCGTGGTTAAACTACGATCCCGCCAAACCGGTCGGCACTGGAAGTTGAGCGGATTTATTCCAACCGCACCTGTTCGTGCGCGTCCCATTGCGACATATCGGAAAGGATCACCTGGTCGCCGACTTGCAAGCCCTCCACGATTTCAATCGTCCTCACCGAACTGCGGCCCAGGTTGACCGACACTCGAATCGCAGTCTTACCGCTGTCAGTCAGTTTGAAAAGGCCGACTTTACTGTCGGGCTGGCCCTGCACAGGGCGTCCGACGTACATCACGTTCTCCAAGCGCTCCAGTTGAATCGTTCCGTCCACACTTAAGTCCGGCCGGGCGCCCTTTGGCAATGTTCCATCCAGAGCCACATCCACCGTGACTGTGCCGTTCTCCACGGCCGGATCGATGCGAACAACATGGCCGGCGATGACACCGTTGCGCGTGTCAATTTCCGCCGCCTGATTGAGTTGAATGTCCCGGGCCTGTGTTTCCGCGATCTTGATCGTGGCCTTCAACTTCGCCGGGTTGGCGACGCGAGCAATGAGGGCGCCCGCCGCTAGTTGTTGGCCTTCCTGGAGCGGATTGGCGGCATCGCCGAGCCGCTGCAACACTCCACTCATGCCGGCATAGACTTTCAACGCCGCGAAATGCCGGCGCTTCTGCTCAATCTGTGCTTGAAGCTGCGCGATCTTCTCATCCTGCGCCGCCAGTTGCGCGTTGATGGATTCGTCGCTCATTTTCAAACGTTCCTCCTCGATCTCCAGCAACCTGGCCAGTTGATCAGCCCTGGCTTTGGCCAACTTCACGGTCAATGCTGCGACCAGTCCGCTTTTGCCAAGTTCGTCGTTCACTTCGAACTCGGATTTGGCGGTGGTGTAATTCGCCTGCGCGGTGGCCACGGCGGCTTGTTGGGTCAACTTTTGCGAACCGAGCTGCACGCGCAAATTAGTCAGGTCGGCTTTGGCCGCTTTGAATTGCGATTCCGCTTCAAAGACGTCCTGTTCCAGTGAGGGATTGCTCAATTCCACCAGCACCGTGTCAGCTTTGACGGCGGTACCTGGCAAAACCAGGATGCGTTCCACGCGACCTTGATTGATGGTGGGAACCCAGCGGATGTCTTCCGGCACCAGTGTTCCGTTGCCGCGCACCTGGCGCAACATCTCGCCGCGTTTGACTGTATCCATCCAGATGGAAGACTTTTCGACCAGCGGTGCGGCGGGCTGCAGCCGTGACAACCCCAGTGTAACCAACGCGAGGAAGACGACCATCATGCAACCCACCAACCAGCGACGTGATCGTCGCCGTTTCTGCTTGGCCGCTGAAACTGGTACATCCATAAAATATCCTTTCGAGGTCAACCTGCGACTGCCGCTTCCGCGCTTACGATTTTTCCATCAAACAGATGAATCGTTCGCTGGGCGTCGCGCGCGTGTCGTTCGTCATGCGTGACGAGGCAGATCGTCGCACCTTCCGCATGCAGCTCGCGCAACAACGCCATCACGGCGTCGCCATTTTTTGAGTCGAGATTTCCGGTCGGTTCATCGGCCAACAGGATGGAGGGCCGGCCACCCAGTGCCCGTGCCACAGCCACGCGCTGCTGCTGTCCGCCGGAAAGCTGCGCCGGATAATGCTTCGCCCGCGCGGTCATGCCGACTTTCGACAGGGCTTCATCCACACGTTCACGCCGCTCGTCCTTGGTCAGTCCGCGGTAAGTCAGCGGCAGCTCGATATTCTCCCAGACCGTGAGGTCGCCGATGAGGTTGAAGCTTTGGAAAATGAAGCCAATCTCGCGATTGCGCACGCGCGACCGCTGGGCATGGTTCAACTGCGCCACCGGTTCCCCCCGAAGTTCGTAGCTGCCGCTCGTGGGCGAATCGAGGAGGCCCAGAATGGCGAGTAACGTGGACTTGCCGCAGCCCGACGGCCCGGAGATGGACACGTATTCGCCGTGGCGGATTTCAAAACCGACGCCGGACAACGCGTGTGTCTCCAGTTCGTCGGTCAGAAATACCTTTTCGATATTGTTCAGTTCAATCAATGGGATGGTTGTTTGCATAAATTTGAAAATCATTCGTGTCTCAGCGCCACCATCGGATCAACCTTCGCCGCGCGGCGTGCGGGTATCAGGCAGGCCAACAACGCGACTACAACAAGGAGCAGCGATACGGCGATAAAAGTGCCTGGATCTGTAGTGCCGACTTCGTAGAGATGGCTTCGCAGGACGCGCGTGAGCGCGAGGGCGCCGATAAGCCCAAGGGCCACACCCAGCGATGTCAGCGCGAGGCCGTGCCGCAGAATCAGCCGCAGCACGTCCGTTCGCTGTGCACCCAGCGCCATGCGAATTCCGATCTCATGAGCGCGTTGGGCTACAGTGTAAGCCATGACGCCGTAAAGGCCGATGACCGCCAAGCCCAATGCCAAGGCCGCAAAAAGTCCAAGTAGCGTTAGCGTGAGCCGCCGAGCCGAAAGAGAACCAGAAATAGCCTGCTCCATTGTCCGGATATTCGATACCGACTGATCTGGATCAAGCGCGAGGATTTGCTTACGGATCGAGTCTGCAAGGGCCAGAGGCGAACCTTTGGTCCGCACAACAAGACTGCCAGATCCCCAAAAGAAGGCTTGCGGCAAATAGAGACGGTCCATCCGGTCGTCGTCGAGGCGGTTCTGCCGAACACTCCTGACTACGCCCACGATTTCCCACTCCGCGCCCCAAAATCCGATCCGTCGACCGACCGCATCTTCGTTGGGAAAGATTTTTTTCACCAGCGCCTCATTGAAAACTACAACTCGCGGGGCATTCGTGGAATTGTCGCGAGGAGAAAAGTCGCGGCCTTTGACAAAGGGAATGCCCAGCGCTCTGAAGTAATTTCCCGCTACGAAATCGAATCGCGCATTGTAACCGGGCTCAGGCTGGTTCTCGCGGCCTGGCACACGCACCGCACTGTCGTAGCTCGATCCCTGCATGGGCAGGCTCGATGCCATGCCGGCGGCCTCTACCCCGGGCAGCGCTTCCAAGCTCTCAAATATCTGGCGGAAGAATCGTGCCTGATCCTCGCCTGAACGATATTTTGCATCAGGCAGCGACACATCCAAGGCTAGCGTGTTCCGCCTATTGAAGCCGGGGTCAACATTCAGCAGGCGAAAGAAGCTTCGGAGCAGGAGTCCTGCCCCAGTCAGGAGCATCACAGCCAGCCCGAGCTCCGCAACAATCAGTCCAACGCGCACTCGATTCTGTGAACCTCGGGTCGAGCCGCGTCCGCCCTCCTTCAGCGTGAGGTTTAAGTTCGGCGCGGAAACCCTCAGTGCCGGAACCAAACCAAAGAGAAGTCCGGTGCCGACCGAGGCGAGCAGCGAGAACACCAGCACCCGCAAGTCCAATGCGATCTCTCCGACACGTGGCAACGTGGCTCCGCTCCATTGGGACAGCATTTGCACGCCCCAATATCCCAACCCGATGCCGAGCAATCCTCCCAGCAACGCCAGCAGGGAGCTTTCCGTTAGCACCTGCCGCATGACCCGCCAACGGCTGGCCCCGAGCGCGGTGCGGATGGCCATCTCCTTTTGGCGGCTGGCTGCTTTGGCCAGGAGTAGATTGGCAACATTCGCGCAGGCAATCAGCAGCACGAAACCCACTGCGCCCATGAGGACTAGGAGAGTCGGCTTCACTTTGCCGGTGACATATTCGTGCAAAGGCACGACCATCACACCCCAATTCTCTTTCCATTTGGGGTAGAGGGGTTGCAACCGCCGCTTAATTCCCGTCAATTCGACTTGGGCTTCTTTGATCGTGACAGTCGATTTGAGCCGTGCGATGACTTTGAACGAATGGGAAGCGCGCGTCGTGTGCCAGATCTCTGTGCCGAAGACGAATGGGATCAGGAACTGCGGATCGCCACGCTCTTGTCCAACGAGAGTTGCGTTAGGCGGTAACACGCCGAGGACAGTGTGCGTTTGACCATCCAATCGAATCGTGCGTCCGACGACATTCCGATCAGCGCCGAAACGTCGATGCCACAATCCGTGGCCGATAACAATGACCTTGTTGTCGCCGCCGGGCTTGTCTTCCTCGGATGAGAAGCCGCGGCCGAGCTCCGGTTGCAGGCGCAAAGCCTGGAGATAACTCGCTGACACCTGCAGCCCACTGATACGCTCTGGCTCGCCCTCGCCGGTAAGATTCATTTCGATGCCGCGGACCACTGACATGACATCGAAGCTCGCGCTATTCTCCCTCCAGTCGGTGAAGGCTCCTCCTGAAACAATCATCTGGCTTCCCTGGGGCGGTGCCTCCCGGAGATTCACAAGCTGGCCGGGATGATCGTAAGGCAAAGGGTTGAGCAACACGCCGTTAATGACACTGAAAATGGCCGTGTTGGCCCCGATGCCCAGCGCGAGCGTGAGCACGGCCACAGTGGTGAAGCCGGGGTTCTTGTGGAGCATGCGCAGACCAAAGCGAATGTCCCGCCACGTCTCCTCCCCGAAACTCGCACCCCGCACATCGCGACACTCCTCACGAACACTCTGCGAGTTGCCGAAGCGTTTGCGCGCCTCGCGTGCCGCAGCTTCCGCCGACATGCCCGCCGTAATGTTCTCCGCCGTGCGCTGCTCGATGTGGAAGCGCAATTCCTCGTCTATCTCCTGCTTCATCGCTTTGGTTTGCCCGAGCGAACGCAGCCAGCGCCAGATTGTATTGAGTGGGTTCATGGGTTTCCTTTTGTCATTCGTGTCGCAGCGCCTGCATCGGGTCCACACGCAACGCACGGATGAGGGGAACGAGGCTCGCCAAACAGACCGTAAGCCCGATCGCCACTGCCGTGATAGCCAGAGTTGGGATGTCCGTCGGGGCGACGCCGAACAGCAGGCTCGTCATCAGCTTGGCGACACCAAAGGCGGCGGAAATTCCTATCGCAATGCCAAGAAAGGCGAGCCAGCTCACCCGCTTGAGCACGAGGCCAGCGACGTGCGACCGTTGGGCGCCCAGGGAGAATCGGATGCCGAATTCGCGCGAGCGTTGCCCGACCGAGTACGCCGTTACTCCGAAAATACCCACGCCCGCCAGCACCAGCGCAAGTGCAGAGAACGCGCTGATCAATCCGGCGGTGAAACGCGGCAAGGCCAGCGCATCCGCATAGCGCCGGTCCAGCGTCTCGGTGAAATACATCGGCACCGAGGAATCCACCTCCGCGAGCTTGGCACGGATGAGCGGAGCCAGCGCCGCCGCTGAACCGCTGGCCTGCACGACGGTGTACATGCCGCGCTGATAGAACTGCGCTTGCGGCACGTAGCATTCCGGGAGCGTCTCTTTGCCGGGTCCGAAATGCTTCACGCGATGGATCACACCGACAACAATCCTCGTTTCGGAATCGCCGGCGTCACCGAATTTAATGCGCTGGCCGACGGCGCTATCCTCGGTTGGCCAGAGACGGCGGGCGAGGGCGTCGTCCACGACTGCCACAAGCGGAGCATTGGCCTGATCGGCACCGGTGAAAAGGCGGCCCTGCAGGAGCGTCATCTGCATCGCTTCAAAATAATGTCCACGCACGACCCGCCGACCGATGTCGATTTTCTGGGCCCGGTCATCCCCGAGTTTGCTGGCGGAGATCCATTGAGCCTCGCCACTGAGCGGCAAATAGGAAACCGCCCCCACCGCCGCAACTCCGGGCAAGCTCTCGATCTTGGACGAGAGCTGGTCGTAGAAACGGTTCGCGGCAGCGGCGTCCGGATAACGCTGGCCAGTCAGATTGGTCTTAAAAGTAAAAAGCCCGCTCGTGGCAAAGCCGAGATCGACCTGGAGCAGCCCTTGGAAACTGCGCAGCATGAGTCCGGCGCTGACGAGTAACAAAACCGCCAGGGCGATCTCCATGACGGTCAGCGCATCGCGCAGTCTTCCGGCGACGCGGCTATCTGTCGCGCGGCTAGTCTGGCCATTGTTGATCCGGGTCTTCAACGCGGAGACAGCCGGGGCCAGCCCGACGATCACCGTGACGATGAGCAACACCCCGCCGGTGAAGCTGGCGACCACGCCGTTAAGACTGACTTCCTGCAAACGAGGAATCTGAGCCGGAGAAAAGATTTTAAGCGCTTCCAACCCGAAGATGGCGAGCACCAGCCCTCCGAGCGCGCCCATGCCGCATACCACGGCGCTTTCAACCAGCAACTGACGGATGATGTGGCGTCTGGCGGCACCCAACGCGAGCCGGATCATCAACTCCCGGCGTCGCATCGCCGCCCGGAGCAGGAACATGATGGACACGTTGACGCAGGCGATGAGCAGCACCCCCGCAGGCGCAATCGCGAGCGTGCCAAGCGGTGCCATCATTTGTCCGAACTGAGCCTCCCGCAACGACTCGAAGCCGACCCGCCAGCGGGCGTCGCGGGGATAGGCCTCCGGCAGGTCGGCCTGCAACCGCCTGCTCAAATCCAGCAGATCCTTTCGCGCTCGCGCCGTCGATACACCCGGCGCGAGGCGTGCCGTCGCCTGCAGTGAATGATCGCCACGGTCCGCTTCGCCGCGTCGGTTAAGATCAAGCGGCTTCCAGATCGAGACGCCCGGTTCGGGATAGGAAAACCCGGCGGGCATCACGCCCACGATGGTGTGTTCGACGCCATTGAGTTGAACGCGCTGACCCAATACTTCTTCCGATCCAACCAGATTGGCCTGCCAGAAATCATGGCTCACCACGACCACGGAATCTTCCCCCGCGTGTTCCTCGACTTCTGTGAAACCCCGTCCACGCGCAGGCGGCACGCCCAGGAGGGGGAGCAGATTGGCTGTGACACGGGTTAACTGGACGCGCTCGGCACCTTGGTCCGCCGCCAGCGTGGCCCGTCCGCTAATGGACGCGCCAATGCCGACAAAGCTGCGCTGGCGCTCCCGGTAATCGAACAGTTCTGCCAGCGAGAGCCGCCCCGCGTTGCTTGTATCGTCACCCCGCAGGTTGCGGATCTCAACCAATCGACTGGCCTCGGGATAAGGCGGGCTCCGCAGAACCACCCCATAGAGCACACTGAAAAACGCCGTGTTTGTGCCAATGCCGAGCGCGAGCGTCAGTACCGCTACGGCGGTGAAGCCGGGGTTCTTCCAGAGCATCCGCAGACCGAAGCGAATGTCACGCAAGATCGCTTCACCGAAGCTCGCACCGCGAACATCACAACATTCTTCGCGAACACTCTGCACGTTGCCAAAACGTTTCCGCGCCTCGCGCGCCGCTTCCTCCGGCGATATGCCTTTGGCAACGTTTTCCGCCGTGCGTTGCTCGATGTGAAAACACAGTTCCTCGTCAATGTCCTGCTTCACCGCTTTCGTTTGCCCGAGCGAACGCAGCCAGCGCCAGATTGTTTTGAGTGGGTTCATGGACTTGGTTCTATCATTCGTGTCGCAGCGCCTCCATCGGATCAACCTTGGCAGCACGGCGGGCGGGCAGCCAGCAGGCCAGCAACCCCACAATGATGAGCAGCAGGGAAACCAAGAAAAAGGTGGCCGGATCAGTGGGCTGGACTTGGTAGAGCAAACTGCGTATCACGCGCGTCAACGCGAGTGCGGCCACGAGCCCGATGCCCACCCCAAGCAGGACCAGCTTCATTCCTTGTCGAAGCACAAGCGAAAGCACATTGTCCGGCTGCGCACCCAACGCCATCCGGATGCCGATCTCCTGCGTCCGCTGCGTGACGTTGTAGGTGAGCAGACCATAAAGCCCGATTGACGCCAGGAGCATCGCCACCCCAGCAAATCCACCGAGCAGTTGCATCGAGAGTCGCCGTTGTGCAACGGAGGAAGCGACCAGTTGTGTCATCGTTCGGATGTTTTCGACTGGCTGATCCTTGTCAACCGCAAGCGCCTCGCCACGGATGGCGCGAGTGATTTCCGCCGGATCGCGCTGGGTTCGCACGACCAGACTCATTGATCCCATGCACATTTGGTTGTAGGTCCGATACATCTCGCCTCGCGGTTCGTCCGCCATGCCGATGCGTTTGACGTCCTTCACCACACCGACGATCTCGACATTGTCCGTGCCGTCGCCGACGGATACTCGTCGGCCCAACACATTGGTACCGAGCTTGAAGTTCTTCACCAAAGCCTCGTCAACAATCAAGACGGGCACCGAACTGGATCGGTCCTGCTCGGTGAAATCCCGTCCCTGTAGCAACGGGATGTTCATGGCGTGAAAATAGCCGGGGCTGACCAGTGAGTAGCCGGCGGAGACTGCTTCTCCCGGCGCGGGCGGTGGAGCATCCTTTACGGTGAGAAAAACCTGCGTGTCATCTCCACTCAAGGGCAGGCCTTTGATGAGGGCGGCTGACTGCACGCCGGGCATGGCCTGCACGTTATTCAGAAACGTTTCGAAGAATCGCATTCGACCCGCCTGGTCGGGAAACTTGCTGCCGGGCAGGACCAAGTTCATGCTTATCAGATGCTCGGGGTTAAAACCGGGAGGCTCGGAAAGGAGGCGGCCAAAACTCCGAATCATCAGTCCCGCTCCAATCAGGAGCATGAGTGAGATCGCTACTTCACTCACGACCAACGCGCCGCGAATCCGCTGCCGCTGCCGGCCGCTGCTGCTGCCGCGCGAACTTTCATTCATATCGGAGGCCAATGCGGGTTTGGCCGCCTGCCAGGCTGGAAACAGGCCGAAGATCAGCCCCGTAACGCAGGTCACAAGCGCAGTAAAGGCGAGACTCCAAGCATCCAGATGAATGCCTTCAGAAATCCTGGGGAGATCGGGCGGGCTGATGCGCACGAGCGCTTTCAGAAAGAAAAATGCCAGCAGCGTTCCGGCGCTTCCGCCAACTACCGCTAGCAACCAGCTTTCAGTCAGGAGTTGGCGGATGATTTGCCCTCGACCGGCGCCGAGTGCGGTACGGATGGCAAACTCCCGGTGTCGGGACGCCGACCGCGCAAGCAGCAGATTGGCGATGTTGACACAGCCAATCAGCAACACGAATCCGACTGCGCCGAGCAGTATCGGCAATACCGCGCGATAATCGCCCACCATGATCTCTTGAAGCGGATATACTTCGGCGCCCCAGCCTTTGTTTCGCTCATCGGCAACCGCCATGCGCCGGGCGATCACGTCCATCTCCGTGCGAGCCGCCGCGAGGGTGACGTGCGGCTTTAACCGCGCGTAAACCAGATAACGGTGCGCATGGCGGTTGCGGAGTTGATCCGGCGAAAAAGCCAGTGGAGTCCAAAGTTGTGCGTTGGCTGTGGGGAAATGCGTTCCCGACGGCATCACGCCAATCACGGTGTAAGGTTGAGCGTCGAGCGTGATGCTTCGGCCAACTATGTTTGCCTCTCGACCAAACCGTCGTTGCCACAGTTCATAGCTTAGGAGCACAACGTGATGCCGGCCGTAAGTCTCCTCTTCAGGCAAAAAATCGCGACCTAGTATGGGCTTGATGCCCAGCAGCGAAAAGAGGTTTGCCGACAACTCGGAACCGGTGAGGTTCTCCGGTTCCTCGCTGCCTGTGAGAACGAAGCCGGTATCGTGACGCGCGGCCAAGCCTTCGAAGATGGTGTTCTGTTTGCGCCACTCGTCCAACACGGGCGCTCCAATCTCGAATTTATGGAAACCTCGATCAATCTTGTTTTCAAAAACCATCAACAACCGATCCGGCTGCTTGAAGGGCAGCGGTCGAAGTAGAATGGCGTTAACAAAACTGAAGATCGCCGTGTTGGCCCCGATTCCGAGCGCGAGCGTGAGCACGGCGACGGCGGTGAAGCCGGGATTCTTCCAGAGCATCCGAAATCCAAAGCGAATGTCCCGAAATGCCGCTTCGCCAAAACTCGTGCCTCGGACATCACGACATTCCTCGCGGACGCTTTGCACATTACCGAAACGTTTGCGCGCTTCGCGCGCCGCATCCTCCGGCGACATGCCTTTGGCGATGTTTTCCACCGTGCGCTGCTCGATGTGGAAACGCAGTTCCTCGTCTATCTCCTGCTTCACCCCTTTGGTTTGCCCGAGTGAGCGAAGCGAGCGCCAGATTGTGTTGAATAGGTTCATGGCTTTTGGCTTTTAAGGGCAGAGTGACACACGATTGGTGCAAACGGAGCGCGGCGTTCACGCCGCTTCAATGCACGAATCGAAAGCGGGCTGGACATTTCCTGCGTCGCACCGCAGTGGACGTTGAAGCGGGCTGAAGCCCGCGCTCGTGCGCCTGTGGAGGCGTACACACAACGGGGT
>CAZYYS010000060.1:0-20795 GCA_964651015.1 uncultured Verrucomicrobiota bacterium
CCACATTGCTTGCCTGCGTCGGGGTTACATTTTCAGGCATCGGCGCATTTGCTTACCGAGATGCATGTCGCACCTATAGACAAGCAACCTAACCACCAGGCGTTGCATCTAACCGCCGCCCCGCTGGGCAGTTGGACGGTTCAGATAATTTGTCAGCGACTCTTGCAGCCGACCGGGCGTTGCCGGCGGCGGTCGCTAAGTCGCCAGATTTGGCACTCCGCGTAAAGCTTGGACTTCAAACTACAGCCCTGTTTCACTTATTAGCTTATGGCGCTACCTTACAAAATCGCCACTCTGCTTTATTGTTTCAGCGAGCAGGATGAAGTGTTGCTGTTGGAGCGAGCAAAAGAACCCAATCGCGGCTTTTGGAGTCCTTGCGGTGGAAAACTTCACACCGAGGCCGGCGAATCGCCGTACGCCTGCGCCTGTCGCGAAGCGAAGGAAGAACTGGGACTGTCGATTCAACCGGGCGATTTGCATCTCACTGGACTCGTCAGCGAGCATGGTTACGAAGGGCAGGCGCATTGGCTGATGTTCTTGTTCGAGTTGAAACCAAAGCTCAAGCACCTCCCAGCGCCAATAAGGGAAGGCCGCTTTCAATTCTTTCCGCGCAGCGCGCTGGACGGCCTGCGCATCCCGCAGACCGACCGCGAACGCATCTGGCCGTGGTTCTGGCAATATCGCGGCGGCTTCTTCGCCGCGCACTGCCATTGCCATCCCGACGGACGCAACGACTGGACGTTGGAGGAAAGTCGCGTGACGAAGATCGAATGATGAAACACGTTGCCGCCTTTACGGGGACGCGTTCAAGTACCGTTCTGAACCATAACCAAGCTAGACAGAAACTTATGGCCAGAATATTGTCGCGCCATGAACCAGATAGGTTGTAGAATCAATAGCCTTCGCAGATGTTAGGCCGCTTCACACGCCATGACTCCTCTCGTCATCATCGGTGCAGTTTTCGGTTCACTCATCACTTGGGTCATCACCAAGTATCTACGACGAGAAGCGGCGGCATTACTTGCGAGACACCACTGCCCAAAGCCAGCGCTCGATGGAGATTCAGGACCAGTTCTATGCGACTCACGCGATGCTGTATCTGAGCGCTCTTAGAGCATTGGAGTCCGGCGATTCCGAAAACGCAAAGCGCGATCTCGCGTCGGGAGCTGCCGGCTTCTATTATCAGTTCAGCGGTTCGGAGCAGTCGCAGTGGATTCAGGCACAGAAGCGAGAGGTCGAGCTTTTGGCGAAGAGTTCGCAGGTGCTTCGAGAGACATTGGAGACACGAAAGAATGACAATGCGACCTAATGCGAAGAAGGCTGCAAACCTTCCCTCAAATACTTCCCACTGACTTGGTTCATTGACGCGCTCCCGTTGCCGGCCAATGGTTCTGCGCCGAGAAACTGATTATTGGAAACATTCAAGACTGAACATTCAACGGCATAGCTGTCGCGCCACTGTCTTGGGTGTTGAGCCTTGAATGTTGGTTGTTGAATGTTTTCCCATCCGTTACCGTCTTGCACATGGACGAGCCGATCATCGATCTGCAAAGCGACCATTACTTCATGGGCGAGGCGTTGCGTCAGGCGACCCGCGCGTATGAAACGGAGGAAGTTCCTGTTGGTGCCGTGGTCGTGAGAGAAGGACGCATCATCGCCCGCGCCTTCAATCAGGTCGAATTGTTGAAGGACGCAACCGCTCACGCAGAGATGCTGGCGTTGACGCAAGCTGAGCAGGCGGTCGGCGACTGGCGTTTGACAGATTGCGCCCTTTACGTCACCAAGGAACCGTGCCCAATGTGCGCCGGCGCCATCGTCCATGTGCGACTGGCCCGAGTTGTTTTTGGTGCGGGTGATCCCAAAGGTGGCGCGGCAGGCAGTGCACTAAACTTATTACAGTTCCCTTCCTTGAATCATCAGTGCTCGATCACGTCCGGGGTGCGCGAAGCCGAATGTCGTTCCCTGCTGCAAACGTTTTTCGCCGAACAAAGAGCGAAACAGAAGTCAGTCCCCGGACAGAAAGCCGGGAGTTTGCCTCCCGGCTCGGAACTCAACTGACCGCAAGCAACGAAACCCTTTCATTCGTCTCGTCACAGACAGTCCCCTGAGCGCGAGGATCAAGGGTCGGTTTCCCATCCACAACAAATTGGTAATGATGGTGTCCATGGTTCATCGGTATCTGGATCAGCCACGCGCCATCGGGTTGGCGTTCCATCGGGTGCGCGGCGGGATTCCAATCATTAAAATCTCCGACCAACGATACGCTCCGGGCATCCGGGGCGTAAAAAATGAAGTTGATTGGCTTGGCCATTTTCTTTGCCGAATAGCGATCCGCCGGCCCGACGGAGTAGGAGTGTGAGTGATCCATGGTACAACATTTCAACCTTTAGTTGCACCCAACGTAGCACAACTCTCTAAAAAATCCTGTGAAGAATTGTTTGCGGAAAAGACCCAGCGAAACCGGACAGGCAAAAGCCAAAAGGAACCTGAAATTCTCCTACCTCCGCGCCAGATCAGGACTTTTCCAGCACAAAATATTTTTGCGCTACCCACAATGGCCCGGTCGGCACGAGCTTTTTGATGCGAAAGCCGCACCCGGTTACTTCCTTTTCGAACTGTTCGCGCGTTGGCTGTTGGTGGTAAAGCGGCTTGCGCCCTTTCAGCGCCTTGAGAAGCCTCCTCGCTCTGCCAAAAGCGTGGTAGTCAAAAAAGGAAACCACCACGTAACGTCTTGCGACACGATACAACTCCCGCAGAAAAATCGCGCGCTGCTCGGCCGCCAGAATGTGATGCAACAGGCGATTGCAGAAGACGCAGTCAACAGCGCCGCTGATCAATGGCAGATGCGCTGCGTCTGCCTGCACAAATCGGCTACGGACCTTCAATTTCTGCGAACGCTTGCGTGAAAAAGCGAGAATCTCATGCGCCACGTCACCCTCCACCACCAGTCTGTCTTGCGCTCCCAGCGCCGCAAGGAAACGGCCCGCGCCCGAAGGTACATCCACGACAGTCCGGCAATCAGGCAGTTCACTGAAAATCTGCCGCACGGCGCGTTGTTCCCGTTGGTCGATGCGTTTGCGTGGCCCGGTCTCGAAGCGGGTGGCGTACTTCTCGGCTTTCGTCGCGTCCTGAAGTTTGCCGCGATACGTCTCGATTCTCATCGGCGCGCATCGTATTGCCGGGAGGAAACTCAAGGCAATTGAAATTGCGTTGAACATCTTCATCGCCTTCCGAATACTTACGTCAAGCATGCCGAAGATCGTGATAGCGCCTGAGCGGAAAAACCTCCTGCGCGCCCATCACTTGCTGACCATTGCCGACGTTTATGGCTTGAAAGATGACAGGCAAATTATCAAACACAGCGACAGCAGCGAAGTGCGCCGGGTTATTCTTCAAGACACCGGCCGGAGTTACACGCTCATCATCAAGAAATACTGGATCACAAAGCAGTCGCAACTATGGAGCGGTTTCTGGCGCGGCACGTTTCTGGGGCGTTCCAAGGTCAGACAAGAGTTTGAAAATCTGGTTCGCTTGCGGGGATGGGGGTTGGATGCGCCGGCGCCCGTTGCCTACGGTGAAGACCGCCGTGGCCGCTGGCTGGTGCGTTCATTTCTGATCACTGAAAGTGTTGTTGAACCTGTGCCGCTGGATGTGTTCATTCGTGATTATCTGCCTTCCCTGCCGACGGCGGAAAATCGGCGGGCGCGTCGGGAGTTGGTTCAACGCCTGGCCGATTACACCAGGCGGCTGCACCGGCATCGCTTCGTGCATCACGACTATTTTTGGCGGAACATCATTTTGACGGGCCGGGGTCTGAATCATTTCTTCCTGATCGACGCGCACCGGGGAGGCGTTTGGAAGCCGTGGGCAGAACAGGCAAGCCGCGCCAAAGACCTTGCGACGCTCGATGCGCCGGCCCCGCATTTTTTCCGGCGAACCGAACGCCTCCGCTTTTTTCTCCGTTACGTCGGGCATTCCGCAATGACCAGCGACGACAAGGGCCTGATTCGGCACGCGCTGAAAATCGCAGCGCCATTGCGGGAGCGGCAATACCGCCGCGTTCGAAGAGCGCAGGGAATTACGCGAGAATGATTTGTATGGATTGGTTCGTGGTAGATTCACGGTATAAAGGGACGTTCGAGCGACTACAGCTGGATTCGTTTTCCCGCGCGGTTGAATTCTTCAGCGGGAAAGGCGATGCCAACCGCCGCGCCCTGGTCCAGCAAAAGCAGGTTCAACTGCCCGATGGTTCGACGCTGCTGGTCTATTACAAGCAGTACGAATTCGCCCGCCCTTCGTGGCGCTTTCTTTGGCGCGCGTCCAAGGCCAGGTGTGAGTTCCGAAACTACGCCGCGTTCGAGCAACTCGCCATTCCATGCGCCGAGCGCATTGCTTGTGGCGAACAAAGGGACTGGATTGGGCGACTTTGCCGCGCGTTCATCGTCACCAAGGCGCTTCCGAACCCCGGCAACCTGGTCGAATTTGTGCAGAAACAATGTCCCACGCGCGCTTCGGTCGGGTTCAGGAAATTGCGCGCCCTCCTCCTCAACCAACTCGCGGACCTGACGCGTCGGATGCATGCCGCCAACTTCTTTCATCACGATTTGGTTTGGAGGAATGTGCTCGTGGAGTTTACCCCACCTGGTGAAGCGAAGCTGTGGTTCATCGATTGTCCCCGGGGACAATTTGATCATTGGTCGCCCATTCGGCATCGGCGTCGCCTCAAGGATCTGGCTTCGCTCGACAAGTCAGCCATGAAATTCTGCACGCTAGGCGAGCGACTGGAGTTTCTGAAACGGTACCTGGCCAAGCACAAAATAGACGCCGACGTGAAGCGCCTGGCTCACGAGGTGTCAGTTTACGGAAAACAGCGATGGCCGGATGAATAGCAATCAATTTCAAACCACCGACGAGGGGAAAGTAACGGCGGCAAAGGATTTCCTGCCCGTGCTGAGTGCAAACGGATTCGACACGTTCGAAAAAGTCATGGCGTATCAGGCGGGCGCCGTCGTGCGTGCCGTACCGGGTCGTTCCACGGTCCAGGCTCGACTCGTGACGCGGGGAGGTCAACCGCTCGTTTGCTATCTAAAGCGTTACGAATCCAGTTACCTCTCGCACTGGAAATTGATCCTGCGCGCCATCCATTGGCCCGGCGCAGACGATGAGGCCGCGCGCGAGTGGCGAAAAATCCTACTGCTCCGTCAACACGGTTTCCTGACCGCCGACCCGGTTGCGCTGGGTCAACGCCGATGTTGTGTCGTGGTGACCGCCAGTTTTTTGCTGCAACATGAAATTGTCGGCGGGCTGCCGGCAGACGAATATTTTCTGCAACGGCTTGCCACAGTTCCACTGTTGCGCAAATGGCAACTGCTGGCGCAGATCGGCAAACTAGCGTCGTCGTTGCACGCCGCCGGATTCATTCACAAAGACCTTTACCTGAAGCATATCTTTGTGGTGGAGCGGGGCGCGGAGTGGGATTTGTTCCTGATTGATTTGCAGCGCGTACTCGGCCCACGACGTCACCGCCGCCGCTGGTATCTAAAAGACCTTAGCGCGCTCGCGTACTCGGCGCGTGTTCATGCACGGTTTTCGTTGGCGAATTTAATGCGACTTTATTGCGGGTTTTCCGGGGTCAAAAAGATTGGCCTCCCGGACCGTGAGTTGATCGCAAGGATTTGGCAACGGGTGCGGAAGCTGCAACAGCGCCAGCCAAAGTATCGTCGCGTCTGGAATGCGCCACTGCCTAAGTGATCACTTCCAAAGGTTTACCCTGCATGTCCGCCGGCACCGGCATTTCATAAAGTTTTAGCAACGTCGGTGCGACATCGAGAATGTCCAACGGCGGAATCTTTCCCGGCTTCACTCCCGGCAGGCTCAAAACGAACATGGCGTCCTGTGCATGATTGGCATCGTCAGGTCCGGTGTCGTTCTCGAACACGTGAACGGTGTCGTAGCCGATGCTGCCGATGGAGCGCCAGTAGAGATCGCCGAAAATCGCAATCAAATCAGGCCAGACGCCATTGCAGCGATGGTACAGTTTCTCCGGTCGATAAACGCGTGTGCCGATGGGTCTTCCATTTTCGTCGCCCAGTGCCTCAAGTTTCTGGATCAATTCGTCGCGCACAGCTTCATAATCCTTGGGTTCAATCGCGCCCTGCGGTTCGCGGCCTTTGACGTTGAGGAAAACGCGCGCGTAATACCCACCTTCGCTCCAGGCTTTGGTCGCGTCCCAGTTCACCTTGTTTTCGGCGATGAGTTTGCCCAAAGCCTTGGGCTGCTCCGGGTATTCATTGACCGTCAAGAAGTCCTCGCGAATCAGCCACTCGTTCACCGCGATGCCACCGTCGATGCGTTTGCCGCCGTGGTCGGACACGACCAGAATTGCGGTTCGCTCGCGGTCAGCCGGTGAAATAGCGGCGACGAGTTCGCCAATGAGCCGATCCACGTGGATGTAGTAGTCGCGAATGGCGTTGGCGAACGGCGAGTTCGGTTCATACTTACGATGCTGCGGATCAAAATATTTCCAGAACGCATGATGGATGCGGTCCACACCCATCTCGACGAGCATGAAAAAATCCCACGGTTTGTTTTGCAGAAAATGCCTGGCCAGTTTGAAGCGCCGGTCGGTCATCTCATAAATCTCACGCAGCACGTTCGCTTTGTTGTCGGTACGGTAATCCGAAACGTCCACCATGTATTGATTCTTGCCGAGTAGAGCGTCGATCTCATCGCGTAACTCCGGCGGATAAGTGTATTGACTCGTTGCCGGATCGGGCGTGAGAAAGCAACTCACCATCACGCCGTTGACCGACGAGGTCGGATAGGTTTGCGGCACCCCCAGCACCACGACATGCTTGCCTGCTTTGGACAAAATATCCCACAACCGTGGCTCACGAATCGATGTAGCGGTGGCGAACGTCAGCCCGGCGTAGCTGTAGTCCTTGCGATTGCGAAAACCGTACACGCCGAGCGTGCCGGGGTCTTTACTGGACATCATGCAAGCCCATGCGGGCACCGTGATGGGCGGCACCGTGCTGTTCATCGTGGTCCATGCGCCTTGCCCCATCAACATGCGCAGGTTCGGCAACTGATCGCGCCACTGCTCGAACACCAACGACGGCTCAGCGCAATCCAGACCAATCACCAACACTTTTTCGATTTTCGGCGGCATCCCGCCTTCACCTTAGTCCGAATGATTCCGCAACGGAAAGAAGAATTCCTTGTCTTTCGATGTTCGTCTTGCAAAAAAACTGCTTCGCGAAAGGGAAATTGAATGGGGGCAAAGTTTGTTCGGTGGCTGATTTAATCCACCGAGCCGCCCGGGTTGAAAGCCCGCGTTGGCATCCGTCCGTGCCAGATCATTGTTGCGTTTGGAAGGTCCGCGCACGTCTCGCGATTTGGTGGACGATACTCGAATCGAAATCTTGCGGAAAAATCCTGCTGCAGATCGGACAGTGACCGAGTTTTCATCTTGGTTTGGTCACCCGATCCCGGTTCGTGTCCTCTCACCTGCCATCGAGGATTGCGAAAATCCACGCGCATAACATGGATCGCTCCGGGCTTGAGTACGACGACATTTTCCTTCGTCGGCTTCGGCACGGGTTGATTCGGTGTAATCCACTCCCAATTCGCCACGCCCCATTGAGCGTCCGGAACCAACGCCAGCGATTGGCCACCCGGCAAATCGACGACGGCGAGATCGTTGCTGCCGGCGTTCAACAGTTTCACTTTGGCGGCAACCACGATCCGTGCGTTGGGCCGGTTTGATTGTGCGTCGGGGACCGTTTCCAGATCGAGTCCGATGCCCAGCTTCGACCACCGATGGTGCTTGAGCACGGCCAGCCCACCAGATCCGACGGCGACTTCCATTTCGAGCGGCACCTGGATGCCTTCCCTTTGGCGGCCTTGCTCCAACTCTTGCCCCTTGCCCTGTTCCATGAAGTAGGCTTCCAACCCGTAGCGCACCGAAACGTGCCCGTCCCAAGACCTATCGGTGCGACCACGAATGAACAATCCCTCGCGTGGTCGCTCGTCGGACAACGCGGTCAATTCCGCCACGCCTTCATCCTCGTGCAAAAGCGCATAAACTTTCAGGTCCCGCGGGGTTGTCTCACCGGGCGCATTCGTTCCTGCAAGGGCGCCGCGGCATAGTGTGCGCGGAACACGGGACATTTCATAGTTCAAACGGACGTAATCACCGCGCATCACATCACGCGGATCCACTGGCGCCGTGCGTACAAACACGGTCCGCCCAGTGCGGACCACCCATTCACGCTCCCCGGCCATGAAGCCCAGCGCGGCAACTTGCAGCGTCATGGCGGTAACAATGAAGACCTTCGTCAAGCGCCCACCTCCTCGCTGCGCGTACGGCGCCGCGCTCGCATGAACAGAATCCCCTCGGCAAACAAAACCGCGCCAACCAGCAGAAAGATCAAGCCACGCGCCAGCAAGCTTTCAAACAGGTCAAAGTAACGGGCTATTGCCAGCGCGGCAAACATCAGCGAGCCGAGGACGGTGGGCCGCACGCGTCCCTGGCGACAGCCCCGGCCCATCCAAGCGACTGACAGCGCCAGGAACGCCAGGTTGAACGGGCCCGCGATCAGCCATTCGAGGCGGTACAAGTGGCTCACGCAAACCACCTGCACCAAGACGGCCGTGAGGGGCAACAGCCAGTTTTCGCCCCAACTTGCCAGGGGCTCGCTTTCGTCGCTGGTTGGCTGGCGACTGCTTGCCAGGAGAGGCAGCCAGGCAAGCACGGTTACAGCGAGTGCCGCCCATGCGTAGGTCTGTACCACTGCCTGACCTGCACCGCTCCCGGTCTTGGACCAGTCCAGCACATTATCCAGCAGGTCAGCGAAAGTGAACAAATACAGGCAGACGAGAAAACCAAGCCAGCCGAAGAATTGCCAGATCGGTTCACTCTCCGGGAATTTTCCGCGTTGTCGGCAAAGCCTTCCCGCCGCTACAAACGCCGCTGCGAGATTCAGCCAAACAGTCAGTACAAGACTGCCTTTGACCGCCCCCGCTGTGGCCAATAACACGAGCGTGAACGCGGCCAGGGTGAACACCAATAGCAGTCGCGATTGCATTTGCCAACTAAGCCCGCCGACACCAAGAAGGATCAGGAACGGTGCGAAATGAATGGCTTGGTCAAATTCCCATGTCTCGCTACATGCCCAGATGGCCAGCAAGATCACCGACAACACTCCTTGCGCCACCGAAGTCATGGCCCAAGCCAGAGCCAGCGCGCCCAGTCCCCAGAACAGGAATCCATTCGGAAAGTGCTCCTCAATGTGATAAATCTGCGCAATCAGCCAGATGCCGGCGCCATAAAGCATGGTGCCCAGCACGGTCATTGCCTCGCCCAAAGGCCGGCGCCAATTCTCGCGCGTGTAGAGATTCAATCCGGTCGTATGCGCCGCCACAATCGACAGGAAAATCACGGCGAGTTTGCCTGCTTTGGGAATGTCCTGCCAGTTGTAGGCCAGCAGCAAAATAACTCCCAAGCCGCACACCACAGCGCCAAGGCCGGAAAATATAATCACCCCCCAGGGCGCGCCGGCTTTGGGTTCGGGATAACGTTGCCGGAGTGCGTCAGCCTGTTGCGGCGAAAGCAGTCCTTCCGCAACCCAGGACTTCAGTTGTTCGCGCAACCATGCCGCGTGCTTGCTCATGACCGTTTGCCAGCCTCGTTTCGCGGAGCAGCCTGCGGCAGTCCGAGGTGGAATCCAAGATCAATTTCCTGAATCTTCGCTTTTCCTTGTGAGTCCTGTGTGGCGTTGTTATACCAGCGCCCGGTGAATTCTGCATCAGACTCGGTCAAACCCGCCGAACGTGTCCTTGTTCTCGGTCTCGACGGCGCGACTTGGGCGAACCTGTCGCGCTGGATTGACCGCGGCGATATGCCCGTGCTGCGTCGCCTGCGGGATGAAGGCGCGTGGGGCGTTCTGAATTCCACCACTCCGGCATTGACGCCGCCTGCCTGGGCCAGCCTCGTGACGGGCACCAATCCCGGCAAACATGGCATCTACCATTTTCGCAACGCGCCTGCGGACAGTTACTATCAACGGCGACTCAACAACTCGCGCGATATCGCCAGCCCGACGATCTGGCAGCGGTTGAACCGGCACGGCAAACGCGTCGGCGTCTTCAATGTGCCGTTGAGTTATCCGGTTTATCCCGTCGAAGGTTTCATCACCAGTGATGCTCTCTCGCCCGAAGCGGTCGGCCTTTCGACCTATCCACCCGAACTCGCTTCCGAGTTCAAGGATTTTGTCATCGATGTGCTCAACTATCCGAGCGCGCTGCCGGGCACGCCAAAATATGCCAAGCAAATGCTGGCGTTCATCGAAGAAAACGAACGGGTGTTGGTTCATCATGCGGACGTCGCTTTGCGGCTGATGCAAACCCAGTCGTGGGAGTTCTTCATGGTCGTGTGGCTCGTGCTCGACCGGCTGCAACACTACTGCTGGAAATATTCCGATCCCGCGCTCGAATCTTTGTTAAAGACCGTTGAAGAAAAGCAAATCGGCGAACGGGTGAAAACACTGTTTGGCCAGCTCGACGTGCAAATCGGGCGGCTGGTGGAAGCCGCGGGTGATGATTGCGCGCTGGCCATCGTTTCAGATCACGGCTTTGGTCCGATGCCTGGTGAGTTCTTTCACACGAACCGCTGGCTTGAGCAAAAGGGTTATCTTCGTCTTTTGCCCAAATGGGATTGGCAGCGGCTTTGGTACGGCAACATTCCCCGTCTCTGGAAGAGCCGGCTGGGCGTGCCGATCGATTCAAAGTTCGGCATCGTGGACTGGCGAAATACTCGAGTCTGGGCCGATCCGTTGGAATCGCGCGCGGTTGGTATCCGCGTTAACTGCGTTGGTCGCTACCCTGATGGCATCGTGCCGGTGGGCGAATGGAAATCACTTCGCGAACAGGTTGCCGACGAACTCTCCGAACTGAAATCGCCCGGTGGCAGCCCGTTGTTTGCTGAAATTCATCGCGGCGAAAACTTGTATCGTGGCCAACACGCCGTTGCCGGCCCGGACCTCGTGGCGATTTTATCGAAACCGTTCGATGTGCCGCCCAGTTTTCGGCGCGACGTCCGCGCAGAACAACTTATCACCTCGAACCGCCACGTGCTCCGCGACGGCGGGCATGAGCCGGAAGGGATCGTGCTTTTTCGTGGCGCAAATGTTAACGCCGGCACTCACATTCCGCCACAGCCCATCGAATCGGTCGCGGCCACCGTGTTGCAACTGTTTGGGCTGCCTATTGGCGATGATATGGATGCCGAGCCGATTCACGCCGTATTGAATCCGGAATTTCTACTCGCCCACCCGCCGCGCCGCGAATCCGGCGCCGCCATACCTCCACCTTCCCCTGTCGGCCAGCCGGAGTACTCCGAGAAGGATTCAGCGCTGGTTGAAGAACGCCTGCGTAAGCTAGGGTATCTGGATTAGCCGCTACTCGTGCGCGGCACGCGTGAGAGCTTCCGTGCTTTGCAATAGCTATAGAGAAAAAGGCGGCGGTCGGCTCGTGCGACGTTGGGATATTTTGCAGCACCGCGCGCCAGACGATCAAGGTCAGCAGCGGCGCGTTCCCCGGACACTGACCTGACATAGTTCAACGCGTCGAGGTCGAGCAAATACAATTTACCGGTTTGATCGCGGACAATGTTCGTCTCCTTCAAGTCGCTGTGGGAGAACCCCTCCTCATGCAATTGGGCGATCAGTTCCGCGGTTTGCGTCACGAGCTCGCGCGTGGGCCGTTGTCCGGATTTCAACAACACACCCAAGTCCGTGGCGCCGGGGATTTCTTCCGTTACGAGATAACTGCGCGTCAATACCCTCAGCGCACGGCGTTCGGCGGCGGCGACTGGTCGCGGCGTAGGCAGGCCCAACAACTCCAGATGATACGCTTTCCGATAAGCGCGAAAGGCTCGCGATGGCCGAAACAAATCCTTTACGTAATTCAACCGGTTTTTGACGTTGAAGCGTTTCAACACCAGTCCGCCGAAACTTCCGACCGTGGATTGGCGGTGCGGGCCGGACTTGAAAAGCTTGGCACATTTTTCCAAGGCAGCATCGGGATTCTCCAGCAGTGTTCGCAGTTTCTCGTTGAAGAAATCAAGCCTGACCCACCAGCGCAGGCCGCCAATATCTTTCGGATTAAACCTCAAATTGTTCTCCAGACACCGGCCGGACCGACGAGCCCATAATCCCCGGCGGATAGCGCGGCTGCGTTCCAAGGTTTTTGAGATCAGTCCAGCGCTCGCGCTATAGACTTCAAAAAATCTGGCGCGCAGCGGCACAAAGACGTTGATATAGGCCATGTTTTCGATGCGCTGCTCTTCGGTCAATGGCGGCAGCAGTTCACCGCGATCCACGTCGATGCGGCACAACTCCAACGGTTGCGCTTTGACCATGATGTTGTGATGCAGATCGCGTTGCAGCACACCGTTGTCGTGCATCGTGCGCAAGAGCCGGGCGAGGGCCGACTGCAATTCATCCGTCTCCTGATGCGGAAACTTGTCCAGTCGCACGCCGTCAAACCCCTCGGTGATGATGATGCTTTGTTGGAGGCCGGCCGCTGTCCAATGTTCACCCATCGCGAGGTGGGGCACGACGGGAATGCCGCGAGCGGCGACCTGCGCGGCCAGGGCCCATTCACTTTTCGCCTCGGATGTTTTGAAATAATATTTGAACGGTCGCAACCATTTGGCCGCGTTGAGATATTTTTTGACGTAAATGGTCTTGCCGTTGATTTGATGGACGGTCACCAGTTTCGTCGGAGTTTTTTTGACGACCTGACCGGAGTCGGCGAGGGTTTGCCGGAGCAAAGGTTCAAAAGCGGGCGCCAGCACCCAGCGGGTGCCGTCTTTTTCAGTCTGAATCACGTGGCAGCTTATGGAGGTTGATTTGGCCGTGTCAATCGGCGGCTTCCAACCGTATAGCGGTGGCGTCAAGAGTTCTGTGTAAAAGCTGGGAGGGGGGTGAGGGGACCAATGGGTGTTCATGCGGTCAAAGACACTGAATAGTATTCGTTCGCAACTGCTGCGGGTGGTGAAAGCGCACATGGTGCGGATGCGGCGGCGCACTTGGGGCCGCAACGATTACAAGGAAGGTGCGGTGCCCTTTGGGTTGACGAACATCATGGCCATGGCGGGTGGACTGCGCCACACCGTGGCCTTGACCGGCGAAGGCACGGTCATCGGCTGGGGCACCAATGACTTTGGCCAGGGCCTTGGTCAGCCCCAGTCGCCGGTCAGTCTGGCGCAAGAGCGTGATGCCGCCATCGCTGGTCACCTCCCCGCCGGTGAAACTGGCGCACAAGGCGCGCTTCTTTACGGCTGGAAATTGAAAGCGTTCGGAGTTACAAACTGTACCCGCCGCAGCGGTAGGTTTCGTATTCATTTCAACCCAATAGACATTGGGCCGAGATCACCGTTGCGACTTTTTTTTAATGAATTTTTCGGGCTAGCCACCAACGTGGCTGGCTTTTTCACTTGGGGATACAATGCATACATGGGGAACACATGGGTTACGAATGGTGTTCAGTTCTTTGGGCAAAGTCGCTGGTGTATTATTGAGACTGGTGAATCGTACAACGGAGTTCGAACGAATTATCAGGCTGTCTCGATTTTCTTGGAGTGGTTTTCGACCATCGCTCTTGGAGGAACAAATTACTCTAACTCGTGAAGACAACATGTTCTCGCGTGACATCAGGATAAATAAGCGCGAGCGAACGGTCAGCTTTCCTGCGGTGATAAACCTGAGACAGGGAACAATAGAGTACTTGTTGGTTAACTCTTGGGGTAAAGTCCACGAGAGCATCTTGCGAACGGACACTGAGCCATATCGCATTCATGTTGTCATGCTTCTTCTCGGCGACAAAGGCGCCGGTACGAATCAGGAACACGTGGTTAATGTTCCGGGTGCCGTAATTTCACAACCCTCGACCTTTCGGCCCCCGGCGATTCGGTCAAGCTTGAGATAAGTTGGAAGTCGAAAGGAAATGTAACCCGCAAAAAGGCTGAAGAACTCATCCTAATTCACAAGAGCAAATCCGTATCGAGGAAGGGAGACTGGTATAATGGCTCGTTCATGGACGGTAATTCCTTTCTCGCGCAGCGAGAGGGCTCCATTGTCTCCTTGGTCACCGCCCCGGAAGCGTTGATCAACAATGCGGCTCCGGGGCACGACGACGACACCATTTGGACCCCCAACACCAAACGCTTGCCCTCCACAAACGACTCGGCGGAGGTGATCATCAAATTGCTCAATCAAAAGCCCGAACGAAAGAAATGATGGACCACACGCCAGAAAATCTGTCACCACGGGATCAGGCGACATTGGCAAACGATCCGTGGTCCAGGAATCGAAACTGGAACTCGCGGGAAAAAGCGAAGCTCAAGTTTTGCTCCTTTGACCTCAATTGATCCAAACGACAACCCCACCCGCTCACTGAGCGGATGGTGACCGCCGATGGACGGGCATGGTGGAGACGGAATTGTTCGCGCAGACCTACGCTACGGGCTGGCGACGGTTCGTTATCCCGTATCATAAGTCACCCCGATCGAGTCATTCGAGAACGGGCGGGGCTTTTCGTTGCGCGTGTTGCGGGCGGGTAAACCGCGACTTGAATGGTTGAGCCTAAAACTCGTTGGACGGGCCATTGCGGTTTTTATCTAACGCTCACTTTGTGCCAAATCCCGACCCTGACCCAAACTCAAAACCCTTGACGACCGATCTGCGCAAGCCGGGCATTATGCCAATTACTGCCTGCTCCGCTCCCGCCGGACGCTGAGGCAGGCAGCCTCATGCGCACCTGTCATGGCGCTCACTACAAAAGAATCAGGACTAGCCCGGACAGACAGGAAGACCAGGCTGGGATAAGAATTGACCTCGCGGCGACTGCCATCCTGGGAGTAGGAGCGGCGAAACAGGCGCGACTTCCAGCAATCGGCGTGTGTGAGCGGGAGCGTGCGCCGGGATTTCGTTGGCGTAGAGGTAGTCTGAGAATGTGGCTCAGTGGAATTCACTGAGCCAACTCCGAGCCACCATTGCGGCTTTGGAGGGTGGGTGCGCCAGTTTTTGTTGAAGTTTTCGTCGCAATTCATCGGGCCCGGCTCACCAGCTCACGATCACTGCTTGACGTTCGAAGCAGTCAGGCGCAAATTCCTCCGCATGACCACCGACACAAAACCAGTTTCATATAGCCCTTCGAACGTGCAATGGCAAGTTTTCCCCAGCTCCGGCGAAAAACGATTTCAAACCAAGGGTTTCACCTTGATCGAGTTGCTGGTGGTGATCGCGGTCATCGCGATTCTCGCCGGACTGCTGCTGCCGGCCTTGGCCGGCGCCAAGCAGAAGGCTTTCACCATCCGTTGCCAGAGCAATCAGAGTCAGATTGGCAAGGCATTCCACATGTACGTCGAGGACAACAACGAGTTTTATCCAGAGATTAACGATTGGGCTTCGACCGGTGGCAAAGATGGGACTTACGACGTTTACACGGCTGCGACCAACCGCCCGTTGAACATTTACATTGGCAAGGGATACGAAGTTTTTCGTTGCCCCTCGGATAGGGGCGATTTCTGGTCGCTAGCCAATCGCGGTGTCAACGCCACCAACTGTTACCTTCAGTATGGGAACAGTTACCTGACCGAGTTCGGCTTCGATTATTTCAAAGTCAAGATGGTGTGTGGTCCAAAGGGCAATCCGAGCAATCGCTCGATCAAAAGTTCAGAAGTCAGTCTCAAGCCGTCCACCAAGATCATCCAAGGGGACTGGATCTGGCACGCCAACCGCGACGTTACGCAGCCGCGTCACCAGTGGCACAACTACAAAGGCAAGAACCGGATGATGATGCTGTTCGGCGACACGCATACCGAGTATTTCAAGTTTCTCCCCACGGCGCAAATGAACGCCCTGGCCACTTCCCCTCCCGACCGGAATTTCCTGTGGTGGTAGCTCCCGCCCCGGCGACGCCGTTAGGAAGGTTTTTGGCCGAGTGTTTTCGACTTTCGGGACAGCGTTGGTGATTTTGGTGGGGCGTCGTTCTCTGCCGCAAAAGACCCCCTCCCGCCGAAACGAGAAGGGGACACCTATGGGTTCCAGTTTGGAGCGGCGTTAAGGCACTTGAATGACGCGGAAGTATCCCTGGCTCCCGCCGCTGCGCGTGGAGCTGGTCATCGAGATCATGTTGCCTGTGCCGTTGGTTACCGACCCCACGTTCTGCCAGGAGGCAGTGAGCTCGGAAACTCTTTGCACCTGGTACTTCTTGTTCAACTCGGAGGCGAACTCGATTTCCGCCGCCGTGTAGATTTTCACGACAAACCCAGGCATATCCACCGCGTTCAGAGGATCGCTGCCTGCCTGCAACTCGGCGAGGTCGTTGACCCCGTCGTTGTCGCTGTCCACGACAGCTGGGTTGGTACCAGCCGCCAATTCGAGGGCGTTGTTCGCACCGTCACTGTCCGGATCGTCATAACCGTCGTAAGCCGTGATCGAACCAAATTTGGCGATCTCCCACTTGTCTGACAGCCCGTCGTGGTCCGCGTCGTCGGTAAGGTCGGCAATGGACGCCTTGAGCAGACCAACAGCGTAACTAAGGTTGTGAATGCCGTAGCTGCCGTCGTTGAGCACGAACAGATAGTTGTAGGCGGCCCGCAACTGTGGCTTGGTGTAGGACGAATTGATCGTGACGCCCGGGCCCGCTGGCGGCAGCAGGTTCCCTAGTTGAGTGAGGAGACCCTTGACTTCGGTCTGGACGCCTTGCACCACGCCATCGCCGTCAAAATCACTCCGCTTAAAATCGAAGGAGTCGATCGGCCCGTGGCAGGTGATGCAGGCACCCACCAACTCGACGTCATCGGCAGTGGTGTTCGTAGTGCCGCCGTCCCAAGCGGGCCGGAAGGTGTGACCACCCACATGCCCAAATGCGGGATCCGAGGCGCTGACCGTCTGCAAGTGGCAAGTGACGCAGGCGTTCGGAACAACCGCTTTGTGCGCGGAACTCCCAATCTCTTTGCCATAGGTTATGGCGTTTGCGCCTTCAAGCATGTCCGTCTGCGGGCCGTTATGCGGTCCGAAGTTGCCGCTGCCTGCGGTCACCTCGACGTAGTTCGTCGCATCGCGCCGGCTGATGTGGCAGTTCATGCAAAGCTGACCGAATCCTCCATTCGTGATTGTGGTCTTGTTATCCATTAGGGTCACCGCCGTGAGCTTGCGCAGAATGTGCGGATTGTTTGCGTCCCCGTGCGGGTCGTGGCAGGCCGCGCAGGTGATGGCTTCGTACTTGGTTCGGCGCTTGGCTTCGGGAACTCCATCCGTGTAATCCACAAAGCCCGGCGCTGAGTGGCAACGTACACAAGCCGCGCGACCTTCGCCAGTGGGCGTGCGTGTGGCGACGGCGTGGAGTGAGTTGGCCCATTCAATTCCTTTAACGTGATAAGGTGCGGAGGCGTGGCACTGGGCGCAATCGCCAGCGCTGAATTCGACCGAGATGCGATTGGTATTGCCCAAGGAGAAAGCGTGTTCGCTGCCCGGACCATGACAGTTTTCGCACTGGACGTTTGACTTGTCCCTCAAGCTCTGGGGCATCGCCAGATAATTGCCATTGGTGAGGACGCTGGGGAAAAGCCAGCCCGTTTGCGCCTGCACGTCGTCAAATCCACCGTTCACTGCCAACGGATCGGTGTCATAACCAACGGAGTGGCACTTGACGCAATTCTGGTTAAAGTGGCTGCCTTGCCAGCCGTCAATGTTGTTCGTGAGCGCCTTGGCATGATGGGTCTGAGACCAAGGGGTAATCTTGTTGGTCAGATAACCGCCACTGTGGCACAGCACGCACGCATTGTTCACGCCCAAGTAGGTCGCGCCATCCATCTGTTGGGTTAGAATCAGGCTGCCACCATTGGTCGCCACAGCGGCCGTGACGACATATTGTCCGACCAGATCCGGACGCAGCATTCGCCGCTCACCGGCTACTTGGAAGAATCCACGATCGCCCGGGTCGTAAATCGGCATGTTGGGTGGAATCGGACTGGGCTCGAGCGCAGCACTCGATCCAATCGGCCTGGAACTCAGCGTCCAAACAACGCCGAGGATGTTTGTGGGGGCTATCGTGCTGCGCACTTGGGCTTCCAGATAGACCGGCTGCCCCAAACCAACAGTGAAAAGGCCACCAGAAACTTGAATGTTTGCCGGCAGTCCGTAATCGACCTTTTCCTGCGGTGTCAAGGCCCGTGCACCGATCTGCCCCAATTGGGAGGGTTGAGCCATACCGACCAGTGTGCCGGCCACCATCAGCGAGGCTGTAAGGAGGCGAGTCAGTGGCTTGTTGTTGGTCAAGGAGTTTGTTTTCATAGCGCTGGTTGGTTGAAGGATTCTAGAAGCTCATTCTTTCCATACTCAAGTGCAAACTAAAGAAACCGGAATTTTCGTCTATCCTGATCTTGGCAAACAGTGAACATTTTTTGTCGAAGATAACTTACAAATTGTTTCGTCTGTTGATTTCACCCTCCACACCCAAGCCGCTGCTGAGATGAATTGCGCTCGCGCCATAGATGATTTAACTGCCACAAACCGCGGCACCGGGAAATATCCAATCAAGGTTGGGTCGAACGTACTGGCGATGTTGCTCATTCTGATCTGGCATCAATCTGGCCACTACTGCGGCTGTCTGTTGCGCGACGATGGCGCGGCATTCTGACAACTCCTGTTCGCGTTGCCGCACGTTTTCACGAACGATGGCTTCCAAATCGTCAATGTTGTAAAGATAAACGTTGGGAACGAATTGCACGTCGGTGTCAATGTTGCGCGGGACTGCGATGTCGATCAATATCAGCGGTCGATGACGTCTGGATCGCATCACAGATTCGATTTCCGCACGGTGCAAGATTGGCAGGGGGCTGCCGGTGGAACTGACCAAAATGTCTGCCTCCGTCAACGCTTGAAGTTTTTCGTCAAGTCGAACGGCCCGCCCGCCAAAATCAGCGGCCAGTTCCTGCGCGCGTTCAAATGATCGATTCGACACGAGCACCGAACGTGCGCCTTTCTTGGCGAAGTGACGAACACACGCCTCACCCATTTTTCCAGCACCGAGGATCATGACGCTTTGTTGAGCAAGGCCGCCGCTGAAAATCTTCTCCGCCAATTCAACGGCAACGCTCCCCACCGAAGTCGCGCCGCGACCGATTCCAGTCCGGGTCCGGATTTGCTTTGCGGTTCGCAACGCCGCTTGAAAAACTCGGTTCAGCACGCGACCGGTCAGTTTTGCCTCACAGGCGGCTTGATAGGCGTGTTTTACCTGGCCGGTAATCTCGGTTTCGCCGATTACCATTGAATCCAGTCCGCTGACGACCGAAAAAAGGTGGCGTATGGCCTTATCACCTTCGTGGACATAAAGGTGCGACTCGATGTCGTGTTGGCTCCCGGTCAGATGGCGAAACAGCGGGGCGATGTTGCCGTTGACGTGGTCGGCAAGTCCGTAGATTTCAACCCGGTTGCAGGTCGAGAGCACCACGGCCTCGGAAAGTCCGCCGCTGATTTTCAGACGACACCCAACGCAACGAAGCCGTGAAGAGGCGACGGCCAGTCGTTCGCGTAATTCGACTGGTGCCGTCTTGTAGCTCACGCCAGCAATGAAAAGTTTCATGCAGCCCTCTTCGTTTTAGTCTCAGAATCAGATTCCACAGATTTCAAAGTTGATGAACCATCGGCAGTGGGGAGATGGCAGTTCCAAGTCAGTTGACCAGTTTGCAGGATCCATCCGATTTTGCCCTCTGAATTCACGGAGTCACTCTAGCCGGGGCGCCAGTTGAGGCTCCACATCTCTTGCCATTGACTTGCCATTTCTTGCTGCCAACGATTCTCAAAAGCACCAGAGGCGGGCTGAACCGCCATCGCGGCAATCACATTTCACTGGTCACGCTTGCCATCGTTTGATGCTTTATGGTTAATTTCCCGAACATGCCAACAACAACATCACCGAGTCAGAGCGCGGAAGATTACCTGGAGCGCATCCATGAACTCATTGAAGAGAAGGGTTATGCCCGGGTCGTGGACATCGCCTCGTCATTGAAAGTCAAACAGGCGTCTGTCACCAGTATGGTTCAGAAACTGGGAGAGGCTGGCTACCTCAATTACGAAAAGTATCGCGGTCTCATGCTGACCAACAAGGGCCGCGAAATCGCACGCAAAATTCAGAACCGGCATGAGACGCTCTCTCGCTTTTTCTCCCTGTTCGGGCTCGACGCGGAAACACAGCGCCGCGACATCGAAGGAATCGAGCACCACCTCAGCCCGGCCACCGTGGAGATATTGTCCGATCTGGCGCAGTTTTTTGAGAACCAACCGGATACGTTGAAGAATTTTCGGAAATCCCGGAAAAACTCCAAGCCGTAGCCAGCAATAACGCTTGCCTGTCATGCGGTGTGATTGGGAAAAGTTACAGTCCCTTGCTCAGGAGGAAGTGAAGGCAACAGTGGCCAGGCTTCCGCCTCCACTCCGCGTGCAAGCCCAGAGGCTGCCGATTACATTTGAACCTCAGCCTGACCCGGCGCTGCGTGCCGATGGGATCGAGTCGGACACTCTGGGTTTGTTCGTCGGGGCGGAGTTTGCTGATGAGGGAACAGTTCCCTTGCCACCGCACATTATCCTGTATTTGGAAAACATCTGGGACTTTGCCGGAGGAAACCAAAAGACCTTTCGCGAGGAAGTCCACACCACGCTGCTGCACGAACTCGGTCATTACTTGGGTTTGGATGAAGATGGGATTATTGAGCGTGGATTGGA
>CAZYYS010000061.1:0-20447 GCA_964651015.1 uncultured Verrucomicrobiota bacterium
GTGCCTTGATCACCTTGCGCTTCATCCTCAATTGAATAAAAAAACTACTTCTAGCGCCAACCCTTGTAAACATCGGCAAAACAACTGGAGGCACCTCACCCTGTCCCTAACTTCTGTTGCGCTTCGCTTGCGAATCGACCCGGCGGCGCCTGGAGCAGGCGTTTGTGACAATGGAGTGCAGGCATTCGCAGCCCGCTGCAGCGTGATTGAAGAAAGGTTGCAAGTATCGACGCCGCCCTTGGCAACGGGGCGGCGCTTTTGCTTTTAGAAAGAGAGGGGAGAAGGGTTACGGTCCAAGGGCGCAAGCGAAAGGCGGGGTGAAGTAAAAAGTGGCTCTTGGTTAGGAAGCGCCCTTCGGTTTTCGAGGAGCTTTCGCCTTTGAAGGTATGTCGTAACCCCAAGGAACAAGCAGGCGTACGACAGCCGCAGCTTCTGGTGAATGGCGCAGTTGGTACACTGCAACCCTTGAAGGCAAAAGCAAAAGCGCTGTTTCGCTTGCGGGCTTGTACGCCACCAGTACGAAGCTTACCCTTTGATTTAATGATAAGGAGTAGCGCCTCGCTTGCCAGTCGGCTTCTGGTTTGACCGAGGAAGGGTCCTCTATCTCGTCAACGACTTTGTTTTCGAGAATCAAATTTCCGGGCAGGAGCAAGTCGGATTCGCCACCGGCCATTTCTACCCCTTCTTTCACGTCGAGTTTCTGGGAACGCAACGCTTTCAGCAACTCCGCCTGCAGATTTCGTTTTTCGTCTGGGCGACTTGTTGCCGCAAACAGACCGCCCTTTTCGAAAGTATCAATGGCACAACAGAGGCCGTTAAAGGCGTCGATGACAGCTGTGTGAACCGAATCGACCAGGCCTGAGGGAAGGGCCACCTCGAACTCGCCTGCTATTCTCGAAGGGAAGTTTGGCTCTAAGATTTTCCAGTCTTCCGGTGGCTGAATCTCTTCCTTTCGGATCAACAGCAGCCTAGACTGACCCTTCGATAACGCTTCGTGACATTCGCCTGTGCAAAGCTTGGCATCAAGCGCCTGCTGAATCCAAGTTTTCCATTTGTCTTTAAGGTGATGGTCGGTCTTACACAGTTGCTTCGCCGCCTTTCCGAAAATGAGATTGAATTTCTGGAAAAAGATTATGTGTGAAGCGAGTGAAATCAAAGCGATATATTGGGGCGGACAAAAAACAAAGCCGCAGTGCTTTTGGTTTTTGAACGCGTCCGACCAGCGATCTGGATTGAAGTACAAATTTGCATCCGTGAGTTCGCCTCCTTCAGTTCGCAGAAAAATACCGGTGCCTTGATCGCCCTCCTCAGCCACGGCCACTCTGTTCTCTGGAAAATCAATAAGAACGTGTTCCGGATTGAGATCCATCCGAGCAAATTTGAAATCCTCAATGGCCGAGGCGAGTTGCTGCCCAAGCTTATAGATGTCCCTGGCAAGCCCGTCGTTGGTTTCCTCATCTTCGAAACCTTGTAGCACACCGCGCCAAAGATTGGAAACCGTGTTTCGCTTCTCCCTTTCGCTCAAGGAATCCAACCCGGCTATGAATCTCTCGGCAAACGCGAAGGCCCGATGGTAAAAGTGGCGCGTCCGAATTGCTCTTCCCAAGATTTTGGAGCGTGCCCCACCGCCCGCGATACCTTCGATTTCGGTTTCGCCACTCAAAAGGTAGATCATCGCGTCGTCAGAGACATTCGTGAAAAGCTCGCTCAACGTGAATGGGCGTTTTCGTTCCTCCTGGGCTAATGACACCAAGCGCCGCATCATTGCTTCGCCACACCGCACCTTTTGGTGGTAATAGATACGGTCGAACAAAACAACGCGGCCAATTATCATCTGTTCGTAAGCTGTTAAACCAGACAGGGAGATGCCCAATTCATAAAGTTTCTCGTTTGGCGCCTTTTGAGCACGTTCCTTGAGTTCTGGATCTCGAACATTATTCGGCGTAATGGTGACAACCTC
Organism: uncultured Verrucomicrobiota bacterium; assembly: GCA_964651015.1. Taxonomy (GTDB): domain Bacteria; phylum Verrucomicrobiota; class Verrucomicrobiia; order Limisphaerales; family PALSA-1396; genus CAZYYS01. The sequence goes on from CAZYYS010000061.1 coordinate 1,961, forward strand.
GAGTTTGCTGATAAGCCGGTCCACGTCGAGACCAATAGGAAGCCCAGTGAAATAGCTGTCCCGCGCCATGTAATCGAGTTTATCCGCGTCGATAGTGCCAGAAACGATGCCAGAGAGGTAAGGAGCTGTCACGTGGTCACGTGATCCAATAATCCTGGCACTTACTGAAATTGGAAGCTGCCCTTTGTCTCTGAAAGGAATCGTGAACCGGTGGTGCTCGAAAACAGAACGCATCGCATTGCTGAATACGAAAAGCACAGAAATCGCCTCAGACACTTTGACATTCTCGACGCCATCAAAAGTATTTCGGAGAAACTCTGTGAGCTTATCGAATTCCTCAGAGCAGCTTGCTTTTATGACTGGTTCGGTGGCGTGGCTAAATGGGCCATGGCCCACATCATGCAGAAGCGCAGCAAGGCGGATGGAGAAGTGGTCCTCGTCGGTAGGTTCCGGGATAGCATTATCCCGATTTCGGCCATAGTTCTTGTGCAAAAACGCGTTCTTCTTTAGTCCTCGGATCATTCGTTCGCAAACTTCCACGACCCCCAAGCAGTGACTGAGGCGATCATGGGTCGCCCCGGTATAAACGGAGTGAGCCAATGCAAGCTGGCGAACTCCACGAAGTCGTTGAAGTAATGGGCTATCGAGAATGACGATCTCCCATTCGAAAAGCTCAACTGGCCCAAGAACAGGGTCTGTAAATGTCTTGGGAAACGCCGTATGCGAACCGTCGCGGCGGTTGAGATTCGCCAATATGTCGGCGGCCCAATTATCTGAAAGGCTATTTACTTGGGTCCAAAGCGTCGGGACAAGCTTCTCCAGCTCCGAACGAATTTCTCGCGCAGTCATTCGAATTACCGAAGAACGACAGGATTACTTATCCCAAACGTAGAACGTCCGGAAAGCTTAAGCCGATTCCGGAGCGAGAATTTTCTCTTCCCACTTGGCAACGGCTTGGCGCAGTTCTTTGCCCCATGTTTTCGCTTCGTTTTCGGAAACCTCTAACCGGTCGAGACACCGGAGCGCTACTGATTTGCCGACTACCACCTCGGAGTGCGTGTAGGATGGATTCGGTTCAGATGTCAATTTCGCATGAGTGGCCAACTGTTGAATTCTTTTCAATTCGAGGCATCTCATTCCCATTTTGCCATGAACAAAGTGAAGTTGCTTTCTTGCCCACTCTGGGAAGGCTTCCGATTTGACCACGTCTCGCAACGCATAATCGAGAACGCCCGGTGCGGTAGGAAGAGTTTCAGATGCTTCTTCTTCGCCGCTGATAATCCAACAAGAAAACAATAGCTCGGTTATTGGGAGCAGTTCGTACATGTTATTGTTTGGTACATGAGTTGGAAAAGCATTGTTGCACGTAAAAGTGCATTCATTAAGCCCCCCCTCTTCTCTGGCCGCAAGAGAATTTTTCAGCTAATTTTAACGTGTCATAATATCATATTTAGTCCCAGAATTCCATCGGCAATTGTTCATGCGGGTGAGCCAGATTGTGAGTGCGGCCGCGAATCCGGCCCCTGAAGGTCTATCTCTTCTGCCCCTGCATGGCGAACTGACAAGCAGCGATGACCGATCTGCGGTCACACCAGCGAAGTCAAAATCCGTTCCGCTGCCGCGCGCGGATTTTCTGCTGCATAGATTGGCCGGCCAATGACGAGCCAGTTGGCGCCGGCCTCAATCGCTTCGCGCGGACTCAGCGTCCGCTTTTGATCATCGGACTTCTCAGCGCCAGTGCGGATGCCGGGCGTTATCAACTGCATTTTCGCCGGCAGCGATTGTCGGAGCGCAGCGATCTCCAGGGGCGAGCAAACCAACCCACGCAACCCGGCTTTGGCCGCCAGTTCCGCAAGGCGCTGAACTTGCCGGCCCACGTTTGCTTCAAGACCGACTTCGCTCAAGCCATGACCATCGAGGCTGGTCAACACCGTCACACCCAGGACCAGTGGCGCGTTGCGGCCAGACTGCAACGCCGTTTGCTGCGCTGATTGTTCCGCCGCTTGCATCATTTCCAATCCGCCACCGGTGTGGATCGTGAGCATTTGCACGTCGAGCCGCGTGGCGGCGGCAACCGCTTTGGCGACAGTGTTTGGAATGTCGTGGAATTTCAGGTCGAGAAAAACAGCAGCGCCGGTGGCCCGCAGACGGCTGACAATGTCCGGCCCCGCGCTTGTAAAAAGTTCGCTGCCGATTTTGAACGCACCAACGGCCGGCGCCAATTGCCCGGCCAGGTTCAGCGCGGTTCCAGCTTCGGGAACGTCCAGGGCAACGATGATCGGGTTTTGCATCGCCCCGATTATCAAAGCCCAACGGCGGAACGGAAGCCAAAATGTTAACGCGCCACCTACGGCGACGAGAACGCGCGGTAGAACCGCACCGCCGAGTTGGCAGACTGGTCGTCGGTGAAATCAAACGTACCGTTCGTCGAGGTCGTGTTCGTGAACACCGTCACCCAACTTGTAAGGTTTGTCGTGAGTTGAATGACGTAGGTTCGGTTGGGATCGCCGGACAACTGCAGAGGAAAAGAGCCGTTGCTCAACGGCGGACTTGCCGTCAGTCGAATAGGTGGGCCGATTGCCTTCTGCAAATTGAGGCGGCCGCCGGTGACGCATCTGCCCGCTAATGCGGGCAGCGGATCGGTGGCACTGAGGAGACGGGCGATGATCTGCTGATGAGTTTCCGAGGGATACTTGGCCAGCATCAGCGCGAGTGTACCGGCGACATACGGAGTCGCCATTGATGTACCTTGAACCGGTCCTTTGTAAGAGTTGTCTGAGAAATAAGAGGTTGAATAGATTTGATAACCCGGGGCAGCGAGATCTGCGTTCGTCACACCGTGGTTTGAAAAGCTCGCCAGTGTGTCTTGCCTGGTGCAGGCGGCGATTGACACGATGTTGTCGATATCGTAACTCGCCGGATAATACGGTTCGGCATCGATATTCTTGGAATCATTGCCGGCGGCGGCCACGAAAATGATACCCGCATTGCGAGCGTCGTAGATGGCGTTGGACAAGGACATAGAATACTCGTAGTAGCCCCAGCTTGCATTGATCAGCTTCGCGCCATTCGTACGCGCATAATCGATGGAAGTGATGGCATCGGAAGTTGTGCCATAGCCCGTGTTGTCGATGAACTGGCACGCCATGAGTTGTACCTGCCACACCACGCCTGCCACGCCCACGCCGTTGTTGCCGACTCCTCCGAGAATTCCGGCGACGAGAGTACCGTGACCAAAGTCGTCGTTCGGATCGTTCGACCCGTCAAGCGCATTTAGACCATGACCGCCATCTTTTGGATTCACCCACATGTTAGCCGCGAGGTCTTCATGCGTGTAACGCACGCCCGTGTCGATTATTGCAACCACAATATTGCTCGCAGAATGCAGCACATCCCAACCTTCCGGCCCATCAATGTCCGCGTCCACCGTGCCGCCGTCCTGGCCAACATTGTTCAACCCCCACAGCGTCCCATCGAGATACTTCGGATCATTCGGTGCCGCGCCTGCGACGTGAACGATGTAATCCGGTTCGGCGTACTCGACCAGCCCACTTTGTTCGTATTTTTGAATGAACCCTTGAACCGTTTCACCTTTGGGCAGGCGTATGGTCTGTAGATTGCCAATCCTATCGAACGTCCTTAGCGCTTCACTCTTCTGGGCCGCGTGGAATTCAGCAAGCGTGGCCAGACTTACTCCCGATTTTGGTTTGATCAAAATTCGATCAGGACTGAAGCGAGACGCATCTGGAGTCGCCAAAGATACCGGCAAACTCCTCGTGTAAGCTGTGGCGCACGAAAGCGAAACGACGAGGGTGAGAGCTTGCCTCGGCCATGAACTGACGCTGCGTCGTAAAAAACGAGTCAGCCAGAGGGCGACACAATTCGGATTTGCAGGGTTAGGATGGCAGTGTGGCTTTTTCAAATCGGATTTTTCCGCGCGTGCTCGGTGCCGAAGCTTTCCACAGAATGCCTCAAAAATCAAAACACGATTGGCAACCTTACGAGGCATGCATCTGGAGAGTCGCCCCGACCGTCCCGAAGGGACAAAACGTGAATAGCCGTGGGCGCCAGCCCACGGGCTGCGTGAAAAAACAAATTCGACCCCGCAGGGGTCGCACATTCCCCGAATCCCCACCGTGGGTTTTGCACCAGGTTTGCACCCACGGCTATTCGTGTTTAGCCGCTTCGCCGCCTGCGGTCGGGGGACATCCCAGATGCACACCACTGTGGCAAGAAATGCACGATTATTCCATCCGCGCCACCAAATCAAAAACGGCCGGAGTGCCCGCTCATTTACATCGATTCCAGCGATGCCTTGTCAGCGCGGCGATCATGCCCCAGACGGAAAAACAAGAAACTGGAAGCGATGGCAATAATAGGCGCGGGGGGCGCGTGATTTTCATTGCGTCGGCTTGCCCCCCAGTTTTGACTTTCCCGACCTCGTACCCTAACCTCGCCGGGCTTGAGAATTATTCGTCATACGGATGCTGATTTCGCTGCGCGACTGCGCGAAGTCATTGCGCCATCGAGCCTGTTTGATTCCGGGATTGAACGTCGGACGCGCGCCATTCTCGACGACGTGCGCGAGCGTGGTGACGCGGCCTTGTTGGAACTGACCAAGCGGTTCGACGGTGCGACACTGGCCGCCGATCAATTGGGGGTGACAACGGCGGAACTCGTCAGCGCTTCGGTGACGGCGGACGAAAGTTTGCGGCACGCGGTGGCCGAGGCAGGGAAGAACATCGCCAACTTCGCCCGGAAATCGCGCCGCAAGGATTGGTGGATGCGGAACTCACATGGCGCGGCGGTGGGCGAAAAGTTCGATCCGTTCCCACGCGTCGGCATTTACATCCCCGGAGGGACCGCGCCACTGGTTTCGACGGCGCTGATGACCATCACGCTCGCGAAAGTGGCCGGCTGCAAGGAAATAGTTGTCTGTACCCCGTGCGGTAAGAACGGTGAGACCAATTCCGCCCTGCTGTTTGCGGCTCGAACCGCGGGAGCGACGGAGATTTACCGTGCTGGCGGAGCACAAGCAATCGCTGCGATGGCTTACGGCACGGAGACGATCAGCCGTGTGCAAAAGATTTTCGGCCCGGGCAATGCCTACGTCGTCACCGCCAAGCGTTTACTCGTTGGCCATGTCGCAATCGATCTGTTACCCGGCCCGAGCGAAGTGCTGGTGCTGGCCGACGACACCGCCGATCCGAAGTTCGCCGCTGCTGATCTACTGGCGCAGGCTGAACACGGCTCGGGACACGAACGCATCTGGCTGGTCACGACCTCGGCGAAAATTCTCAAAGCGGTCGAAAGGGAGATCGCGAAGCAACTGCCCAAACTTGAGCGGCGCGAGTTCATCCAACGCGCGCTCGACAACAACGGCTGGCTGATTCAGGTGAAGTCGCTTGATGACGCCATAGCTTTGACGAATCAGCTCGCGCCCGAGCACTGCGAATTGATGATCCGCCACGCCCGCGATCTCAGTCGTGACATTGTAACCGCCGGCGCGATTTTCCTCGGCAACCATTCGCCCACGGTGCTGGGCGATTACGTGGCTGGGCCGAGTCACACGCTGCCCACCGGCGGTGCTGGCGCCTCATTCGCGGGACTGACCGTGGATCAATTCCAACGGCGCACGAGCGTCGTCGAATACACCCGCGCTGCGCTCAACAAAGCGCTGCCCGTCGTGGAAAAATTTGCCGAACTGGAAGGGCTGGGCGCGCATGGAAAGTCAGCGGGGATGCGCCGAAAACAGAGTTGATCGAAACAAAAAGATCAACCACGTGATCTTACACTCGATTCCGTATCTCGAAGCTGCATTTGAGGCGACGAGGGCAAACAAAAACGCACCGCACTGGTAGCTGCAGCGCGGAGCGGGGCAGCCCGAATGCGTTGGGCCTCTGTCTTCCAAAACAAACGGGCACGACTGACAGACCCGCTACCGTTCTTGCTTTCCCGGAAGAGTTAACGCCCCGATGGGAGACGGTTTCAGCCTGATAGCCAGTGGAGGTTGGGATTGTTTTGCGTCCCGTAGTTTTGCGGTGATTTCATGGATGTGCAAACCAAGCGAGCCCATGTAGGGCCACGGCTTGGGGATCGTCAGGCAGTATTTTTGTGTCATAAGTTGAGGTGGCTCACACTCAGGAATTCGCCACCTAGGAAATTCCTAGGTGCCGAGAAAACGTCATCACGGTATTAACATGCTCGCCATGAGGGCCCGCTGGGTTGGCGCGGAAAGGTGACGACGATGACCGCCGCGCCAGCCTTTTAATCTCGGTGCTTGATAAGGCCGACTGCCATCAACCAAAGGTCGGGCGCGGGAATTGTTCGTATAGCAGGGTTGGATAAAATCGGAGATGTGATGGGGAAATCTCCGAATAGACGCGGCCGTCTCCGGGCAAACACAGCGCCACTTATTGGTCAGACCCCGTATTTTTCTCTCCTCTTACAATTTCCGGACGGTCTCGGCATCCTTGACGGTGGACAATTGAAACCCCGCCGCCTCCTGCGAGTTGCGGACGTAGAGCTTGTCGCCGACCACCACGGGGTGATTCCAAGTCTTGCCTTCAAGCGCCTTGAACGAAGCCACCTCGACGAACTCCTTCGGATCAGCGCGCACCAAATGAAGTTGTCCATTCTCGGCGATCACGAGCAGCAGGCCGGCGTTCTCCAGCAGCAGGAACTGGCCTTTGCCGTAACGGCCGCCTTTCCACATCCGGTCCCCGGTCTTGAGATCAAGGCATGCCAAGAAACCAGCGTCGTTGCCGTAAATGTAGCCCTGATGCGTCACCATGTCCGAGAAGTCGGTTTTCAAATTGCGCGAGGTCCAGAGTTCCGCCGCCGCGAGTTCGCCGTTGACCTTGGTGATGCGAATGGCGCGCGTGCCGAGATTCATCGGTGTTCCAAGCAGCACGGTGTCTCCACTCACGACCGCCGGTTGCAGCGCGCGGTAGCCTGAGAACTTCCAGTCGTAGTTCAACCGCACCTTGCCGCTCGCCGGCTCCACCAGCACGAGCCCGTCATTGGAAAGCATCAACACCAGATCTTCGCCGGCGATGGTGCTCAACTGCGGCGATGCGTAAGTATCAGTGCCCGACGCCACCGACCATCGGAGCGCGCCGGTCTCGACATCAAATGCCAAAAGGCCCTTGCCGTCCGTGCCGCCGGCCCAAACCATCACGTTCGATCCAACCACCAGTGGCGAACCGGAGAAGCCCCACATCAGCGGGGCGGCGCGGCTGGCGATTTCCTTCAAATTCTTCTGCCACACGACGTCGCCGGTCGCAGGATTCAATCGCAGAAACATTCCGGTCGCGCCGAGGACGAACAATCCGCCGTTGGCAAGCGTTGGCGTGGCGCGCGGGCCGGGACCGCCCATCGGATCTTCGAGACGGGCTTCATACTGTCGCTGCCAGATTTCGCGGCCCGAACCGGCATCGTAGCAGACGACCGTCTCCATCGCTCCGCGTTGTTCCTGGGTGAACAACAAATTGCCAGCGACTGCAAACGACGACCAACCTGGGCCGACGGGCACTTTCCAAATTTGCCTGGGCGGCTGCTCGGTCCAGTTCGTGGCGATCATCGGACCTTTGCAGCTACCCGAACAGTCCACGCCGCGAAAGCCAGGCCATTCGGGCGTCGCGAACGAAAGGTTTGTTTCGACAGAAGAAGCCTTTGTCTCGGGCCCAGCAGGGCTTGTGGTTTTCACCGTTAGCAACTGTTCTTCCGCCGTCCGTGACCAGCGCCAGTGCAGCGTGAGCTGGTATTCGCCATCCATGCCGTCGTTCCGCAGCAGAATGGAGAATCCGAATCCAACCGCCGCCAGCAGCAGGGCCGCGCTCGTTCGCGTGAGCGGGCGACGCCGTTTGAACCAGGTGGCTCCGACCACGAACGCGGTCATGCCCATTGGGAGCGTGACGTAAATTGTGCCCGGTCCGCGCATCAGAGGTTCCTCGAGCACCATCGCCAGCGCGAACACGGCGATCAGTCCCAGAAAGCCAAAGACGCGTTCCTTCCACGTCGCCCGACTCACCGCCAGCCACCAGATGACCAGCAGCAGGCAGCAAAGCATCGGCCCCATCATCGCGATCATCCAATACCGCGCCAGCCCGCCTTCGAGATGGGCCGGAACGAATCGGGCCAGGAGCATCAGCACGACCAGGAACACGCCGGGCCAGATGCGCAAGGGGCGCGGGCCCGACGGCTTGACGGGAGAAGTGAATCCAGCAGGTGCGGCTTCAGTTTCGTTGCTCATGATTGAAATCCCTCGATAAGGGTTTGATCGATACTATCGGTTGCAAGGCTTTAAGTGAATGAAGTTTTGAGCGTCTATTTCCCGACCAGGATCATCGTGATGATGCCGGTCCTGGATTGGGCGGCGCGCCGGCCACCGGTTAAGGCTCCTTGCAGAATTCCTATGCCGAAATGCAAATGCTAAATGTCGGCAACCGCTATCGGCGCCTTCTTCCGCGTCATCGCAATGTAAACGTCAACAAGAATTTGAAGGTGGCGGGAGCGGCGGGGCTCGAACCCGTAACCTCTGCCGTGACAGGGCAGCGCTCTAACCAATTGAGCTACACCCCCGCGAGGGGCACGGGAACGTAGGAAAACCGCTCGCACCCGTCAACAAATGGCTTCGGAAATATTCGGGCAGCAGACGCCAAGGAGGTGGGGGTGGGGAACCCCGCTGAAGAAACGTACTGCTACCCGAATTGATTCAACATTATAAACCGCCCATACTTTGTCAACTCGATAACCAAGCGGCTAAAACCCCGAATTGACTCAAAAAGGGTGTTACCGAGCTATGGACACCCATTACCCGCACTTGGCGTTGACGGATGCGTCGGAACAGCCATCGAAAATTGAGCGTGAAGACGTAGACGGCCGGCAGACTGTGTGTCGCCCCGCCTGACTCAAGTGGTTGCCAGCATCCGTTTGAGCACGTTAGCGGTGATCCGTTGCGCTCGCGCATCCGCCCCCTTCGGAGTCGTGTATACAGCCGGTCGCACGTAGCCGGGGGGAGCCGAGAGCCCGTCCGACCACCAACAAGTCGCGGCGTTGAACACGAAATTTTTCTTCGGTCCAGGATAAACCGTGGCGGTGTAGATGCCGCCGTTCAGGTCGCCGGGTTTGGATTGGGTGGGGGCAGTAGAAACCACTTCCAACCCTGGAATTCTTGCTGGGTCGCCGTGCCATTCCCAACCGACCAACCCGGGAATGCCATCACCTTGCTTCATTCCCGTCCCTTCAAAAATCCAATGGTCTGGTTGCGAGCAGACCCAATCCGCGCCGCCGGTCACCGGCCCCGTGCTGTGAGCGCCGATCAGTTCGTTGGCGTAGGGACGATCATGTGCCAGCGTCTTCATCGCCACAAAGTCACGCATGCCGCCCGGCGGGCCGAAAACGCCGATGCGCCCGAAGACGCGGTTTGCGACACCACGACTGTCGGGACGCGGGTTGATGCGACCGCAGCAGGTGTTGCCTGAAAGAAATGCGACGCTCACACCTGCATCGACGGCGGACTTGAGGTGGTTGAACATTTCTATGGAGTAATACTCATCATGCCCGACGGACAAGAAACCCTTCGCCCGCAGCAGTCCTTTGGCGTCGCTGTGCGTATCGAGATTGGAAATGTAAGTGACATCGTAACCATGGGATTCAAGCCAGTAAGCGATGGGGTATTCCCAAAGAAACCATTCGCCCGAACCGGTTGAAAGCGGGGCATCAAGAATCTGGCAATATTTTCCATATGGCCGGTTGAAGCTGACGTCCACACCCCCGCCCCAATACCATTCGTTCTTTCCGTCGTCGTAGAGGGCGAACTGGCTCGGCCAGCGATTGTACGCCTGCCAGGTCGTGTCGGAGCACTGAAAAATGAAATCCGCGCGCCGGTTGTCGCGCACGATGAAGATCACGTAGCTTTGGAGTTTTTCTCGTTCGGCGGTAAGCTTGCCCACATAAACTCCGCTCACCCAATCGCGCGGAATCTTCAGCGTCGTGCACGGTGACCACTGGCAATCGCGCACCCGCGCCGGCCCGACAGGCGGGTCGGGTTGAATCTCACCTTTGAATGGGCCGAGGCTGGTAACGTGCCGACCACCGCTGCCGTCGTAATAACCCATGCGGTAAATGTCCAACGTGAACGGCGAGGCCGGGTTGGTGCTCACGTGAAAGCTGATGCTTTCGCCGGGCCGCACGCTGGTTCGCGAACAGTAGCCTTCGATCCAGGGGCAGCGATATCTTGTCGCTTTGTCGATGCGGGTGTTCTCCAACAGCCAATCTCGCGTGCCGGGTTTTTCATTCTCGCGGCGAATGACATCACTGCGCCCGAAGATCGATATTTTGGTTTTGCCGCTGGAATCCTTGGTGACATGCGAGCAACTCGAGAACGCAGCGACAGCGGTCAGGCCGGCCATGCCTTTGATCAGGTCGCGACGACTAAGGCCGGGATTAGTCTTTGGGTTCGCACTTCGAAGATTTTTCTTTGACGGTTTCATGCGCAATAGAGTTGAAGGTCAATTATGAAAGGTTGTCTGGCCGCACTTTGGCAAAACCAGGCGAATTACTCCATCGGATATTTCAATCCCCATCGAGCGCGGATCGTGTCGAGGGTCTTCATGATCGCCAGGGTTTCATCGAGTGGCATCAGCCGGCTCTCCAATTGGCCGGCGCGCAGGCACTTCATCACCTCCATTGCTTCAAATTGGTAGCCGTTTCCAGCGTGAGGAAATTCCATCACCTCATCCGTGACGCCTTCGCGGGTAAGGGTCATGGTCGTGGGGTGCCACCAGAGACTATGAATGCGAATGCGTCCCGTGGTGCCCATGATGATCGCCTCCTGCGGCGTGTCCGTGCGGATGGCAGTGGATAACACGGCCAGTTGCCCCTTGCTGTGCGATAGAATCATCGCTGCCTCTTCGTCCACGCCAGTCTTGCCGAGATGTGCCAGGCTGGCGATTTGGGTCGGCGCGCCAAAGATCATCGATGCCAACGAAACCGGATAAACACCCACGTCCAGCAAGGCGCCGCCTCCGAACGCCGGGTTGAACAGACGCTGTTCTTCCTGAATTTCCGCGCGAAAACCAAAATCCGCCGTCAACATCCGGACTTCGCCGATGGCTTTTGATTCAATCAACTCCCGCAATCTTTCCATCAAAGGAAAGCAGCGCGTCCACATGGCTTCCATGAGGAAAAGTTTCCTCGCCCCGGCGAACGCGATCACCTGTTCGGCCTCACGGGCGTTGATGGCGAATGGCTTTTCGCACAGCACGGCTTTGCCGGCGGCCAAGGCAAGCAGCGTGTTGTCTTTGTGGCAGGAATGCGGGGTAGCCACGTAGATGACGTCCACTTCGGGATCGTTCACGAGCGCTTCATAACTTACGTGCCGGCGCGGAACCTCGAACTCTATTCCAAACGTGCCTGCGGATTCAGCGCTTCGCGACCCGACGGCAATCAGCTTTGCGTCCGGCAAGATTTTCAATCCCGCAGCAAACTTGCGGGCGATCGTACCGGTCCCCAAAATGCCCCAACGAATCGTTTTGTTCATGAGAGGTTATCTTTTGTCTGTATCCGAATCGCTTGTTTCCGGAAAAAACAAATCCTCATCGGCAATGTCCGGGATGCCGATCACCAGCACGCGCACACGGCCTTTGGCGCCGTGAACCACTCCCGGTGGGATGTGGACGATCGAGCCTTTGCAAACAGGGTGTACTTCGCCGTCAAGCGTCACCGTGCCTTCACCTTCCAGCACGTAGTAGAGTTCGGTGCTGCGTTTATGGTAATGCTCGCGCGCCCCGTCGATGTCCACGGCGTGCGCCCACGCCGCCACGCCTCGATCCTTATCCTGGCGACTCAGCAAGAGGTGCCGCCAGCCGCAAGTGCTGCGTTCCTTGGGAGAATCGCTTTCGTGACGAACGAGGGCGGTTGCGGATGTTTTCGTGGTTTGGTTCACGTGACGAAGCCTAGCCAACGTCAGCGACCTTGGCGAAGCAGAAAATCAGAAGTGCGGACCCGTTTGCGGAAAAAGGAGGCGGGTGTATGCGCAACATCAGCCTCAGCAACTGGGGGGCTCGTGACGAGTCAGTTCGCTGGGACGCTCGCCCCACCAAATATCAGGCGCGGCCCTGATGTCCAAACTGCCGCGATTGGCCCTGTGGACACAGTCGCGCTCCGGCAGCGCAAGCGTGTCAATTCCCGATCAGCCGGAAGAATTGTTGCGGGGCGGTGAGGAGATTTGTGTAGGGACTTGCCCCGTGAGATATGGCAAGGCATCGGGGCGAACCGAGGTAAACGCAGTACCATCTCACGGGGCGAGTCGCAGCGGGAAGATTGGCGAATGGGCCGGTGAGGGTGGGCGCGGTTTGCATAGTGAATCCGGCGTTGGCTCAGTTCAGCACTAGTTGATTGTCCAGCAATCGAAGAATAAGTCCACTCCAAGTCCACCCAGCTTAGAAATTCTCCTGCATCCACAGCAGGAAAGCGCTTGGTCGCATGGTTGGAATGCCGAAAGGCTTTTCAAGAACTAACAGGTCGCGGTCATAGCTGACGATGACCTTGGCTCCGACCGCCAGCGCTGGCGGCGAGGAATCTCTCGTCCTTGAGGTCCCGTGATCTCGGTTTGCCCAGTGGAGACGGCTCTGCCCACTGCGCCTTGGCACGAACCCAAGCCAACGCTCCCAAGGCGTTCGCCCGCGGAGACTCGCGCGCGAGCACTTCAGGGACACGGGATTCATACTCCGCCAGGATTTCGGCCGACACCACCAATCGGCACTGCCTTCTCGCCACGAGGGCGAGGCACCGGTGCGCCGGGCCGCGCCACCCCATGGCACTGATGAGAACGCCCGTATCAAATACGACCGGGATCACGTCTTGCGACCGGCTTGAACAGCAGTTTCAATGCGTTGGACCTCCTCCTCCGTCTCAGGTCGCTCGTGGCCACCGGCAAACGCGCGTTCGAAGGCTTTGAGCTCATCCGCCAGTTCGCCAGCTTCCATCTGGCGCAAGGCCTCGCGAACGACCTCACCCTCGTCTTCATAGCGGCCGCTCTTGACCTTGCGCTCGACGTAGCCGCTCAACTCGCCCGGGAGTGACGCCTGAATCGTTTTGGTCGCCATACGCGCCAAGATAAGTCGCCCGTGGCACCTGTCAATTCTGCAAACCTTGCAGATGTTTCCTGCTACGGAGCCGCGAGCCGGAAGAATTGTTGGGGGGCGGTGAGGGGATTGGTGTAGGGACTGGTCGCGGCGGGAAGGTTGGTGAACGGGCCGGTGACGGCAGGCGCGGTTTGCAAATGGAATCCGGCGTTGGTCCAGCTCAACACCAGTCCGTTGTTCAGCTTTTGAAAATCAAGGCGCGGGGGCGGGATGCTCGAAGAATATTTGATTGTGACATTCTCATTGCTAGTCCCATTCCACGAACCCCCCGACACGAAGACATTACCGTTGCCGTCCAACGTAATAGCCCGCAGCGAAGCCCCCTGATTCCCAATTCCGTTGAAGCGGTTGGTCCAGAGCGGCACCCCGGAGTTCGAGTACGCCACCGTCGCGCTGCCATTCCCTGATGATCCCGTCACGAATACATTGCCGCTTCTGTCCACGGCGATAGCATATGCGTAGTCAACGCTGTTCCCAGGGCCAGAGTAACGCCGAGTCCACAATGCAAGGCCATCGCTTGAATACTTAATGGTCACCCAATCGGCGTACCCGCTGCCGCTGGGATAGGAATATCCGGTCACGAACACGCTCCCATTACTGTCCACGGCAATGCCGGCGGCGGCATCTAAGCCGGGCCCCTCGTAACGGTTTGCCCACAAAGGCAGACCCGCGCCCGAATACGCTACCGTCGCGTAATCTCCGGTGGACCGACCCGTCACGAACACATTGCCACCGTTGTCCACGGCAATGCCGGTCGGAATATCAAATGAGTTCCCGAGCGGCCAATCGTAGTAGTTGACCCAAAGGAAATCTCCTCCAGCCGAATACGCAACTGTCGCGTAATCATTAGCAGTTGACTGAGAAACTCCCGAAACACCTGTCACGAAAACGTTCCCATTGCGGTCCACGGCGATTCCACGCGCCTCATCATAACCGAGTTCGTTCCAACGGTTGGTCCACAACGGCACGCCCGCGTTGGAGTACTTGATGGTTACAAAGTCTCTGGTCCCGCCGCCTGAGGCCCCAGTGACGAGCGCATTGCCGTCGCTGTCCACAGCAATTGGCCCCGCCCAATCATTAAAGCCTCCCGGTTCGTTGTAGAGCTGCCCATCATAGAGGTTGGTCCACAGCGGCACGCCGGCATTGGAATATTTGACTATCACACGATGGAGATCGCCCTCCGGATGGAGATCGCTAGCGGCGTTTACAGATCCGCTCACGAATATGTTGTCGTGTTGGTCCGCCGCAATGGCCGTGCAGCAGGTCTCGCCGAACAGGTTTGTCCACAGCGGCACTCCTGCGGGTGAGTACTTGATCATTGCGCAATCGCTGGTGACGACAACGTTCCCGCTGGTATCCGCCGCAATTCGAACGGCGGAGTCACAGCCATAACTGTTGGTCCAGAGCGGGACGCCGCCTTGGGCGTGGGCAGAGGTTTGGCAGAGCATCAGCAAACTGGCAGTGGTGGGAAGCAAGATGCTCAAGAGGAGCGCGAACGTTGATCGCGCAGAGGTAGGGCGCGTCAGTCCTCTGCGCGCCGTTTCCGAGTTGTTGACTTGGGGCGCGCACGGAGTGCCGCGCCCTACCTGTCGATTCACAAAGAGTTTTGCGGCAAGAGTTAGTTTCGTTTTCATGAGTGTGCGCGAACGCGGTTTGATGGAATCAGTATTTCTTGATGATCCAATGTCCGCCGCCGGCGCCGCCGACGAAGAAGTGGTTTCCCGAACCGTCGGCGGTGATGGCATGTGGCTCAGTGGAAACACCGGAAACGTATTGATAATCGTCGATCGTCGGTGCCGCCAGGATTCTTGCGAACGATCCAGTGATACGCGCCATAACTGCCGCTCACGCCAGCCACGTAAAGATCGCCATTGGACTTCGCGGCAAACTTCCGGGCCTGGACTCCGCCGCCAGGCGCAAAGTCGTCTACGGTGATCCACAAGTTTCCCCCGTTGGTACTCTTGCGGACGAGCCAATGACTAACCGTGACACCTCGGCTCGTCGTATTGCCCGAGCCGACGACATAGAGGTTGCCCAGCGCGTCCGCGCCGACGCCCCATGCAGTGGCGCTCAAGCCGCTTGCGAGCTGGAAGCTATCAACATTGGACCAAGTCGCGCCGCCGTTGCTACTGCGCCGGACAGTCCACACATAACTGCTCTTGTTTTTGATGACGACGCTCTTTCTGCCGACGGCAAAGATGCCAGCGGTCGGATGAGCGAAGACGCCGTTTGGATAACCGTTCGCCACAGTGTCCGCGGCCGAAAACGAAGTGCCGCCAACGCCTTTGCGAATCGTCCACACCTGCGGCGTCCAGCCAGAAACATAGACGTCGCCGGCCGCATCCACAGCGATGCCGGTGACATCGTCAGGCCAGCCACCCGTCACGGCAAAATCATCAGTGGTAGTCCACGTCATGCCGGCGTCGCCGCTCCGGCGGACGTACCATTGATCGGGTTCGTTAGCCGCGTCGTCCTCCGTAAGACCGGTCACGTACAGGTTGCCGGCGGGATCTGAGGAGATGCCGCCGCATTGGTCCCAGTAGTCAACTTGACGCCCTGGCGGGCGGAAGTCGTCGAGCAAGGACCAGGAACTACCGCTGTCGCTGCTTCCCAAAATCAGCGCGCGATATCCGGGAAAAGCAATGCCCGAGGCGTAAATGCTACCTGAAGGAGCGACGGTCAGGCCCCAGTTTTCCGTGGAATCTGCGCCTGGATACGAATAGGCGAGCACCAGCATTCCGCTGCTGGGTGGCGGTGGCGGGTTGGCGGCAAAGGCGGCGTGGTTAAAGAGCGCTGCGGCGCAAAGCAGCGCGAATCGGCCGGAGAGAAGTCTATTCATGAGTCGAGCATTGGTTGATGTTTTCAATACCGCCCGCTCGCCAGAATCACCGCGCGGCGGATTCTCCCTTAGCTCGCCTGAGGAAGGGGCGATCTTTCAAAAATGTTTGAAAGACGTGAGCCAGGTAGGACTAAGACGAGCGGCGATGCTGGGAGCGCTGGCGCCCGTGCCGACGAGTTTCCACACTATCACGGTTGCCAAAACAGATTTCGGGCAGAACCCACCCCTGACCCCTCCCAGGCGCCGCGCGCCGAAGCGGCGCTATAGGGCGCCGCGAAGGCGGGGAGGGGAACTGATCAGGGCACGGCGTGCCACAAGAGATGGAACAATTCCGCAGAGATGGAACCGCCCGCTTGGGTTCTATTCCTGCTCGCGGTACGGCGTGTTCGATTCGTAAAGCTTCAGCCGGGAATCGTAGCGCTGCCTTTCTTCCTCCGTGCGCAGAAGGGCCATCGCCTCTTTCTGAACGGCGACGGCTTTTGCAAAGTCACCCGTTTCCGCATAAGCAGCGGCGAGCGTGTCGAGATATTCGGCGTGTTTGCGCCTCGTTGCAGCAACCGCTTTCTCCGCGTAGATCACTGCGCTGCGGCCATCACGCACTTGTGAATCGGGTTGTGTTGCCAACAACCAGGCGAGCTTGTTTTGCGCCTGTATTTCCTCCAAGTCGGCCTGTTTTCGAAATGCCTCTATCGTCTGGGGAAGAAGGGCATCCGCCTCGAAAGACTTTCCTTGCTTCCGAACGACGTCCGCCAACGCCATGAGCAACTGACCGCGCGGGTTGGCCGAAAGCTTCTGCCGAATTGTCAGCGCCCCACGATAGACACTTTCCGCCTCGGCCAACCTCCCTTGTCGCTTGAGCGTGAGGCCAAGGTCATACAAGGTCCAGGTAACGTCGAAGTGATCATTCCCGTGCACTTGCCTTTGCGTCGCCAACGCCTCACGCAACAGTGACTCAGCTTCAGCCAACCGGCCTTGTGCGGAAAGGATCGAACCCAGTTCGCCGAGCGCCTCCGGGACTCGGATGTGATCTTTGCCAAACAGCTTTTGAGTCAATGCCAGGGCCTCTCGGGCGACGGCCTCGGCCTCTTCAAGTTTCCGTTCATTCTCCAGCGCCATTGGAAGGACATGGAGCGTTTCAGCGACCGATGGATGTTCGTTTCCCAGAAGCTTTCGCTTGATGTCCAATGACCGGCGGCTGAGGGCTTCGGCTTCGTTAAACTTTCCCGGTCGCCGGAACGAGTTGGCGAGTCCATCAAGCAGATCGGCCTCAACGGGGCTTGGTTCGTTCAGCTTTGCACAGATGGCTAAACCTTCCCGATACACGGCCTCGACTTCAGTCGCCATTGCGCGCCGATCGAGAATATTGCCCAGGCGGCGCAGTGATCTTGCAACATCCAGATGTTCATTTCCCAAAAGTTGTCTCCGCATCCGCAGCGCCTCGCGGGTCGATCTCTCAGCTTCTTCCATCTTATCACGGAAGAATTGGGCTTCGCCGAGTTGGCTGAGGGCGATTGCGACGGCCAGGTTTTCCTCACCGAAAGTCGCACGGGCAAGCTCCAGGTTCTTGCGCGCCAATGCTTCCATTCTGTCGTACAGACCCAACTCGCCGTAGGTCGCCGCCAGGACTGTCCACAGTTCAATGGCAGTCTGCGGCTGGTTTGCCAAGTCCCGGTCAATTCGCTCCGCGGCCCGATCCAGAATTCCGCGCACCATCGCAGGATCGTGCACCAAAGCCACAGAAGGGCCGAGATCCTGAAGCACGTCCTTGAGGTACTGGGCGACTTGCCGGCATTTGGCCGCTTCGGTTTGGGCTTTCGTTGCGTTTGCCGCCGCCTCGGCTTCGGCGCGGCGCGCGCGCTGGATTTGTTTCACCGAGCCGACGTAACCGCCAACGGCAAGCAACGCGGCGGCGGCGGCGGCGATGCCAATCCGCGTGGCCAGAGCCAGCTGCCTCTCCAGTTTGTGAAGCTGTTTGATCGAGCGGCCACCTTGCAGCAAGACCAAGTCGGCATGCATCTGTTCGGCAGACTGGTAACGCTGGCGCGGATCGGCGCGGCAGGCTTTGAGAATGATTTCGTTCAGCTCGATGAGTTCCGCCTGATTCTCGGTTTCGTCGAGCTTCGTCGGCAGTTCGGGATAATCGTGCCGGTCTTTGCCAGTGGCGATTTCGCAAAGGACTTTGCCAAGCGAATAAATGTCCGCCTGCAACGTGCCCGGACCTTCCGGCGGAATGAATCCTTCCGTGCCAACGTAGGACGGCGCGTCCGCGGCCTCGGCGACCAGGCCAATGTCCGCCAGTTTGGGCGCGCCGTTTACGAAGATGATGTTCGAGGGCTTGATGTCGCGATGGACCAGTCCGTTCTTGTGCAAGTGCACCAGCGCTGAGGTCAGCGTCAGGCCGATGCGCAGGCATTCATCGAAGGGCAGCCGGCCGCGCTGCTTGAGGTCGTAGGCGAGAGTTCTCGGAGTGTATCGTTGAGCGTCGAGGATAGAGGAT
>CAZYYS010000062.1:0-20207 GCA_964651015.1 uncultured Verrucomicrobiota bacterium
CTTCCGTTCGTCGGTTTCCGCCAGCAGATGGGTGCGGCACGCTTCCGCGAATGCATCGGACGAGCGTTCGGCGCGAACCTGTTGCGAGTACAGCTCCCAGATTTGGAGATGTTTCCTTACTTCGGAACACGCGGCTGGATTCTGTCGCAACCATGCGATCAATTCATCGCTCTCGGTGGGTGTGAGTTCATCGTCGAGCACACGGGCGAGGAGAATCTGGAAATGTTCGTCGTTCATCGCCCCACCGCCTTGGTTTCAACGCATTGTTTGACCCACAGCCGGATACGCATGAGGCCCTGTCGGATCGCCTCCGGACTCATGTTGAACAGGCGGGACAAGGTGGAGGCATTCGCGTTGGCTTCATACCGCGTTTGCAGCAGCGTCCGGCTGCGCTCCGGCAGTTGCGCAATACAGTCGTTCATTGCTTGAACGAGTTGTTGCGTGTGGGACTCGCCAGTGGTTTCGATGTCGGGCTGGCTCTCGATCAGGAAATCCGTCAATGGACCGTTGAGGATCCGGGCGCGTCGCGCCACTTTGCGGCGATCGTTGGCAACAAGGTTGCGCGCGATGCCGCGCAGCCATTTGCCGAAGTCCTTGTCGTTCTCGAACCGTGCCCGCTTCTGAAAGGCCAGGACGAAGACTTCCTGGGCCATGTCGTCCACCCAATCCGTTTCCACGCCCAAGGCGCGGATGAACGCCCGCAGGCTGGCCTGGTGCTCGCGCACGAGTTCGGTGAACCCTGCAACGCTGGCTGGATCAAGCCGCCCGGGTGCATCGGTGTGATGATCGGGGTTCTGGTTCACATCACTATATTGTCGCAAGCGGGGCAAGTGTGACATGAAAAAGAAAGGGGCTGAGGGTGGGCGCCTCTGGCCACGTTGCTCCGCCCGTTAGAGGGGAGTATGATCAAGCAAACGCTTTGGCCTGCTGGGAAAGGGGCATTGCCGGAATGCGCCCGTAACCATTACCAATTCTCAGGCCGCAAGCAATTCTTCCTGCCGTCTGGCCCGGTGGCCGAAGTTCGGAGATTGTTTGAGTCTCTGTTTGAACTCCCGTCGTCGCCCGCTGGTTTCTTCGGCGGAGTAGAGTTGCTTGACGAGTTTCAGGAAACCCGCCTGCAATTGCGCGACGCTCATGTTTTTGGGCGTGATGTTGATGTCGAAGAGCGTGCAAAGCTCCCAAGCTTTGTCGCGAATGATGCGGCCCTCCTGCTTGAGTCGCGTGTAAAGCGGTGTGCCGGGAAAGGCGGTCAGGAAAGTAACCTGGACTTCGTAAAGGCCTGATTTACGTACGAAGGTCAACACGTCGTCGAACACTTCTGGCGTATCGGCGTCCAGCCCCAGGATGAAGCAGCCGTTCACCGTAATGCCATAGGATTGAATCTTCGCAATGGCTGCCATGTAGGAATCCTGTTGGCGTGACTTCCAGTTGTTCCTGAGTTCGATGCCGTCGAGATTCGCGCGTCGCGGGCTTTCGAGGCCGATGAGCACCTGCTGGCAACCGGAGTCGCGCATCAAGCCGAGTAGTTCGTCGTCCTCGGCCACTCGCACGTCGGCTTCCGTGAACCAGCGCACCTTTTCCTTGGCCAGTTCGCGGAGCAGGCGCTTGTAGTGTTCGCGATGCACGAAGCTGTTATCATCAGCGAACTCGATGAACGGGCGCGGCCAGATTTTTTTGATCTCGCGAATCTCGGCGATGACCTTCTCCACGGGCTTCAGTTTGTAACGATTCGTCAGCAGGATGGAACTGGCGCAGAACTCGCATTTGTGCGGACAGCCGCGGCTGGTTTGCACGGTGAGGCGGTTGTATATGTCAGGGTCGAGCAAATCAAAGCGCGGCATCGGGGCGTCGCGCAAATCGAACTGGCCCGGAGGCGACTGAACATAGAACGGCCTGAGACTGCCGTGTTCCAAGTCATTCAGCACCTCCGGCCAGACCGGTTCGCCCTCGCCAATCACCACGCTGGTGCAAAACTCCCTGGACTGCTCGGGCAAGGACGACGCGGTGATACCACCAATGACAACCGGAACGCCCCGACTGCGATAATAATTCGCCACATCGCACGCCTCGTAGAACTGCGCCGTGAACGTGCTGAGGGCAACGAGATCGAAATGCGTAGGCAACTCGGACAGTTTCCGCAGATCAGCGATTTCGCGATACTCAACCTCAAAACGGTCGCGGGGCGTGAGGCCGGCGAGTGTGAGCAGACCGAGGCTGGGCATCGATGCGATGATACGATTGCGGTCCACGAAGCCGGGCAACGTGAGGCCGAGCTTGGTGAGTTCTTCGTTGTGCGCGCGCACGCCACTCATGGCAATGAAGCCAATGCGTTTTCTTGTTTTCATGGTTTACGATCTTTGGAACTGCTGCGTCGCAGGAAGTAGAGAAGCAGTAGCGTCATAAAAGCGCCAAATACAGGAAGGCCAAATAAGAGTGCGTAAAAATCACCGACAAACGCTTCCTCGTAACGATCCGGAAAATAGTAACTCGCTCTCAATACATGGAAGTAGCTGACGAAGAGAAGATCAAACGCAAGGAGTGCTCCTAGTATCCACAAAGCCGTCTTCATAGTGTAACAGCAGTATAAGTGACGCCTAACAAGGTTAACAGGCCGCCGGTAACGAGACTGACCACCGGCACTGCAAAGACCAAGTGGAGTTTAGGGAAATGCGCCATCACCACACAGCAGAGCGGCATGGTGATCGCACCGAGGATGAAGGCGACGGCGGCAATGTTGACCAGCGGACCGGTGACGGGACTGAGTTTCACCGTAAGCCAGAAAAAGAGGTTGACCGCCCCGAGGCCGAAGAACGAGATGTGGCCTAGGCGGTACATCCGACGGCGCAAGCTGGCGTAGCCGCCGAGCCAGTCCTCCCGATGGAAAAACAGGCCGAGCACCATACCCGAGACGAAGCCGAGCAGGATGCCGGCCCAGGCAAAAACCAGATTCACTTGAGGCACCTGCATGTTCACCGGCTATCTCCCCTCTTGAACTGTGGCTGGGCGCGAAGAACCAGCCGCCGCATTTGGTGGAAATCCCCAGCAATTCGAACAGCCGAGGCTGATCCCACGGACACATCTGCCTTCAGTCCGACGTTAATGCACCACATCGTCACGCCAGACCATTAACCCGGCCTGCCTGCGGAGCGTGAATTGATAAATCTTGGCGCAACATCGTTTGGTACGATGTTCCCGCACGTCCCCATCTACGGGGCATGGAACGCTTCAGCGATCCGTGGGCCTGCCTATTGCCTCGTTGCGCGGGACTGGTGCCCCTGCATGAGCGCTTGAATGTCGACGAGCACAAGACGGACGTCCAGCCTGACCGGAGGCGTCGAGAAATTGTTCTAACGATTCTTAAGTCGAGGAGTTCTTTGTTTCAAACCTCAACCGTTACGCGCAGAAACGTTGCGGGAATGAACGTGGCATCGTTGTTAGGGCTTTTGTTCTGGCTGTTGAACAGAGCTTCCAATTCTTTCTGCAAGTAAGTAGCCCGGCCGTTCTTCTCCGCGGCATCGAATGCGTTCATGGTTGGTCCGTAGTATTTCCGGAAATCATCCACAACCGACGCGGGCGACTTGGGTGAATTGAACGTGAACGTGTCCCGGACAAAGGTTATCTTCCCCTTCGGAATTCCCGCGTCGGCGAATCGCTCGACGACGTGGCTTTCGACACCCCACGTCATCGGGCTCACAAATCCTTCCGGGGGTGGTGGAGTGTAGGCGGAACTGATCCGTAGGATTTGCGCCACCAACGTCGGGTCGTTGGGAATCCAATTCCCCATGACGATGCGGCCGCCGCGCCTGGTGACCCGCACTTTCTCCTTCGCCACATCATGCGGCTTGGGCGCAAACATCGCACCGAAGATGCTCACGACAAGGTCGAACGACTGATCCTTCAGTTCGTGCAAATTGGTCGCATCGCCTTCCTGGAACCGGCAGTTCGCGAGGCCATGCTCCTGGGCGCGTCTGTTGCCGGCCTGCACCAGGTTCGACGCAATGTCCACGCCCAACACATCCGCGCCCAGTTTCGCGGCGGGCAAAGCCGTCGTGCCATCGCCGCAGCCGAGATCGAGGACCTTCATGCCTTTCTTAATCCCGATCCGTTGGACGAGCGCCTCGCCACTCTCGCGCATCGTCGCGGCGATGCGGGTGAAATCACCCTTTTCCCAAAGTGCTTTGTTTGAAGCTGTGCTCTTGGACAATTGGGGCACGGATGGCTTGGCGACGCGGGCGGACTCCAGCATCAGCGTGCGCACATCCGCAAGCACGAGTCGCAAGTCGAGCGTGCCGGAGCTGTAGATGTTTCGGATGTTCCCATCACGATCAATCAGAAACACGCGCAACGTGTGATTGAGCGGCCCCGTCGGGTCGAGCGGATTCTCTTTTTTATCCACCGCCTGACCGTAGGCGTCGAGAATCGGCTGCAACTCCGCCTGCGAACGCGTCGTGACGAACTGCCAGGGCGCAGCGGTCGGACGCTCGGATGCAAGCTTCGAATAGGCCGCCATGCGTTCGGGCGTGTCGTTGACCGGATCGAAGCTCATGCTGACGAGTCGAAGCTGCTTCGCGAGCGCAACGTCGTCGGCACTCTCGCGATGAAGCTGCATCAAAACTCCCGTTGCATAGGGGCAGGCCTTGGCTACGGCACATCGGGTGTAAATGAAACTCATCACCGTAATACGACCGTGTGTGAACTCCGCAAGGCGAACGGGCTTATTCGCGGAGTCGAGCAACGCGCCGTCTGCGGCTTGCTTGATGACCGGCAGTGTGTATGTGCCTGGCTTGGGCGCATCGTAATCGTACTCGGCGGTGCGGCCTTCATCCGCGTTGACCGCAACCACACTGGTGGCGGCGATGAAAATGAATTGAGCGAGTTTCTTCATGGAAGTTTAGTCAGCTTTCGCGAGGCGGTTCTGTCCCAGCTTTGTCGAGCCGAAGAGCATGTGGTGCGGGCGACCCAGCTTGAGCGCAGTGAAGTCGAGTTCAAATGCCGGCCTCAACTCCTTGCCGTCCCACACATACGCGCGCAGGAACTGTTCGTTGTCTTCGCCTTTCTTGTCCCAGTGCGCGAGCAGCGAGCTGGTGAAGTAGAGCCGCTTTCCGTCCCAGCTTTGCGACACCATGTTGACCTGCTTGCCGATTTGTTTCTCGTAAATCTGCTTCGGCTCATGCGGATTCGACACATCGAACACGCGACACTTGCCATCGCCGAAGCAGTCCACGAAGAGTGTCTTGTCATCCGCGCTCAGGCTGATGTCCACCGGCAACACGCCGCCCTGCGGTCCGACTTGCGCAACTGCCTTCGCCTGCCATTCACCTTTCTCGTCCTCGTAACAAAGCCAGAGCTTCGAAGTCAGCGCGGTGGCCGTGAAGGCGTAATTGTGCTTCTCGCCCCAAGCCCAACGAATTTCGAGTGGTGCGCCCGGCACTTGAAACGCCTTCTTCGGCTGGCGGGTATGGAAATTCCAAACGACCACTGAGTTGCCAAACTGCTTCATCGCCTCAGCATCCTTCACCAGGCCACCGAATTCGCGGGTGTAATTGTTCCAACCGGTGAACGAGGTGGTCAGCAGCACATTTTTGCGCGGCAATACGCGCGCATCGTAGCCGTAGCCGTCAGCGAACTCCGCGCCCGCCGCCCCGCGCGGGTTGTCCTTCGTCGGCAACCAGTGTGTCGTGATGTAATCGCCTTCGTTGCTGTATTCGACGAGGGCCGTGCGCCCGCCTTTGTCTTTTCCGTTCGAAAGACACGGCACGAGCACGCGGCCCGGCAGCGCGTACACGCCGTGCGGACCGACTGCACCGCCGGTGGTTTTCTCGAAATTTCCAATCGTCTTCACGAGCCGCGGCTTGGCGGGATCTTTGTAAACGTCGAAGATGAAGATTTTGCTGCTCGCCAGGCCGGACAGCCAGAGTTGGCGACGGTCATCCGTAAATCCGCCGTGGTGTGCTTCATTTCGGCCTTCGACGGAGGAACTGTGAATGACCTTGCCGTAAGTCGAAGAACCCGGTTTCGCATCCACGACGACGAGTTTGTCCGCGCCGTCGCCAAGTCCTTCGACGCCGAGCGTCCAGACATAGACGAATTCTTCCTGGCCCTCGATGCGAGCCAGGTAGGGAGAAGAGCAGGTTTCGTCGGCGCGAGCGGTGGAGATGGATTCGAGAGCGGTCAATGCGAGGGCCAGGTAAGCCGCGATGCCTAACATTTGTTGATTTCGATTTTTCATAGGGCACATTCTTGAATTGTTTTGGTTTATTGTGAATGGAACACAAAATCTAGAGCGGATGGTCAGGCATCCACAAAAGCCAGCCAGCACAGAATATACGGGTCTTTCTTCTTTGCTTCCAGATATCGGTGTTTGAGTCGAGCGACAAATTCGCGCTTGAACACTTGCATTCGGCGACGGCTATTCCGCCGTCGTCGGATCAATGATTGTCTTCACTGGATGGATCGAATCCGCGGGGAAACCCGAACGGACGGCGTGCTCGCGGATCAGTTCCGGACTTGGCGCGATGTAAACGCAGAACAGTTTGTTGTCCGTCACGTAGCTCTGCACCCACTGAATCTGCGGCCCGAGGTCGTTCAGGACGCGACAGGATTTTCCGGAAGCATCATGCAGTTCTTTGGGGCTCATCTTACCGGCGTTCGGGATGTTTCGTTCGATCAAATATTTTGGCATAAACAATTTCGTTTTTTGGTTTTGGTTTGATGTTACGCGCGCGCTTGCTGATCGCGACGCGCAACGTAACGACCAATGGCAATTGTAATGCCATATGCTCGTTGAAGTGAGGCAACATTGAAAATCAGCCACTTGCGAGGACTCCGCCGGCTGTGGACGCTGGTGAGAATTCGCGAAATGCGGAATCTCGCGATTCGCAGTCGCGAAATCTCACGCTGGCGCGGCCCAAAGCGGAGTTACGCGGGCGCTTTGACGCCTAGCGCCTTCATGCGCGAGCGAAGTGTGGAAGGATTCATTCCGAGCAGCGCGGCAGCGCCACCGTCTCCGGAAACACGCCACTGTGCGGATTCCAGCGCGCGAATCAAATTGTCGCGCTCAAGATGCTCCAACTCCTTCGAAGTGCGGATACGAGTCTGCGCGCCCACTTGCTCGCCATCGGCTGGCTCAACTCCTCTAAGTTCTGGCAACGCCCGCTCGAGATTCAAGCGTCCATCAACGGCGGTAATGACGGCGCGCTCGACGACGTTCTGCAACTCCCGGACGTTGCCCGGCCAGGCGTAGCCTTGCAGCCAGCGCACGCACTCTGGCGTCAGCGGCGCGAGGGTCCGACCCATGCCTTGACCAAACCGCCGCGCAAAGGACGCGGCCAGCGCCGGAATGTCCTCGACGCGTTCACGCAGCGGCGGCAGACGGAGCGGAAACACGTTGAGCCGGTAAAACAGGTCCTGGCGAAAACGGTTCTCGCGGACCTCGCGCGCCAGATCACGGTTGGTTGCGGCGATGACGCGCACATTCACCTTACGGGTCATTGCGCTGCCCACCGGTTCAAAGGTGCCTTCCTGGAGCACCCGCAACAGTTTGCTTTGCAGGTCCAGCGGCAGTTCGCCCACTTCATCGAGGAAGATCGTGCCGGCGTCGGCCAACGCAAACCGGCCTTCACGTTTCGTGGTGGCGCCGGTAAACGCGCCTTTTTCGTGGCCGAAGAACTCGCTTTCGATGAGCGTGGCCGGGATCGCCGCGCAGTTCACGGTCACGAGCGGCTTGTCGCGGCGACGGCTCGCGGTATGGATGGCGCGGGCAAACAGTTCCTTGCCCGTTCCCGTCTCTCCTTCGATGAGCACCGCCGCATCCGTGACAGCCACCTGCTCTACGTCGCGCAAGACCTGTCGCAGCGCCGCGCTCTGGCCGATTATTTCATCGAAGTGATGCAACGCGAGGATTTCCTCCTGGAGATACTCGGCTTGGACCGTCAGCGACTCGATCCGCCGCGCGGCCTCCACTCGCTCATCAACGTTACGCAGAATGACTGTGTGAAAAACCTGCCCGCGATTTTCGAACCGGGAAAGCGTTGCTTCGGCGGGGAAGGTTGTCTTGTTCCAGCGTTGAACGGTAAAACTTTGCGGAATCCAGAGCTGGCGCTCGCCGACAGGCCGGGCATCAAGTTCCTTCACAAAAACGTCGAACCGGGCCGCGCTATCGGCTGGCAGAAAATCGCGCAGATTTTCGCCGGTCAAGTCTTCCGCCGTGCAACCGAACAATCGTTCAGCGGCGGGATTGACCCGCGTAATACTGCCGCTTGCATCCAGCACCACCACGGCATCCATCGCGCTGCCGAGCAGGGCGCTCAACTCCTCCTCCCGTTCGCGAACCTGCCGCTCGATTTTCAGCCGTCGCTGTTCTGCCGCGGCCCGCGCCGCAAAAATCTCAAACAGGGAAATTAGGCGCGGCTCCGGCGGGAGGGGTTTCGTATCGAGCACGGCCAGATGGCCCATCACCGCGCCATCGGCATCAAGTAACGGCACGCCCAAGTAACTGACCGCATTGAGCGGCTTCAGGTCGGGTTCATCCGGGTAAAGATCCAAGATGCGGTCGGGAATGTGCACCAGGCGTTTGCCCTCGACCACCGCCTGGCATGGCGTGCCGTCAATCGGCGTCTCATATCCATCGAGAAAAGAGCCGTTCAGCCAGAAAGCCGGCGCTCGCAGTCGCCTCGCGTCGGGAAGATACTCCGTAACCCACGCGCCCGCCGTCCCCATGACTGCGGCGAGATTTTTAACTAGTGCCCGAAAGAAATCGGTCCCGGTCTCAGAGGCCGTGCCTTCGATGACCAGGCGCAGGGCCGCTTCATCTCCGATTTGTGGCTGGTGTTTATTCCCTGGCATGAATCAAGGAATCCGGTTTTGACGGTGTGTGTTGCCTGACGGCAGCCATGCCTAGACTTCCCGTCTGTTTATGAATACAACTCAAACGCATACACCAATCATCCGGTGTGTCATACTTTTGCCGCCTTCACGGCGAACAGACGAGCTTTTTGTTTGGTGCCGAGCCCCGTCGGCCGTGCCCGTCCGTG
The DNA here is from genome assembly GCA_964651015.1 of uncultured Verrucomicrobiota bacterium. GTDB lineage: Bacteria > Verrucomicrobiota > Verrucomicrobiia > Limisphaerales > PALSA-1396 > CAZYYS01. Next base: position 9,033 of record CAZYYS010000062.1, read on the forward strand.
CCAGCCACATTACCGCATCCGTAACTCCAATGGTTCAATCAGTCCAAGATTGCTGACACCGCTTCAAGTTTCAGGTAAAATCCCGCCATGCCGATTTCCTGGAATGAAATCCGCCACAACGCGATCAAGTTTTCCCGCGATTGGGCCGGCGTCAAAAGCGAGAGCGCCGAGAAGCAGACTTTCTGGAACGAGTTCTTCCAGGTCTTCGGCATCAAACGCCGCGTCGTGGCCAGCTTCGAGGAAGCGGTAAAGAAAATCTCGGGTGACTACGGGCGCATTGATCTCTTCTGGCCGGGCATCATGCTCGTCGAACATAAATCCTTCGGCGAAGACCTTCACAAAGCCCAGACGCAGGCCTTCCAGTATATCCGCGATCTCGCCAGCGACCGAGAGCGCCGTGACGAAATCCCCCGCTACATCATCGTCTCGGACTTCGCGCGCATTGCCATTCACGATCTTGAGCCGGAGGAACAACGCGACCTGCCTTTGTTCGACAAGAAGCGCGGCACGACGCACGTCTTTCCGCTCGCGGAATTCCACAAGAACGTCCAGCACTTCGCCTTCATTCCCGGTTACAAGCAACACACGCTTCAGGAGGAAGACCCCGTTAACATCGAGGCCGTCCAGATCATGGGCGACCTTCACGACGCCCTCGAAGCTGGCGGCTATACCGGGCACGACCTCGAACGCTTTCTCGTCCGCATCCTGTTCTGCCTGTTCGCCGAGGACACCGGCATCTTCGAGCGCGAATCGTTTCATCTCTTCATCGAAAACCGCACCAAGGAAGACGGTTCAGACCTCGGCCAATGCCTCGCCCGCCTCTTTGAAATCCTCAACACGTCCATCGAGAAGCGGCAAAAGAATCTCGACGAAACCCTCGCGCAATTTCCCTACGTCAACGGCGACCTGTTCAGCGAGCACCTCGGCTTTGCCGACTTCAACCGCGACATGCGCAACGCGCTGCTCGCCTGCACGCGCAAGGATTGGTCGCGCATCTCGCCCGCCATCTTCGGCTCGCTCTTTCAGTCCATCATGGAGCCGAAGGAGCGGCGGCAAATCGGCGGCCATTACACCAGCGAAACGAACATCCTCAAAGTCGTCCGCTCACTCTTTCTTGATGAGTTGCGTGCCGAATTTGAGAGCATCAAGGCTGACCGCTCCACCCGTCGTCGCGCGCGATTGGAGGAGTTTCACGCCAAACTCTGCCGCCTGACGTTCTTCGATCCCGCCTGCGGTTGCGGCAACTTCCTCGTCATCACCTACCGCGAACTCCGGCTGCTGGAACTGGAAGTTCTCCAGGAACTGTTCCGCGGGCAGAGGGAACTGACGCTCGACGAAATCAACAAGCTCTCGCAGGTGGACGTGGACCAGTTTTACGGCATCGAGATCGGCGAATGGCCGGCGCGCATTGCCGAAGTCGCGCTCTGGTTGATGGACCACCAGATGAACCTGAAAGTGTCCGAAGCCTTCGGCCAGCTTTACCAGCGCCTGCCGCTCAAGAAATCGCCGCACATCCATTGCGGCAACGCGCTCCGGCTCGACTGGAAAACCGTTCTGCCGCCGGACCAATGCAGCTACGTCCTCGGCAATCCGCCGTTTGTGGGAAAGCACTTGATGGACGCGCAGCAAGAGGACGACATAGCGTTGGTTTGGGGCGAAGCAGTCGGCTCAGGATTCCTTGATTACGTGACGGCGTGGTATTTGAAAGCGGCGGTTTACATCAAAGGAACACGCATCGTCGTCGGCTTCGTTTCCACAAACTCGATTTCACAGGGCGAACAAGTTGGCATCTTGTGGAACGAGCTTTTCCAGAAGCGCGGAATCAAAATTCATTTCGCGCATCGCACGTTCGCGTGGGAAAGCGAAGCTCGAGGAAAAGCTCACGTTCATGTTGTCATCATCGGCTTCGGCAATTACGACGCGGCAAACAAGCGTATTTACGACTACGAAGGCGAGAAGGTAACGGTGACGCTCGCAAAAAACATCAGTCCGTATCTCGTGGAAGGTTCAGACCTTGCGTTGCCGATTCGCCGCGAAGCGGTTTGCGACGTTCCCGCAATCGTGAACGGCAACAAGCCAGCAGACGGCGGATTCTTGATAATCGAAGACGAAGACAAGAAAGAGTTTCTGAAAGAGAATCCGGGCGCAGCGCCATACGTCCTTCCATTCTTGAGCGCGGACGAATACCTCAACGGCGAGCAACGTTGGGTGCTTTGGCTCGTTGATGCTCCAGCGACCGTGATAAGAGGAAATCCCGGAGTAAAACGCCGCGTCGAGGCGGTCAGGGAGTTTCGTTTGAAAAGCCAGAAGGAGTCCACGCGCAGGCGCGCAGATCGCCCTGCCTTGTTTGATCAACTGCGGCAGCCAACGAGCAAATATCTTTTGATACCTCGGCACTCGTCTGAAAATCGGAAATACGTTCCCTTTGGCTATTTCACACCGGACGTAATCATTGGCGACAGTTGCACCGCTGTTCCCGACGCAACGCCTTTCCATTTTGGTGTGCTTTCTTCTGCGATGCACATGGCGTGGATGAAACAAGTTTGCGGTCGATTGGAATCGCGTTACCGCTACTCAAACAAACTCGTTTACAACAATTACCCATGGCCGAGCGTGAGCGCCGAGCAGCGGGAGCGGGTGGAAGCGCAAGCGCGGGTGGTGCTGGCCGCGCGCGAGCCGCATCTGCCGCCGCGCGGCCTGGGCACGCTGGCCGACCTTTACGATCCGCTGGCCATGCCGGCCGAATTGCTCAAGGCCCACACCGAATTGGATCGCGCCGTGGAGAAATGCTATCGCCCCGAACCCTTCCACTCCGACCGCGAGCGCGTGGAATTCCTTTTCTCCCTCTACGAGAAACTTACGGCGCCGTTGTTGCCCGTAACGCCGAGAACACGCGGCCGGCGGTCGCAGACCGCCGCTACGAAACCGGGCAAACAAAAGACCCCGGCCTTGTACGCGCAGCCGCCAAAACCTCCGCAACCTGGCATAACGCCCGAACAAGCCTACGGTGACGCCGCCCATTTCTATTCGGCGAAGGAAGAAGCGCCGCCCTATAAACCGAGTGCGGAATGATTTGGCTTGGACGGTATTTGTCCGTCCTGCTGTGGCAGAGTCAGCGCATGAATGAACTGATGTTGGATCTCGCAACCGCCGCACCGTGGCTTTGCCGCGCACCCCGGCGACCGCCCGACGCCCTGACGGTGATCTGGTGTCGGCCCACGCGCGCGGGTGGTTTGATGTTCACATGGCAGCCTCCGCCGGGCAGAGTAGCCGTGGAAGGGTATCGGTTGGAACGGACGCGCGATGGCAAGGAGTACGAGGAAATGGCCGAGACCGAGGCGGAAGCCATTTCACTACCGCCCGTTCCTCTCAACGAACCCTGGTTTTATCGCGTCTGCGCCTTCAATTCACGCGGACAGGGGGCGATGCGGTGGGTGCATTTTTATTTGCGCCGACTGCGTGATCCGATGTTTCTGAAAATGCCCGTGCGGCCCGGTCTGCGCGTGGTCATCAACGAGTTGATTCGAGAAGGGGGAAAGTCATCCAAATGAAAGCCGCACACGATGAAAAATCGGTTCCCGCCTACGGCTTCAGCGCCAAAAAGGATTTGCTCGCCCAACTCCTCGCCCTGAACCTTGAAGTCGCCGCGAACATCGGACGCGGCTCACCCGTCACCGCCACCGGCGTACCCAGGAATTATCCTGACGCGAAGAACCTGGTGACGGCGGATTGTATCAAAGCAAGATTGGCCCGGTTCCAAACCTGCAACTGAACGTCACTTTCATGCCGCTGACTCCCGCCCAACAACTGGCCATCAGCACCGAGGGCAATGTGCTGGTGGAGGCCGGCGCCGGCGCCGGCAAGACGAGCACGCTGGTGGAACGTTGTCTTCAGCGGGTGCTCGATGAAAACGATCCGGTCTCGCTGGACCGGATTCTCATGGTCACGTTCACCGAGGCTGCCGCCGCTGAAATGCGCCAACGCATCCGGGAAGCGTTGGAAAACAAATCCGCCGCGCACCCGGAAAATGGCCACCTGGCCGAACAACTCGCGCTGCTCGACTCCGCCCGAATCTGCACGCTCCACGGTTTCTGCCTGCAACTCGTGCGCGAACATTTTTACGAGCTGGAACTGGACCCGCAACTGACCGTGCTCGACGAAGCGCAGTCGCGCCTGCTGGCCGAGGAAACGCTCGAAACTGTCCTGCAACGGCATTACGCTGGCCAGACTCCAAATGCCGGAGCCGTGCAGCAACTCATTCTGAAGCAGGCGCGTGGTTGGGACGGCCCGATTCGTGACTTGGTGTTGCGTCTGCACGAATACACCCAAGCCCGACCTGACCCCGAAGGCTGGCTTGCAAAGCAAAAGCACTCATTCGCGCGGTACGACGCCAGCGGATGGGAAAACTGGTTGTTCAAGGGTTTGGCCGAGTGGCGGGCGGACTGGCTCGCCGCCCTGCGAAATCTCCCGACCGAAAACAGTAACGCCCAGCAATGCCTGTCGGCTTTGCGCAACCTCCCTGAAAATCCCACGCGCGCGCAGGCAACCACCGCATTGGCGCAAATCCTTATCGCAAACGACAACTGGCCGAAGGGAAAGAAGGGCGAGTTTTCCGCGCCGTTAAGGGCACTGTTTGCGGACGCGGGGTTCCTTCAGCCGCTGGTTGACCCGGATGGGGACCGCGATCCCTTGATGGAGGATTGGAGCTGGGTGCGAGCGCACATGACGGCATTGCTGGAACTGACGCGGGAGTTTTCCAGTTCTTTCGACGCAGCCAAACGCGAATCGGGCGCGCTCGATTTCCACGATCTGGAACAGTTCGCATTGCGATTGTTATGGGACGCACTGGCCAATCGGCCGACACCCATCGCCCTGGACTGGCGCGAGAAATTGCGGTTGGTGTTCGTGGACGAATACCAGGACATCAACGCCGCGCAGGACAAAATCATCCAGTGTCTGGGGCGCGAAGGCGCGGCGACGAACCGGTTTCTGGTAGGCGACGTGAAACAAAGCATCTACCGCTTCCGGCTGGCCGACCCGCACATTTTTCAAAACTACAAAGCGGAATGGAGCACGCCGACCGCGCCGGGCCGGATCATTCCGCTGACGGACAATTTCCGCAGTCACGAATCAATATTGCATTTTGTCAACGCACTGTTTGCGTCACTGATGCGATCCGAGGTTGGCGGCGTGGATTATGACGAAGCTGCGAAGTTGCGTTTCGGCTCACCGCAGGAACGGAAAGAGTTATCCCAGGCAACGGACGCAACTCCGCGAGTGGAGTTGCTCCTCCGCCTGACTGGCAAGGAAGAATCGGAAAGCGAGGAGGAGTTGGAGAACGGCCTCGCCCACTCCAGCGATGTCACCGATCTTTCCAACGCCGAAATGGAAGCACGGTTGATCGCGCTGCGACTCCGGGAGTTGAAGGACCGCTCGTTTCAAACGTGGGACAGCCGGTCGAAGAAATATCGAGCCGTCGATTGGCGCGACATGGTGGTTCTGCTTCGGTCACCCAGGAACAAGGCAGAGAGTTTCGCCAAGGAGTTTGCGCGACTCGGCGTTCCGCTCGAGGCGGCGCGCGGGGGTTTTTTTGACACTCCCGAGGTCAGCGATCTTCTCAGTCTGCTACTGCTGCTCGATAATCCCCTACAGGATGTTCCAGTGCTGGCGGTGCTGCGATCGCCACTGGTCAGTTTGTCGCTGGATGAGTTGGCTACGATCCGTCTGGAGTTGGCGGGCGAACCGTTTTGGAAGGCGTTGGAACAATTTCATTGCAACGTCGCGAATTCCAAATCGCCGGCTCGCGACGACGCTTTCGCAAAGGCGAGCGAACAGGCGTGGCCCAAGGTGGACGCTTTCCTGAAATCATTTGCGGCGTGGCGGCGGCTGGCGCGCCAGAGTGCGCTCTCGCATTGTCTCGAGGCCGTGCTGGATGAAACGCATTACGAAGACTGGTTGCGGGCGCAGCCTCGCGGCGAAGCGAAACGCGCCAATGTGCAACGGTTGCTGGGCATGACGCGGCAATTCGACCAGTTTCAACGGCAGGGATTGTTTCGCTTTTTGAAGTTCATTGAAACGCAACAGAAGGTCGAGGAAGACCGCGAACCGGCCCGCGCCGAGACGGGTGACGCCGTTCAGTTGATGAGTGTCCACAAGAGCAAGGGACTGGAATTCCCGGTCGTTGTCGTTGGCGGGCTGGGCGGCCTGATTAATTTTGCTGACATTAAGGCGGATATCATACTGGATGAGGAATACGGACTTTGCCCGCATGTGCATCCTCCCGAAACCGAACAGCGGTATCCGAGTCTGCCGTATTGGCTGGCCGGCAAACGCCAGAAAAGGGAAACGTTGGGGGAAGAACTCCGACTCCTCTACGTCGCGATGACCCGTGCCCGCGACAAGTTGATCCTGACCGGCACGGCGACACGCAAAAGCGCCGAGGGCGAGTGGCAGAACATAACCGCAGCTCAACCTGGGACGCAACAGATCCTGGCGGCGAAGCGGTATCTCGATTGGATTGGACCGTTGGCGCCCCGGCTGACCGGAAATCGCAACTGGCTCGCGGAACCAAACGGACGAAGTCAATTACTTGAGTGGCGTTTGGTTGAAGACGACTACGTCACATCCGCAGACAGAAAAGTGGAAGGAGAGAAGGATCTCCTTACTCACGTTGATCCGATGACGTTGGAATCGTTACGGTCGCGATTGGCGTGGCAATATCCCCATCGGGTTGCGACGGAAGAACCGGCCAAGACTTCCGTGTCGGCTGTCCGACGGCGGCTGGCGGAAGAGACAGAGGAGGAGGTGCAACCATTTTTCAGATTTCAGAGGGAAACTCAACCAGCAATCACAACCATGAATTTGTCTTCCGCTGAAGTCGGGATCGCGCATCATACATTTTTGCAGTTCGTATCACTCGACTGCGTGGACGGTGTGGCTGCGCTCGCGAGCGAAGGGGACCGGTTGGAGCGCGAACAGATCTTGACGTCGGAACAAAAAGTGGCTTTGAACCTGCCGGCGTTGGCGTCCTTTTGGGCATCGGAAACCGGCCGAAAGATCAGAGCCAACGTGAAGCATGTGCAGCGTGAGCTGTCGTTTACGGCACGTTTCTCACCAAGGGAACTGTCCGAATTGGTGGATAAGAAACTGGAATCCACAACAGAGGATGAATTCGTGGTCGTGCAGGGCGTTGCTGATTTGGTGGTTCTTTTGCCGGATGAAATCTGGTTGCTGGACTTCAAGACGGATCATTTCGCCGACGGGGAGTTGGCGGATAAAGTCAAACTGTATGAGCCACAGATAAAACTCTATGCCGCAGCGCTGGGACGCATCTATCGGCGACCGGTGACGGAATGCTGGTTGTACTTTCTTGCGTTATCTAAAACGGTTGAATGCCCTCCACGCAAAGCACGGTCGATCGGACCTTGAGACTCAAAGCAAGGAGGTTTGTTTCGCGGCCAGTGTCAATTCAGCGCTACGTTGGGAAGGATCCAAGTCTTTCGCGAGTTCACTGCTGTCCATGCGCTTCCGCGTGGGCTCGACATGCAATCCAATCGAGGAACGTGCCGAGGCAGGCGTTTTATCGGCCAACGGCAAGTTCCCCTGCTCGCCCGGTTGAAGGGAGACCAATGCGGCGCGAATGAGCTGGCCCTGGTACGTGTAACCCGCGGCTATCGTTTCAGAAACGCGCGCATCCTTGGTCGCCTCGGCTTCTTGATCCGCGAGTCGATGATTGGTCGCATCGAATGGTTTTCCGGGCGTGGCAAGGAAAGGAATCAACCCAATCCGGCGGGAGGCTTCGTGGCAGGCGCTCTGAAAATTTCCTAATTGTTCAACCAAGCTCGGCTGCCCTGAGCGAAGCGCTGCCTGATGCAACGCATGAACGTGATCGAGTATCCGCGTAAGCACTTGCAGCCAATCGTTTTCGGCACGACGCAATTTTTCGATTTCCAACCGCAACGTAGCTCTCTCCTTGGTGTTGGCCTTCTGCATGAAATCGCTGAAGGCCCGCGCTTCAGCCGTCATGCGATCGGTGATTTCCTTCGCCAGGCCAAGCGTTTTGGTCGATTCCTCGTGAACGCCCTGCCATTGGGCGGTGGCCTGGCCAATCAGGTTGGCAACGTGATCGAGATTCCTGACCTTCTCCACCGTCGCAGTCAATGTAACAGCTTCGGTCAGTTTGACTGCCGCGCGATATTCCAGGAGGAACGGCGCCACGCCGAGTAGCGCACCGAACGCCACCGTCACCACGCAAACAAGCATCTCCCACTTCCCCATCGGTGGTGTGCCTTGCTGGTAGATCAAGTAAGCCATGCCCAAGCAAACAGCATCCCCAAGAAAAAATGGCAGTTTGGGCAACTTTGGTCCGGTCGAGTCGTTCATTGATGGGTTCAGCATTAGAGTATGCTCGGCGAAAGTTCAAGGTCATCTGGATGCACAAGCATCGTCGCCAATAGTCACGAGGAGCTTGGGCTCACTTTACGCCCCTCCACCCACCGCGCGAACAGCCAAAGCAAATCTGCCAACCGATTCAGGTAGGTGATGATTTCGGGATTGTGAAGCTGCCCGGCCTCCTGCAACGCGCATAGCCGTCTTTCCGCGCGGCGACACGTCGTGCGTGCGAGGTCCAGTGCGGCGGAGTGGACGCTCGCACCGGGCGTTGCCCACCCTTTGCAACTGATTTTCTGCGCTTCGATTTCATCAACAAGTTTATCCAGCTTCACTGTCAGGTCGGGAGTAACGAGCGAAAAACCATCACTCACATACCGTGGCAGATCGTCCACTGCGGTTGCCAGCTCGCCCATGAGGATGATCAAGTCCTCTTGAATGCCGTGAATGTTATCACGAACGAAGTCGTGTTCACCAGTAGCCCGCACCAATCCGAGCGTTGCGTTTAGCTCATCGACACACCCGTAAGCCTCGACGCGCGGGTGACATTTGGAGACGCGTCGGTTATACATCAGGCCAGTTGCGCCTTTGTCGCCGGTTTTGGTGACGATGCTCACAATGGCATGATGAAGTGTGAAATTCAAAGTTCAAGGTTCAAAGATCGACCCAATTCGTCGAGTTCAATCGGGCGAGTGATGAAGGGGCTGACTTTGACACTGTGTTGCATTGTGCCCAGCCTGACGACTAATGGTGCTTCGCTGACGAATGCCGCGCTCGCTGACACATGGATTACTAATTTTGTCCAGTTTCCGGCCGGAGTGAACACCAATCTCATCGATCACGGTACTTTTCAAAGTTTGCGGGCGGAAGCGAACGCGGGGCGGCTCAAGGTTTTTTGGTCACCGCAATCGGTCAACACCAATGCCAGTGTCACGGTTGTTGCGAGTGCTGATGAGTTGGGACATTGGCCAGTTCGAGATTGGTGTTCCTACGCGATGACTTGGAAGGGGGATTATTGGGAAACGAAGGTACCAGTGGACGACGTCGATTTGCCGCTGGTCTATTTCGTGAAGGTGAGCGCCGGGACTGCGACGAATTTGTCGCCAATGCGAATTTGCCTTCCACGGACGGCTGGACTTGAAGAGCCATCGCGAATCTTCTGGCCGTTCCTTGAAGGGTTTGAAATGGGGATGGAAGGTTGGAGTTTGTTGACAGCCGCCCCAGAAATTGTCGAGTTGAAAATTGATCCCACCCCGAAGAATGGTCATTCGGCTCTCTGTGTATCGCTGCCAAGCGGCAAGCACTCCGTCACGGTCGCGACCACTCGGATTCGCGGCTGGCAAATCCAACAAAACCTGGCCACCGGTATCCGCGTTTGGTTGTGCGCAAGCAAAGGGACTGGCCGGGCCCGTTTCACATTGTTCGCGAATGCTTTTACGACGAACCAGGTCTTGTCGGTAAGTTCCGTCCAACCAAAACTGGATCAACATTGGCAAAAGATCGATTTACCGTTCGCGTCTTTTCCCAAATTGCCGCTTGCAAGTGTGGACTGGTTCACCATTGAATTTATTGGTGCCGGGCCGCGTGATTTTTTAATCGACGACCTGCAGTTTCTGGGCCCCTGGAAGATCGAAATGGAGTGAATAACTGATTCACCCGATTACTCCGGATCAGCTACCGGATTCCACCTGTCGCTTGTACGCGAGTAAACCCTCCACAATGGCTCGCGCCATCTGCCGACGATACGCCGGGTCGTAAATCCTCTTGGCTTCGGCGGGATTCGACATGTAACCGCCTTCGATGTACACGGCCGGCATTTCCGCTGCCCGCAGGACTTCAAAGCGCGCCCGGCGCAACCCGCGATCTTCCACTGGCAGACTTTTGACCAGTGATTTGTGGACCTGATACGACAGGAACACATTCTTATCGTTGTTACGGTTGCCCGGCACATGACCAGTCCCGGCACCCGCGCCGCGCGCGTTTGTAGAACTGGTGCCCGCCGGCGTAAGACAATACGTCTCGATCCCTTTGACTTCGTTCTTGGCTCCGGGGGAACTGTTAAAGTGAAGGCAGACGAATAGGTCGGCACCGCGGCGCCGGGCCAGGTCGGCGCGCACCGGAAGGTCAACCAATGTATCGGTAGTTCGGGTTAGCGTAACCTTCAGTCCGGCGCGGACCAACTGGTTGCGCAACTCCTGCGCGAGCAGCAAGGTGTAGGTTTTTTCATACTTTGAACCATCCGACGTACCCGTCTGCGCTCCACCATGGCCGGGGTCGAGACAAATCAGTTTGATCTTCTTGCCTGCTTGGTTTTTAGGAGGATTTAGCAATGGACGCATGGTGGTTTGCAGATCAAGTTGGGCGATGTAAAGCCCGCCGTTCCGCGCAAGCACAGGAAAGGAGAGATAAACGTCTACTCCGCTGACCTGCGCTTGTTTTGAATCAGCAGTAAAGATCAACCGCGTGGAGCCCTTGGTCAGTTGAACAATTTCGTCCTTTTTGAGCGAGCGGATTTCAAAATTGTTAGCCCTCGCCCAATCAGTCAAGCGGACGTATTCCTTGCCATCGAGGCGAGTGTGCTCCAGTCGCCCCGCCGAACTCTGGGCAATCGCCTGTGCTATCAACACCGGCACCAACACCGGCCCGAGTAACAGAGCGGCTGAAATCTTCATAAACGCGCGCAATGTGCATGTGGCCGCAAGCCAATTCAAGGGAATAGCAGCTTCGCTTCACGAATCCGTGAAAACCGTTGACGGCTCAAAGCTCGTTAACCTAGATTTGCCTCCT